>NZ_JBFOCX010000001.1:0-49104 GCF_040908025.1 Aeromonas sp. R9-2
GTGGCCTATCTCCAGCTCGGTCAGTACCAGTCCCTGCTGGTTGTCGATACGGGCCTGGGTCAGCAGTTGGCGGATCAGCCGATCGCTGCGGTCTACACACAAGCTCGCTCGTTGTCAGGCAAGCTCGGGACGCCTGAGGATAACTATTTCTGACGCTTGCGGGCGTACTTGCGACGGGCGCGGGCCTGACGCTCCTCTTCCCGCTCGGCCTTCTCTTTGGCTTTTTGCTCGGCTTCTGCGGCGGCTTCGACAATCTCGACGCTCACCATCTCCGGCGTCTCCAGCGAGATGCGGCCAAGCAAACCTGAGCGGAACTCGTTGATCAGGATCTCGGACGCCTTGTGCAGGTCGGCCAGCCCCCCTTTGCGCATAAACGCCCGCTGGCGGGCGATCATCTCCAGCAGCTCGATCTCGGTCTCGGGCAACTCGTCAATCTGGTAGCGCGCCTTGATCCGCTCCGGATAGGCCTTGATGAAGTAATCGGCGGCAAACATGGCGATATCGGCATAGTCGAACACAGTGTCTTTAATCGCCGCTGTGATGGCCAGACGATAACCACAGGAGGGCGGGTTGAGCTTGGGCCAGAGAAAACCCGGGGTATCGGTCAGGATGACGTTGTTATCCAGCTTGATCCGCTGCTGGGACTTGGTCACCCCCGCCTCGTTGCCGGTACGGGCGATGATGCGCCCCGCCAGGGTATTGATCAGGGTGGACTTGCCCACGTTGGGGATCCCCATGATCATCGCCCGCACGCCGCGCAGCTCAAAATTGCGCTCCGGCAGCATCTCGTGGCAGAGGGTCAGCAGTTGCTTGATCTTCTCCGGCTCTTGTTGCGTCAGCGGCAGCGCCTTGATCCCCTTCTCTTTTTCCATGTGCGCCACCCACAGATCGGTGATCGCCGGATCGGCCAGGTCCGCCTTGTTCAGCACCTTGATCACCGGGGTATCACCACGCAGCTCGGGCACCAGCGGGTTTTCGCTGGAGAAGGGGATGCGGGCATCGAGCATCTCGATGATCACATCGACCTGGGGCATGACCTCGGCAATCTCTTTGCGGGCCTTGTGCATGTGACCGGGGAACCAGTTGATGGACATATCCGTTACTCTCTGTGGGGGCTGCGGGCGCGCGCATGGAACAACAGGCGCTCTGCCGCGGGCATCGAACGAAGGGGGCGCATTTTACCTGCTGCGGGCCTCTTTTGACAGGTCATTCTAACCATCACCTCATCAAATCAGCAAACCGCCGAGGCGGAGTAACCTTGCCGGAAGCGACCGGACCAACTGGCTCAGTTGATAGATAACATATTGATATAGTGTAACATTTTCATCACTTTTTCACACAACCGTCACCGATAGTCAGTAAAAGTGTCATCTGCCCCCTCTAGGCTGCGCTCAGGTTTTACAAGGAGCGAACCCCAATGAGAAAAATGGCAGGACTTGCAGTGATGATCGGCGCCGCCCTGGCTGCCGGCTGCAAATCAGACAATGACACGGTGGCGACCAAGCCCGCAGCCCAACCCACCAACGTCATCTTCTTCCTCGGTGACGGCATGGGCCTAAACACCCTGACGGCAGCCCGCATCTACGGTGTCGGCGAAGAGGGTGATCTCACCATCGATACCCTGCCAGAGACGGCCTTTATCAAGACCTTCTCCCACGATGCCCAGGTCACTGACTCGGCCCCCTCCATGGCGGCCTACATGACCGGGGTCAAGAGCAACAACGGCGTCATCAGCATGGACGGCGACGCCACCTATGAGAGCGACTGCAGCAAGAGCGCCGGCAAGCCGGTGACCACCCTGCTGGAGCTGGCCAAAGCCGATGGCCGCGGTACCGGCGTGGTAACCAGCACCCGGGTGACCCACGCCACCCCGGCGGCTACCTATGCCCATATCTGCAACCGGGATCTGGAGGCAGATATCGCCGTCCAGCTGGTACCGGGCGGCAAAGGCTACAACAGCGCCCTCAAGGAGGGGCTGGATGTGGTGCTCGGTGGCGGCAGCAGCTTCTTCCTGCCCAAAGCTGACAAGGGCAAGCGGGAAGATGGCCGCAACCTCATCAGCGAAATGCAGGCCAAGGGCTACCAGTTTGCCAGCAATCTGGATGAGCTGAACAAGGCCGATGCGGGCAAGCCGCTGCTGGGACTGTTTGGCTCCAGTCACATGAAATATGACCTGGACCGTCCTGCCAGCGAGCCGTCACTGGCCCAGATGACCCTGGCCGCCATCAAGCAGCTCAAGGGCAAAGAGAAGGGTTACTTCCTGATGGTGGAAGGGGGCCGTATCGACCACGCCCTGCACGACACCAACGCCAAGCGGGCGCTGCAGGACACCATCGCCTTCGACAACGCCATCAAGGCTGCCATCGACGAGGTGAAAAAGAGCGACCCCGAGCTGAAAAACACCCTGATCGTGGTTACCGCCGATCACGACCACACGCTAGTGCTCAACGGTTATGCCAAGCGCACCGGCAAGACCACCGCCGACAACCCCGGCGTACTCGGGCTGGTGAAGAACTACGAGACTGGCGAGCCAAGCAAGGATAGCGAGGGCATGCCCTACACCATCATAGGTTTTGGCAACGGCTACAACCGGGTGGATGGCCCGCGCAGCAGCGTCGCCCCGCTCGACGATGCCACCGTCTCCGCCAATGACTACCACCAGGAAGTGGTGGTCAAGGTAGGCGAAATCGGCAACGAGACCCACGGCGGCACCGATGTCTTCCTCGGCGCCATCGGCAAGGGGGCTGACAGCTTCCATGGCTCACTCGATAACACCGCCGTGTTCGGCAAGATCAAGGCTGCGGCCAAGCTGTAAGGAGCACTTTCATGAGCAAACAGATGAACACATCCATCAAGCACACGCTGGTCTGCGCCGCCCTGTTCAGTGCGCTGGGCGCAACCTCCCAGGCACAGGCCGGTGATGCCAAAAACGTCATTCTCTTTATCGGTGATGGCATGGGCCCCACCGTGCTCACCGCCACCCGCCTGTTCAAGGTGGGAGAAGAGGGCAATCTGGAGATGATGAAACTGCCGCGCAGTGCCCGCATCAAGACCTTCTCCAACGATGCCCAGACCACCGACTCGGCCCCCTCCATGGCGGCCTACACCACCGGGGTCAAGATGAACAACGAGGTGATCGCCATGAGCAGCGACACCAAAGCCGTCGCCCCCGGCAAAGACGTCAATGGCAACAAAACCGTCAACAATTGCAGCAGCGATAACGGCAAGCCGGTGCCCACCATCCTGGAGCTGGCCAAGGCGGCAGGCAAATCGGTCGGGGCCGTCACCACTACCGAGCTGACCCACGCTACCCCGGCGGCTACCTACGCCCACATCTGCCATCGGGATGCCGCTTATGACATCGCCGCACAAGCTGTTCCGGGAGGAACTGGTTTCAACCAAGCGCTTGGGGATGGGGTCGATGTGCTGATGGGCGGTGGTGCCAACCACTGGACCCCCTACAGCGCCAGCAACAAGGGCGGTCGCAATGACAACCGCGACCTGACCGCCGAGATGAAGGCGCAGGGATACAGCTATGTCACTACCCAAAGTGAACTGGCCAAGGTCACCAGTGGCAAGGTGCTCGGTCTGTTCAGCAGCAAATCCCACCTCGACTACGAGCTGGATCGGGTCGCCAAAGGGGCTGCCAATACCCAGCCGTCCCTCTCCGAAATGACCGCCAAGGCGATCGACCTGCTGAGCCAGAACAGTCAGGGTTATTTCCTGATGGTAGAGGGTGGCCGTATCGATCACGCCCTGCACGGCACCAATGCCAAGCGCTCGCTCACCGACGCGGTAGCGCTGGATGAGGCGGTCAAGACGGCGCTGGGTAAAGTGGACCTCAACAATACCCTGATCGTGGTCACCGCCGACCATGACCACACCATGACCATTAACGGCTACTCCGCCAAGGGCAATCCGGTGCTGGATCTGGTTAAAAATGGCGACGGCTCGACCCAGAACGACGTGGATGGCAAGCCCTTCACCACCCTGGTGTTCGGTAACGGCCCCAACCGCCCCGATGTACGCCCGGTCCTCACCAGCGATCAGGTGATGGCCAATGACTACCTGCAGGAGACCGGCGTCAAGCTGACATCGGAAACCCACGGCGGCGGCGATGTGATGCTGTTTGCCGATGGCGCTGGCAGCAACCGCTTCAAAGGCACACTGGATAACACCAAGGTGTTTGGCAAACTGCGGGAGGCGCTCGGCCTGTAAGCAGCAGGGGCCCGGGTGCATCTGAGCAATTGACTCAGCAGCCCGGGCCCCGGCTCTTTCGAGCGACAGATGATGATGCGACTTTTGCTTTCGCTATGGCTGCTTGGCAGCACCCTCGCCTTCCCCCTGCATGCTGACGACACGCCCCCGGATCTCGCCGCCCGGATCAGCTATCACGACCGGAACACCGGCAGCGATGGCATCGCCAGAGAGAGTATCTGGCAAGAGAAGTGGCTGCGGGTGGGCAATCAGGTGTGGAGCCAGCGGCTCATTCCCCTCCCCCTTGCCCGTGCCTATCACGCCACTCACGACGCCACCCCCGGCCACAAGCACTTTACCCACCAGATGGCGGCCCGCTGGGTCAGCCGCAGTGATGAGGGTGAACTTCAGCTGCGCTATGCCGACAGCTGGCACAACCAGCTGGTTGAAGTGCCGGTGGAAGAGTATGGCCAGGTGGCCTTCAAACCCGACTGGCCGCGGATCCGCCATCTTGTCAACCCGGTGCTGATCGAGGGAATGACCCCGCTGGATGAGGCCGCCCCCGAGCAGGCCCGCTGGTATGAAAAGCGCGAAGGGCAGCAACGAACCCGCATTCTCTGGTCGAGTCAGTGGCAGATCCCGCTGGTAGTCGAATCGGCCAGTCTCGACGGCTATCGCAGCTACCGGATGGAGGTGACCCTGCGCAAGCTGCCTGCTCAGCTCCCCTGGCAGCAACTCGCTGATTACGAAGTGCGCGATCTGCGGGATTTCTTCGACTGAGATCCCAACCCCTCAGCAGGCACAACGACAACGCAGGCAGGAATGTTACACTCTGCATATTCGACTCTGGCTCACGACCTTGATGCGCGCTCTCTGCCTGCCCTTTTTTACCCTGCTGTTATTGCTGGTGAACACCGGTGCACAGGCTATTGTGCTGGTGGCGGCCGAGCTGCCCCCTTACGTCATTCAGTCCTCCCATGGTAAACCCAGCGGGGTGGGTATCGAAATAATGGAAGAAGCTGCTCGACGCCTTAAAGAACCGCTCACCATCGAGCTGATGCCACTGGCCAGAGCCCTGACTCAGGCTATCCACCGCAAGGATGTGCTGCTGATCCCGCCGGTACGCAGCACTCAACGGGAACACCTCTACTACTGGGTAACACCGATACTCGATGACGATTTTGTCATCGTCAGCGATCGCCGCTTTCATCCTTCTCCCCTCAAAGTGACAGATCTCCCACCGCTGCAGATCGGCACCTTGCGCTACTCCTTCGGTCAGCATCTGCTCAGACAACGACTTAAGCTTGAAAGTGATACCGTGGCCACCGAGAAGCTCAATGCCCAGAAATTGCATCGGGGCCGTATTGATGCCTGGGTGGCCGCCTGGAACGCCATCCTCTACAACCAGCGCCTTGGTGATTTGCCAACCGACCGGCTGGTACGTGGGGAGACTCTGATGCGTACCCAGTTTTATGTCGCCGCCAGCAAGGAGTTCCCCTTCACCGAGGGACGTCGCTGGCAAGCCGTGATAGACGAGATGCGCCATGATGGCACATTGGCGCGGATCATCCGTCAGTACAACTATCAGGCTCCTGAGTAGTCACTCAATCACGGTTGCCAAGGCTGGCCAGAATGGTTATGGTAGCCCCATGAAAATACTCGCTATTTCCTCGCATTTGCTCACACCCTGCTGAGCCCCCGCCTCGCTCCTTCGGCCGCGAGCCGCTTGGGGGCATGGCATTTTCAATCGATTGAACCTGTTGTATCCATTTTTGTAACACTTTGCGTGATGGCCAACCTGCACCCGCCGGTATGGGCCTATCCGCTATTGATAAGGAATATCTTATGAAACAACCTCATCTGGTTATCTCCAGCCTTGATCTGGATCGTATCGAACAACTGCTTGGCAACCACCCGCAGCATCTGGCCCTGCAAGAGGAGCTGGACCGTGCCGAGATCCGCGAACCGGCCGACATGCCGCCGGACGTGGTCACCATGAACAGCAAGGTACGCTTCAAGATGCAGAGCAGCGGCAACGAGTTCTGCCTGACCCTGGTCTACCCGCGCGATGCCAAGGGCGACGAGAGCAACATCTCGGTACTGGCGCCGGTGGGCAGCGCCCTGCTCGGTCTGAAAGTGGGCGACAGCATCGCCTGGCCGGGCCCGGCCGGTCGCACCATCGAGGTAGAAATTCTGGAAGTGGTCTATCAGCCAGAGCGCGCCGGCGAGCTGCACCGCTGAGTCCCCCGGGCTGGTCATCCCCCTGTTGATCAGCCCGCTTGCTCGCCCTTGCCAGCTGATCCCGATCAAGCTTTGCGCACCTTGCCCCCCGGTTTTTAGCCCCTTTTCCTGCTGCTGCTTGAGCCTGACTCGGGGGGCAGGTATCTTGTTGGCCGCGTCATGGTCATGACGCATCGAATTTCAGGCTGACATCATGATAAAAATTGCCCTCATCGACGATCACCAGATCGTCCGATCCGGTTTTGCCCAACTGCTCAATCTGGAGCCCGACCTACAGGTGGTCGCCGAATTCGGCTCCGCCAGCGACGCCCTTGCCGGCCTGCCCGGCAGCGGGGCACGAGTCTGCGTCTGCGACATCTCGATGCCCGACCAGTCGGGACTGGATCTGCTCAAGCAGCTCCCCTCCAGCCTTGCGGTGGTGATGCTCTCGGTGCACGACAGCCCCGCCCTCATCGAGCAGGCGCTGCAAACCGGTGCCAAGGGATTTCTCTCCAAGCGCTGCAGCCCGGACGAGCTGATCGCCGCCGTGCGCACCGCCGCCCAGGGGGGGTGTTATCTGACGCCGGACATCGCCCAGAAACTGGCCAGCAGCAGCCGGGATCCCCTCACCAATCGGGAGCGGGAGATTGCCCAGTTGCTGGCCCAGGGGCTGGAGGTGAAAGCCATCGCCGAGCAGCTCGGCCTCTCCCCCAAGACGGTTCACGTCCATCGTGCCAACCTGATGGACAAGCTCAAGGTCAGCAACAACGTCGAGCTGGCCCACCGCATGCTGGATAGCTGGTGATCTCCCGTTTTGCCAGCTATGTCGCCATCGCGCTGGCGGCCTGCTTCATCTTTGCCGCTGGCTGGTTTTGCCTCTGGAGCATCAGCCTGCATCTGGCGGGTGGCCCGGCGCTGGCGGTGCTGCTGTTCCCCTTCGGCCTGCGCCTCGGGTTGCTGCTGCAAAGTCCCGGCCACTACTGGCCGCCGCTGTTGCTGTGCGAAGGACTGCTGCTCTACTGGCTCAATCTGGAGGTGGGGCTGCCCCACTGGCCTTGGCTGGTCGCGGGCAGTCTGCTGACCCTGCTACCGCTGCTGATTGCCCGTCGCCAACAGGTGCGCAACGACTGGCAGCAACTGTTGCTGCTGCTCGCCACCGTCACGGCGGCGGCGCTGCTGCAAGCCCTGCTCTGGCATCTGGCGGGGGAAGATGGCCTCTCGGCCCTGCTGCTCAGCCTGACCGGCGGTCTGACCCTCACCTCCACCTGCATGCTGATCTGGCACTACCTCACCCGCGCCACCTGGGTGCCGCTGGGGCCTGCGCTGGTGGATCAGCCGGTGGAGTGGCGCTTTCGCCATCTGGTCTGGTATCTGCTGCTGTTCGTATTGAGCCTCTGGCTGCAACTGGGATTGCCCAACTCGCTGGTACGCTTCACCCCGTTTTGTCTGGCCATCCCCATCATCGCCATGGCGTGGCGCTACGGCTGGCAGGGGGCGCTGCTCGCCACCCTGATGAACACCATCGCCCTGCTGGCCAGTCAGGCCTGGCACGATCACCCCCTCGACCTGCTGCTATCCCTGCTGGCCCAGAGCCTCACCGGCCTGCTGCTCGGCGCCGGGATCCAGCGCCAGCGCGAACTCAATCAGGCGCTGACCCGCCAGCTCGCCCATAATCGCCAACTCACCGAGCGGCTGCTGGAGACCGAGGAGAGCATCCGCAAGGAGGTGGCGCGCGAGCTGCACGACGACATCGGCCAGACCATCACAGCCATTCGAACCCAGGCAGGGATCGTGCGCCGCCTCGCCCCCGATAATGCCGGGGTGGGCCAGAGCAGCGCCCTGATCGACACACTGTCGCTCGGGATCTATGACGCGGTGCGCGGCCTGCTCGGGCGGCTGCGCCCGCGCCAGCTCGACGACATGACTCTGGAACAGGCGGTACGGGCACTGCTGAGGGAGCTGGAGCTGGAACGTCACGGAATCGTCACCCGTCTGGAGTGGCAGCTGGCGGATGGGGATCTCTCGGATGCCCAGCGGGTCACCCTGTTTCGGGTCTGTCAGGAGGGGCTCAACAACGTGGTCAAACATGCCAACGCCCACTCGGTCACCATTCGCGCCCGGACCAGCGGCGAGCAGTTGCAACTGGTGCTGGAAGATGATGGCCGCGGTCTGCCGGAAAGCCGCCCGCAACAGGGCTATGGCCTGCTCGGCATTCGCGAGCGGGTACAAGCGCTCGGGGGCAGTCTGCAACTCTCCTGCATCCACGGCACCCAACTGACGGTCAACCTGCCCAGTCGCAGACGGGAGGAGAGTCATGGCTAATCACCACCAGAGGGCCTGCCTGTGCTGAGTTTTATGAGAAGCGCGCCGCCCCGGCCCCTTATCCGGGATCAGGCCGAGATCGATGCCACCTATCGCCACTGGCGGCTGCACCTGCTGCTGACCATGTATCTGGGCTACGCGGTCTTCTACTTCACCCGCAAGAGCTTCAACTTCGCCATGCCGGACATGCTGGCAAGCGGCATGCTGGACAAGTCCGATATCGGCATGCTTTGGACTCTGTTCTACATCACCTACGGCTGCTCCAAGTTCTTCTCCGGCATCATCAGTGACCGCGCCAACCCGCGCTACTTTATGGGTGTCGGACTGATGGCCACCGGCGTTATCAATATCCTGTTCGGCCTCTCGTCGGCACTCTGGATGTTTGCCGCCCTTTGGGTCGCCAACGCCTTCTTCCAGGGCTGGGGCTGGCCCCCCTGCTCCAAGCTGCTCACCAGCTGGTATTCGCGCACCGAGCGCGGGGTCTGGTGGTCGGCCTGGAACACTGCCCACAACGTCGGCGGGGCGCTCATCCCCCTTATCGTCAGCACCATCGCCCTGCAACATGGCTGGCGCTACGGCATGATAGTGCCCGGCCTTATCGCCATCATCGCGGGGTTATTCCTCTGCTGGCGGCTGCGGGATACCCCGGCCGCCATGGGGTTGCCGTCGGTGGGCGAGTGGCGCAAGGATGCCATGGAGTTGGCCCAGCAGACTCAGGATGCGGGGCTCTCCCATCGCCTGATCCTGCGCA
Organism: Aeromonas sp. R9-2; assembly: GCF_040908025.1. Lineage (NCBI taxonomy): Bacteria > Pseudomonadati > Pseudomonadota > Gammaproteobacteria > Aeromonadales > Aeromonadaceae > Aeromonas > Aeromonas sp. R9-2. The sequence continues at coordinate 9,491 of NZ_JBFOCX010000001.1, forward strand.
AATATGTGCTGGGCAACCCCTATATCTGGCTGCTCGCCTGCTGTTACGTGCTGGTCTATGTGGTGCGCACCGCCATCAATGACTGGGGCAATCTCTACATGACCGAGCAGCGCGGCTTCAATCTGATGAGCGCCAACTCGGCCATCTCCATGTTCGAGGTGGGGGGCTTTATCGGTGCGCTGGTGGCGGGCTGGGGATCGGACAAGCTGTTCAACGGCAACCGTGGCCCGATGAACCTCATCTTTGCGGTGGGGATCCTGCTGGCGGTGGGATCGCTCTGGCTGATGCCCTTCTTCAGCTATGTGATGCAGGCGGCCTGCTTCTTTACCATCGGCTTCTTCGTATTTGGCCCGCAGATGCTGATCGGCATGGCGGCGGCGGAGTGCTCCCACAAAAACTCGGCGGGGGCGGCCACCGGCTTTGTCGGCCTCTTTGCCTACATGGGGGCGGCGCTGTCGGGCTATCCGCTGGCCAAAGTGATGGAGATCTGGCACTGGAACGGCTTTTTCGTGGTGATCTCGGTGGCGGCGGGCATCTCGGCCCTGCTGCTGCTCCCCTTTCTCAAGGCGCAGGCACCGAGAACCCCTCAAACGAATGCAGAGTAGCGGGTGGCAGCTGACAAGCTATATCCGGCAAACAGAAACAATCAGGGCGCGGATCACCGCGCCCTGATTTTATTCCTGAACCTATTCCTGCATCAGGCAGCCTGACAGACCCGGTTCTTTCCTTCCCGCTTGGCCCGATAGAGAGCGTCATCCGCACGGCTGAACAGGCTGTCAAAGTGCCACTCACCCTGCCAGTGAGCAATACCCATGCTGACGGTGATATGGATCCCCTCTACCTCGCAGGCCGCAAGCTGAACCCGCAGTGACTGACAACGGGCAATCGCCTCCTCTGCGGTGGCATGGCGAAACAACAGCACAAACTCCTCGCCCCCAAAGCGACTGGCCAATACTCCCTCCAGCTCGCGCAGTGCCAACCCGACCCGCTCCAGCACCCGATCCCCCACCTCATGGCCATGCCGATCGTTGATCTGCTTGAAGTCATCCAGATCGAGCACCGCCAGCGCCCCCTGCTGTGCAGGGCGTCCCCGGGCCAGACGCTCCATAAAACCACGGCGATTGAACAAGCCGGTCAACGGATCATGACTGGCCTGATAGCGCAGCTCAAGCGCCCGGTGCTGGTTGCAGAGCAGTAGCACCCCGAAGGTGAGCATGGAGCTACCCACCAGCATGGAGACATAGGGCAACACGTTGAACAGCTGACGCTGGAACGGGCTTTCGATCACCTCGCCCCACACGGTAAATATCCGCATCAGGGTCATGGCAATCAGCACCAGATTGAGGCCAATCAGCACCCATACCGCCACCTGATAATCAGGGCGGCCGTGACGCCAGAGCTGCCAGATGATGAGCGAACTGAGCATGAGGAAGGTGGCACTGCTGATCATCACCCGTACCGCAATCCGGCCATCGATGGCGACCGACCAGGTCATGATGGCGGCAAACAGCAGGATGAATCCCCAGCAGACAGGCCAGCCCGGCGATTGACGGAAGAAACAGCGTTGGGCGACCAGCAGCAACGACACATGAAAAATCAGGAACACATTGCCCACCCAGGAGCCATAGGGGGTGGGTGTCAACAGCAGACTGGCAAATCCCGCCTGACCCAGCATGGCAAACAGACTGGACCACCACCAAACCCCGACGCCGGGAATATCGTTGTGGGTAACGCGAATGATGGTAAGAGTGAGGAAACCGAGACAATAGCCACACAAGGCCATGATCATCAAGGTAAAAATATCCAGCTTAAGCAGTAGTGAGGCGTCCATACCAAAGCCATGCAGAGAGGGTAACTGAGTATATGAGAAGCGTTTGCCAAGACCCAGTACGACTTGATGGTTTTCACAATAAAGCCCGTTCGTTTGCTGACAAACAGAGCAATGCGTGTGATATCCCGCCAATGCGTATTCGTATTAACCCCATAAAAAGCCTCTTACGGAGCCCAGCAACTCAATGAGAGTCGCAAGCGGCGCCCTGACTTTGTAACAAAATGTCTTGGGGATAATTTGGGCTTGAACCCACCCCATTAGATAGATATGTTGTTTTCGTGTGATTTTATGAATGAAGCCATGAGCAATAAATGTCTCTAACCTGTTGAGTCTTCTGACACAATCTGTTTTTGGTACATTTTTCACTCAACCACTATTCATAGCATCTCATATGGGGCTTTTGTCCCGCTCAAGACATTCATCCTGTCTTGCCTGTTGCCGGATGCAGCAGTCTCTTGTGCCACGGAGTCGCACGGGATCAGGTTCAAGGCCGAACACACCACCGACAGAGACGTCACTTATGATCAAAAAACTGATTCTTTCTACCCTGCTGTTTTGCGGGATCGCCACGGCGGCCCCGACCCCTGCCCCCACCTCCACCCTGGATGCCGTGCTCGAACGCGGCGTGCTGCGAGTCGGCTTCGATGCCGGCTATCAACCCTTCGAGATGACCAACAAGCAGGGCCAATACATCGGCTTTGACGTGGATCTCGCCAAGATGGTCGCCAAAGAGATGGGCGTGAAGGTCGAATTCGTCAACACCGCCTGGGATGGCATCATTCCGGCGCTGCTGACCAACAAGTTCGACGTCATCATGGGCGGCATGACCGTCACTCCCCAGCGCAACCTGCGGGTCAACTTTGCCGATCCTTACATCGTGGTCGGCCAGACCATAGTCCTGCGCAAAGAGAAGGCGGGCGAAATCAAATCCTTCACCGACCTCAACGACCCGAAATACAAGATCGCGGTCAAGCTCGGCACCACCGGCGAGCAGGCAGTCAAGCGCCTGATCCCCAAAGCCACCCTGCTGCAGTTTGAAACACAGGATGACGCCAAGCTGGAAGTGATCAACGGCAAGGTCGATGCGTTCGTCTATGACCTGCCCTACAACGCTATTTTTGCCTCCCAGAATCAGGGCGCCGTGGTGCACCTCGACAAGCCGTTCACCTTCGAACCGCTGGCCTGGGCCATCCGCAAAGGGGATCAGGACACCCTCAACTGGTTCAACAACTACCTGCGCCAGATCAAGGGCGATGGCAGCTACGACCGTCTCTACAAGAAGTGGTTCGAATCCAACGCCTGGCTGAACCAGCTCAAATAACCTCCGGGGGGCGGCACATGCCGCCCCTGCACCACGCAGCTCCCCACACAATAACGAGAAGAGGTTGTGACTGTGCACACACCCAAACCGACAAGACAGATGGAAAAACAGCCCAATCAGCTACTCTGGCATGGGGTTTTCCTGCTGATGCTGCTGGTTGCCGTATTCGGCATCTACAAGGCTGTCCAGTCAGTGGATTACACCTGGCGCTGGGAACGCATTCCCCAATACATCGCCTATCAGGCGGAGCAGAAGAATCTGGCCGAATTTGACGGCACCGTGATGGCGGGCACCAGCGAGGCCGAGAAGGGCAAGCTGTTCCTGCAAGACGATCTCGACCCCAATGTGCGGCAAGCCATCGCCAGCACTGGCATACAAGTTGCCGAAGGGGATACCGTTTTTCGTGGCGATACCCTCGACACCCAACTGAGCTGGACCGCAGGCCCCATCGCCTGGGGCGTCTGGGTCACCGTCAAGCTCTCGCTGGTAGCAGGCATCTTCGCCATCCTGCTCGGCACCCTGGCCGGGCTGGCGCGCCTCTCCCCCAATCCCGCCCTGCGCAATCTGGCGGTCACCTACGTTGAGCTCATCCGCGGCACGCCGCTGCTGGTGCAGATCTTCATCGTCTACTTCTTTATCGGCACCGTGCTGAACCTCGACCGCTTCACCGCCGGGGTCGCCGCGCTGGCCGTCTTTACCGGGGCCTATGTGGCGGAGATCGTCCGCGCCGGTATCAGCTCCATCCACAAGGGGCAGATGGAGGCGGGTCGCAGCCTAGGTATGACCTCGGCCCAGACCATGCGCTATGTCATCCTGCCGCAGGCGTTCAAGCGGGTACTGCCACCGCTGGCAGGCCAGTTCATCAACCTCATCAAGGACTCCTCGCTGGTCTCGGTCATCTCCATCACCGATCTGACCAAGGCGGGGCGCGAGGTGGTGAGCTCCACCTTCAGTCCGTTCGAGGTGTGGTTTACCGTCGCCCTGCTCTATCTGGTGCTGACCGGCACCCTCTCTTTCCTGGTACGCCGTCTCGAGGTGAAATATGCACGCAGCAACTGACCCCATCATCAAGGTGCAACAGGCGTCGAGAAGTGCAGCCATCACCGACACCCTCTTCGCCTTCCCGGTTCGTTTTCTGGAGGTGAAATATGCACGCAGTAACTGATCCCATCATCAAGGTGCAACAGGCATCGAGAAGTGCAGCCATCACCGGCACCCCCTTCGCCTTCCCGGTTCGTTTTCTGGAGGCAAAATATGCGCGCAGCAACTGATCCCATCATCAAAGCGACCGGCGTTGAGAAGTTCTACGGCAGCGAAGTGCACGCCTTGAAAAATGTCAGCACCCAGGTCGCCGAAGGGGAAGTGGTGGTGATCGTCGGCCCCAGCGGCTCCGGCAAATCCACCTTCCTGCGCACCCTCAACCAGCTGGAGACCATCAACGACGGCAATATCGTGGTCGACGGCATCAGCCTGACCGAGCCGGGCGATGTCAACAAGCTGCGGGAAGAGGTGGGCATGGTGTTCCAGTCCTTCAACCTCTTTCCCCACCTGACGGTGCTGGACAACATCTGTCTCGCCCCTCAGAAGGTGCGGGGGCTATCGCGCAAAGAGGCCGAAGATCGCGCCAAAGCCCTGCTATTGAAAGTAGGGCTATCCAACAAGGCCAAGAGCTACCCCTCCCAGCTCTCCGGCGGTCAGCAACAGCGGGTGGCCATCGCCCGCGCACTCGCCATGCAGCCGCGCATCATGCTGTTTGACGAGCCCACCAGTGCGCTCGACCCCGAAATGGTGGGGGAAGTGCTGGATGTGATGAAGGGGCTGGCCCGCGAAGGAATGACCATGGTGGTGGTGACCCACGAGATGGGCTTTGCCCGCGAGGTGGCGGATCGGGTGCTCTTTATGGAGAGTGGCGAACTGCTGGTAGATGAAAAACCGGCCGACTTCTTCGACAATCCCCCCTCCCCGCGTCTGCGCCAGTTCTTGAGTCAGGTGCTGTAGCCAACACGCTCTGCTGGATAAACGAAGAGGGACCGCAAGGTCCCTCTTCTTGTGCGTCACGCTGAGCAGGCTTAACCCAGCTGAACCCGAGTGCCCCTCTCATCGGCTCAGCGCGGGGACTTTCCCAGATAGCGCTCCACGATCACTTTCACTCCGTCACGTTTTTTGAGCTGATAGAGCTCCTTGTCAAACTGGTCGATAAAGGCCTGTTTGTAGGGGTACTCCCCCTTGCGGCTGTATCCGAGAAACCCCTGCTCCTTGCTGAGTACCGGACCCTGTTTGAGCAGGGACATATCGGCCACCGCCAGCTGATCGGCCTTTATCATGTTGAGCAACTCATAGAGCAGGGAGAGGCGATCATTGATGGTGCAATCGACCCTGCCGCGGACAATCTTGAGCAGGTTCTCCCGATTGCTTTTCACCTCCTCCACGTCGATCTGCTTCTCTTTTACCGCCTGCCAAAAGGCATCGCCGCCGACGGCAAAACCGGCGTTCATGCCAAAGCGTAAACCGTGATAGTCGAGCGGAAACCTGGCCTGCGGGGTATTGGCCGCCACACTGGCGCCGCACATCACCACCAGCTCTTCATCCAGCATCGGCTGGGAGTAGGGCCACATGTAAGGGCGGGTATCGGGCATGTAGTAAGGTGGAAAAATGGCGAAGGCAGCCCCCTGCTCCACCATGCTCAGACCGCGCCGCCACGGCATGGGCTTGAGCACCACCTCATAGTCAGGCATGGCAGAGGTCACCTTGCGGATAATATCGGCATAGATCCCCCTGACCTCCTCCCCCTCCTGCCAGGAGTAGGGGGGATAGGCGGCATCCGCCAGGATCTCGACCCGGGTCTTGGCGTGCGCCATCATGCACAACCCCAGCAACAAGCAACACCAGACGCGCATAAGCCAGCACCTCCTGAAAAAGCCTGCATCAAGCATAGCCATCCGCCGCGCCTTCCTCTGCTGCCGCGCCATATTTCATGCCATCTCTTCGTTGGCAGAAAAATGTTAATGAAATATTAAAGCCATCCTTTATGCTGGAGAGCAATTGCTCTGAATGGATGGCCGCATATGGATGTGCAACTGCTTTTGCTCTACCTCTCCCCGATTTTTCTGGCCTTTATCGGCTGGGAGATGCTTTACCTGCGCAAACATGGCGCTGACTTTCCCACCGCCACCTACCAGTGGCGGGATCTGTTCGCCAACGCCGCCCTGGCCCTGATGCACCAAGGGGGCGATGCGCTGGCGGCCATCGCCATTGCTTATCTGTATGACACCCTCTGGGGCTGGCGACTGTTCGATATCGAGCTGAATCTCTGGAGTGTGCTACTGCTGTTCCTGTTGCAGGATCTCTGTTACTGGCTATTCCACTTCACCAGTCACCATGTTCGCTGGCTGTGGGCCTCCCATGTGGTGCACCACAGCTCGGAGCGGCTCAACCTCTCCACCGCTTTTCGCCAGAGCCTGATGTATCCCATCTCCGGCATGTGGCTGTTCTGGATCCCGATGATTGTCATCGGCTTCCCGCCCGAGGCAGTGGTCGCCACCGTGCTATTGAGTCTGGGCTTCCAGTTTTTCGTCCACACCCAGGTGGTGGGCAAGCTCGGCTGGCTTGAGTGGTTCTTCAACACCCCCTCCCACCACAGGGTGCACCACGCCAGCAATGCCAAGTACATAGACCGCAACTTCGCCGGGGTGCTGATCATCTGGGATCGGCTGTTTGGTACCTTTGTCGAAGAAGATCCGGCCGAGCCGTGTCGCTTTGGCATCACCAAGCCGATCCACAGCTTCAACCCCCTCACTCTCACCTTCCATGAGTGGCGCGACATGCTACGTGATGCTCGTGGCCTGCCCTGGCGACAAAAGCTCGCCGTGCTGTTTGGCAAACCGGCCGGGCCTGCCAGCCGTTGAGCCTTCGCATCGAATAACAAGCTCCGGATAGCAAGCCTCTGATAACCAATCCCTGATAACAAGAGAGCGCCACAGTGGCGCTCTCTTTTATGGTCAATCACATCTTCGATATCAGAGGTGGGCGAACGACCAGACGGCAGGGATCAGGCTCAGCAAGGTCACTCCGGCCAACAACCGCTCGCGGCCGCTCAGGCGCAGATCCGCCCCCAGCTGACGGCGGCTGTAGAGAAACAGCAGCAGGCCCGGCCCGTAGAGCAACAACGACAGCAGCAGATACTCCACCCCGGCGGCATAGAGCAGCCAGAAGCCGTAACCGCTCGACACCAGTGCCACCGCCCGCATTAGGCCTCGGCCCTGCCCGCTCTCCCCCTTCCTGCTGAACGAAAGCCTGAGCAGAAACAGCCCGATCAGCAGGTAAGGCACAAGGATCATCGAGGTAGAGATAAGCAGCAGGCTGGTGTAGCCCTTGCCGAGCAGCCAAACCAGCAGCAGGCAAGTCTGCACCGTCAAGCTGGTGAGCCAGAGCGATGCGATAGGCGTCCCATTGCGGTTCTGGCGCCGGAAGATGGCGGGAAACGCGCCGTGGCGGGCTGCGCTGAAGGGCACCTCGGCCGAGAAAAGGGTCCAGCTCACGTAGGAGGCAAGCACCGAGACGATCAGGCCGACGCTGATGAGCAGCTTGCCCCAGGAGCCAGTCATCTGGGCCATCAGCCCTGCCATGGAGGGGTTGGGCAGCGCCGCCAGCTCGGGTCGGCTCAATATTCCGAGCGCCAGCACCGAGATAAGCACATAGAGCAGCAGTGCCAGCACAACCCCAAGCACGGTGGCCGTGCCCACATCCCGCCGGTTTCTGGCGCGTGCCGACAGCACTGCCGCACCCTCGATACCGGTGAAGACCCAGAGGGTAATGAGCATGGTATTGCGCACCTGCTCGGAGACCGGTACCGCCAGGGTGCTGCCCTGCTGATCCGCCGCGAAAGTGACCGGATCGAACCAGTAGCAGGCGAACAGGATAAACAGCAGCAGCGGCAGGCTCTTGGCCAGGGTCGCCACCAGATTGAACAGCGCCGCCTGCTGCACGCCGCGGGCCACCAGCAGGTGCACCGCCCAGAGGATGCAGGACTCGCCGACAAACGCTGCCAGCGTGTTGCCCTCACCAAACCAGACCTGCTCCGGCGTATCGACGAAGCTGCCCAGCGCCGCAAAGGCAATGACCAGATAACCCACCACGCCGATGGTGGCGCAGAGCCAGTACCCCCAGGCGGAGAAGAAGCCCACCAGATCGCCAAAACCGGCGCGGGCGTAGCTGTAGATGCCGCCGTCGAGATCCGGTCTGAGTCGCGACAGATAGAGAAAACTCATGGCGAGCGCCAGGATGCCCACACCCGTCACGCCCCAGCCGATCAGCACGGCGCGCGCACCCGCTACCTCGGCCATGTTCTGGGGCAGGCTAAAAATTCCCGCCCCCACCATGGAGCTGAACACCAGCGCGGTGAGTGACCAGAGCCCAATCTTGTTCTCTTTCATGGGGGCTCCTTAGCGCAACCGGCGGCTCAGCGCCTGAATATGCTCGGGGCCGATGCCGCAGCAACCGCCGATGAGGTTCGCCCCAGCTGCGCGCCAGCGCTCGGCCCAGCCGAGATAATCCAGCGGCCCCAGATCGGCGCGGATCTCGTCCAGCCCATCGTTGGCGATGGCCTCTTTGGGTTGCGGCGGGAAGGCGTTGGCGTAAGCACCGAGGCGAATGTCTGCGCGGCCCAGCGCCTGCAATCGGGTGCGGGCAACCTCGAGGGCCCCCTCGATCACCTCGGGCTGACAGCAGTTGAACAGGATGGCATCGACCCCGGCCGCCACTAACGTGGTCACCGCATCAGCCACCCGCTCGCCGGAACGCAGTCGCGGCTCGTTGCCCGGCGCCTCATCTTCCAGCGTGAAGGAAACCCAGAACGGCTTGCCGTCATCAGGCAGCAGCGCTTTCAGGGCCAGTGGCTCGGCAATCAAGCTCATGGTCTCGGCCAGCCAGATATCCACATAAGGGGATAGCGCCCGAATAAGCGGCGTTGCCAGCTCGTTCACCCTGTCCGCCTTGAACAGGTCGGCACGGTAGGAGCCAAAGAGCGGTGGCAGAGAACCCGCCACCTGCACGGCACCCTTCTGCTCGTCAGCCACTTCGCGGGCCAGTTGACCAGCCAGCGCTGCCAACCCCTCCCCGTCGGCAAAGAAACGCTCATCGCCGACATGAAACGGCACCAGCGCATAGCTGTTGGTGGTGATGACCCGGGCACCGCTAGCCACATAGGCCTGATGCACGTCACGCACCGTCTCTGGCGCCTCCATCAAGGCCAGCGCCGACCACTCGGGTTGACGAAACGGTGCCCCCCGCCGTGCCAACTCGCGCCCCATGCCCCCATCCAGCACCCACAATTCCCTGGTTTTCATCTGTCGTGTCTCTTTGTTATATGCGTTGTTTATTTGCGTATTTATCTGTTTGTTTTGTTGATCTGCGGTTTCGCATCGAATCGCTGCAGATCGTCCAGCTTCATCTTGGGAAGCGCTTTTATTATGCAGCCACAAAAACATATAGATGTTTAGATGGCCAAAACAAGATAAAACAAAGTGCCACGGGCGGCAATCAGTATCAGCAGAAATCAGTGTGCAAACGGCGAGGCAAACGCAGAAATGCAAGAGGCCACCCGAAGGTGGCCTCATCACAATCTTGATCCGCTGGCGACTTAACGCCCGGCCAGCACTCGCTTAATCTGTTTGACCCAGTCGGAGACCCGACCCTGCTGCGGCAGACCGCGCCAGATCTGCTCCCACTGGGCAGGGCTGAGCGGACGACCGAGGCGACGCTGTACACCCGCATAGAGGTAGTCATGGGCCGTGGTGGCCGCATGCTCGGAGGTGAGGAATTTGGAGACCGGATCGGTCAACCGCACATCCCGCATGCCGAGCAGCGGATAGTCATTGTGCACTGCCGCCAGCATGGTCTCGCGCATGGCGGACTCGATGTAGCCACGGGCAAACAGGGCGGTAACCGACTCCAGCGACCCCTGATCCGGGCCGTGATACTGCTCGTCAAAGACCGGGCTCGGCTCGGCCATGCCGCTTTGCACCACCGCATCGGGATCCGGCTGCGGCACCACAACGGCAGGCTTGGGGGCTACCGGCTTGGCTGCTACTGTAGCTTTGCGCGGCGCACTCTGACTACAGGCACCCAGTGCCAGGGCGAGCGCGACACAGGCCAGCGCACGGGAATGAGACTGCATCTTCATGACTCTTATGTCGCTCCTTTTACGATTCCTGAGCTGGCTTCTCGGCCACAGCCGGTTCGACCCGGGTAACCAGCAGCTGGTCAATCTTGTAACTGTCGATATCCACCACTTCGAACTTGTAACCGGCGTATTTGACCGAGTCAGTGCGCTTGGGGATCTTGCGCAGCATATACATGATAAAGCCGGCGATGGTCTCGTAGTTCTGGTTCTCGGGGAACTCTTCGATATCGAAGGCGCGCATCACGTCGGAGATGGGGGTGACCCCGTCCACCAGCCAGGAGTTCTCGTCGCGCTGGACGATCTGCTCTTCCACCACGTGGGTCGCCCACTCGCCCATGACGGTGCTCATCAGGTCGTTCATTGTGACGATCCCCACCACCAGCGCGTACTCGTTCATCACCACGGCAAAGTCGCCACGATGATTCTTGAAGTACTCCATCGCCTCATAGAGGTTCAGGGTATCGGGGATGATGATGACGTTCTGCACCAGGTTGCCACCGATAAGGTCGATGCTCTGGCCGCCGATAACGCGGATCAGCAGCTCTTTGGCATCGACAAAGCCCTTGATGCTGTCGAGGTTGTGGTCACAGACCAGAAACTTGTTGTGGGGATGTTCGGCGATCTTCGCCTTGATGCTCTCTTCACTCTCTTGCAGGGTGAAGTAGATCAGGCTCTCGCGGGCCGTCATGGCAGAGGTGACACCAAGGGACTGCAACTCGAACACGTTCTCGATGAGCTGATGCTCCTCACGCTGGATAACCCCCGCCTCGGCACCGGCATCCATCACCGCATAGATATCATCGGAGGTGATCTCGTCGTTGCGCACGGTGGAGACGCGCATCAGACGGAACAGGGAGTTCGCCAATCCGTTGAAGACCCACACCAGCGGCATCAACACGGTGACGAAGAAGAGCATGGGGCGCACCACCACCACGGCAATCTGCTCGGGCATGGTCATTGCCAGACGCTTGGGCATCAGATCGGCGATCAGGATAAACATGCCGGTGACGAACACGAAGGAGGCACCGGAGCTGATCTCGCCAAGCCAGGGGCCCTGGTAGAACTGGGAGACAATCCCCTTGATGGCGGGGTTGAGGGCAGACTCACCCAGGATACCGCCCAGAATGGCGACGGTATTGAGGCCAATCTGCACCACGGTGAAAAAGTTGCCCGGCTGGGCCTGCAGGGCCAGCACCTTTTCGGCCTGGCGATTACCTTCATCCGCCATCACCTGCAATTTGATTTTGCGAGACGCGGCGAGAGAGATCTCGGAGAGGGAGAAGAACACACTGCCGCCAACCAGCAGCATTAAAAAGAACAAACTATCGGCAAAACTCATGATTAACCTATTGCTACACCCGCCTTAGCACAAGACGGCAAACTGGGCCCGGGAGACCGGACCGTGAGCCCATCCGGGACTCACACAGGGGGAGTATTCTATCAGAAAACAGCCTGTTGGGGGCTTTATCTTACTCCGACCAGTTATGCAACAAAAAGGCGCTTCACGCGCCTTTTTATTCACTTCCGGTTAGCCCTTGCCCAGCAGGGTGCCCAGATCGTCCGCCTTGGTGTGGCGCACATCCTTGCCTTTCACGTAGTAGACGATGTACTCGCAGATGTGCTGGCAACGATCGCCGACCCGCTCGATAGCCCGCGCCGCCCACAGCACATTGAGAACCTGGGGGATGGTGCGGGGATCTTCCATCATGTAGGTCATCAGCTCGCGGATGATGGACTCATACTCGCGGTCTACCTTGTCATCTTCTTTGTAGACCGCCAGTGCCGCATCCAGATCCATGCGGGCGAAGGCGTCGAGCACATCGTGCAGCATCTTGATGGTACGACGGCCCATGTTCTCCAGCGACACCAGCGGCGGCTGCGGCTTGTTGGCGTTGTCGGTCAGCATGCGGGCGATCTTGTCGGCCACGTCGCCAATGCGCTCCAGATCGGTGATGGTCTTGATAATGGCCATCACCAGTCGCAGGTCGGAGGCTGTCGGCTGACGCTTGGCGATGATGCGGGTGCACTCCTCGTCGATCGCCACTTCCATCGCGTTGACCTTGTGGTCGTTGGCCACGATCTTGCGCGCCGCATCGAGATCCTGATCGTGGATCGCCGCAATGGCGTCGGTGAGCTGCTGCTCCACCAGACCGCCCATCACCAGCACCTGGTTGCGTACGCTCTCTAGCTCGGCATTGAACTGACCGGAGATGTGTTTATTGAGGTTCATATTGTCCATACAAATAATCCTTGATTGCTCCGATTATGCCTTAGCCGTTGAACCGACTGCCAATCTGTTTGCTGAGATTCATCCTCTCCTCTCCTTAGCCGTAACGACCGGTAATGTAATCTTCAGTCTTTTTCTTGGCCGGAGTGGTGAAAATGGTATTGGTATCCGAGTACTCGATAAGCTCGCCCATATACATGAAGGCGGTCTGATCCGACACGCGCGCAGCCTGTTGCATGTTGTGGGTCACGATCACCACGGTGAACTGGCTCTTGAGCTCGTTGATCAGCTCCTCGATGGTGAGGGTGGAGATGGGGTCGAGCGCCGAGGTCGGTTCATCGAGCAGCAACACTTCCGGCTCGATGGCGATGGCTCGGGCAATCACCAGACGCTGCTGCTGACCACCGGAGAGACCGAAGGCATTGTCATGCAGACGATCCTTCACCTCGTCCCACAGGGCCGCACCACGCAAGGAGCGCTCGGCGGCCTCATCCAGGGTGCGACGATCGTTGATCCCCTGCAGGCGCAGACCATAGACCACGTTCTCGTAGATGGACTTGGGGAACGGGTTCGGGCGCTGGAACACCATGCCCACCTGACGGCGCAGGGCGGAAACATCGACGCTCTTGTCATAGATGTTATGGCCGTGCAGCTGGATTTCCCCCTCGATGCGGCAGATCTCCACCAGATCGTTCATCCGGTTGATGCAGCGCAGCAGGGTCGATTTGCCACAGCCTGACGGGCCGATAAAGGCGGTCACCTGCCCTTTGGGGATCTTCATGTTGACGTTGAACAACGCCTGCTTGCTGCCGTAGTACAGGTTGAGATCCTTCACCTCCAGTGCGGTCTGCTCCGGGGTCAGGTTGAGCAGGTCCAGCGCGGTGTGCTGGGTAGACGTGGTCGTTACGTTGATCATCTGTTACCTCAAAATCTATCTGGAGTGGCCGAACTGCTGCCGGCGACCCTCACGTATTGGTGCAGAGAGATGGCGGCTCGCGCTCGGCCGCCCCTCTGTTATCTCACTCTTGTATCACTCAAGCGGCGCCGGATTAATGCTCCAGCGACCGGAATTTCTCGCGCAAGTGGTTACGAATACCGATAGCGGTCAGGTTCAGACCCACGATCACCGTCACCAGCAGGAAGGAGGTGGCGTAGACCAGCGGGCGGGCCGCTTCGACGTTGGGGCTCTGGAAGCCGACGTCATAGATGTGGAAGCCCAGGTGCATGAACTTGCGCTCCACATGCAGATACGGGAAGTTGCCATCCATCGGCAGGGTCGGCGCCAGTTTCACCACCCCCACCAGCATCAGCGGCGCCACTTCACCGGCTGCACGGGCAATCGCCAGAATAAGGCCGGTCATGATGGCCGGGCTCGCCATCGGCAGCACGATGCGCCACAGGGTCTCGGCCTGGGTGGCACCCAGTGCCAGCGAGCCCTGACGGATGGTGCTCGGGATCCGCGCCAGCCCCTCTTCGGTGGAGACAATCACCACCGGCAGGGTCAGGATAGCCAGGGTCAGCGCCGACCAGATCACGCCGGGTGAGCCAAAGGTGGGGCTCGGCAGCGCTTCCGGGTAGAAGAGGCGGTCGATGCTGCCCCCCAGGGTGTAAACGAAGAAGCCCAGACCAAACACGCCGTAGACGATGGAAGGCACGCCCGCCAGGTTGATCACCGCAATGCGGATGATCTTGGTCAGACTGTTCTTGCCCGCGTATTCGTGCAGGTAGACTGCCGCCACCACCCCCAGCGGGGTCACGATGATCGCCATCAGGAAGACCATGAACACAGTGCCGAAGATAGCCGGGAACACCCCGCCCTCGGTGTTGGCTTCACGGGGATCGTCAGAGACGAACTTGCCGATCTGGTGGAACCAGTGACCCACCTTGGCCAGCAGGCTCATGTCGTTGGGCCATACCACGTCCAGTACCTTGGACATCGGCATGGTCACCAGCTCGCCACGCATATCCTTGACGGTAATGGCGTCGCGGTCCGCTTGGCTACGCAAGGAGAAGAGCTCTTTTTCCAGCACCTGATAGCGATCGTTGAGAGCCTGACGCTCGCTGGCCAGTTCGGCTTTGAGCTGCTCGGTCAGCTTGTCATCCAACTCGGCCTTGCGCTCTTTCAGGCGCAGCCGCTCCAGTTGATAGTTGATGCTGCCGATGTCCCCTTTTTGCAGATCGTTGGCCTGTTCTGAAAGGGCATTGGCTCGCGCCAGCACCCGCTGCAGGGCAGGATGCAGATCAGAGGTGAGCTCGCGGCCATCCTCTTTCACCCCGACGATATAGCCATAGAAGTTGCCGTTGGTGGCACGCTCAACCATGGCCAGCTCAGCCGGCTGACTCTGGGACTTGATGTCCGTCTCCAGCACCCAGCGAAAATCGAGGTCAACGAACTCACGGTTGCCGGTCTTGACCAGATAGCGGGTCAGCAGCTCGCGCTCTTCCCCTTCCAATGGCAGACCTGCAGCGCGCAGTCGCTCCACCGGTACCTGCTCGCGATCGTTGATCTCGCCGATCAGTACGCTCTTGTTGCCGCTGGCGTCTTCCAGCTGCCACTCATAGATGGGGTGCGGCCAGAAGTAGACCAGACCACGCCAGCCGATCAGCAGCAGCAGACCCAGTACCGCCACCAGACTCAGGCTGACGGCACCGCCGGTCATCCAGATCCAGGGGGCCCCTGATTTAAACCACTTACCCATTGTCGATTCCTTGTCCATTACAGAGTCGCCCCTTACATCGAGCTGTATTTTTCACGCAACCGCTGACGGACAAACTCGGCCAGGGTGTTGAACAAAAAGGTGAACACAAACAGGACGAAGGCCGCGAGGAACAGTACCCGATAGTGGGAGCTGCCCACTTCCGATTCCGGCATCTCCACCGCGATGTTGGCGGCGAGGGTGCGCAGCCCCTGGAACATGGAGAAGTCCATGATGGGGGTGTTGCCAGTGGCCATCAGCACGATCATGGTCTCGCCCACGGCGCGGCCAAGACCCATCATCACCGCAGAGAAGATGCCCGGGCTGGCAGTGAGGATCACCACCCGGCTCAGGGTCTGCCACGGGGTGGCCCCCAGTGCCAGCGAGCCCTGGGTCAGATGCTTGGGCACCGAGAAAACCGCATCTTCAGCAATGGAGAAGATGGTGGGGATGACCGCAAAGCCCATGGCGATACCGACCACCAGCGAGTTGCGCTGGTCAAACTTGATACCCATTTCGTGGGTCAGCCAGATGCGCGAATCGCCGTGCATAAAGGCATTCTCGATGAGCGGGCTCAGGGCGAAGGCACCCCAGCCAATCAGCAGCAGCACCGGGATCAGCAGGATGGCGTGCCACCCTTCAGGCAGCCAGGACTTGCCGCGCTCCGGCAGATAGTTCCAGAGCAGTGCAGTCAGCAGCATCCCCATCGGCAGCAATACCAGCAGCAGGATCACCCCGGGCAGCGCCCCCTCGATGATCGGCGCCAGCCACAGACCCGCCAGGAAGCCCAGGATAACGGTCGGCAGCGCCGCCATGATCTCGACCGTCGGCTTGACGTATTTGCGCAGCCCCGCCGACATGAAGTAGGCGGTATAGATGGCACCAGCCACGCCGAGCGGCACAGCAAACACCATGGCGTAGAAAGAGGCTTTCAGAGTACCGAATACCAGCGGCACCAAACTCAGCTTGGCTTCAAAATCGTTGCTGGCGGAGGTGGATTGCCACACATACTGGGGCTCCGGATATCCTTCGTACCACACCTGTTGCCAGAGGGCAGACCAGGTCACTTCGGGGTGTTCGTTCTCCACCGAGAAGAGCTTGAAGGTATTCCCTTGCTGCATCAGCAACAGGTTGTGACGGGGGGAGATGGCCAGGGCAGAGAGTTCGCCCCCTTCCACCGTCTCGGTCAGCAGCTTGGTCTCGCCGGTGGCGTGGAAGAAGCTGATGATGCCATCCTTGTCGGCACTGATGAAGCCTTTGCGAAAGTGCTCGGGAGTCAGCAGATCTACCGCGCCATCGCCCTTGAAGTCACGAATTTGGGTGAACTGGCGTTTGCCATCCTTCGCCACTTCGAACCACTGGGAAATCACGCCGTTGTCATTACCCACCAGCAGTGAAGAGGCGCCGGAGAGCAGCTGAACCCGGGTCACATTGGCGTTGGGGGCATTGATCTCCAACACGTTGCGCAGGGAGATTTCGCTCAGGTTATGAATGTCATAGACGGAGAGGCGATTGCCCTCGCGCACGAACAGGATCCGCAGATTGGGGGTCAGCAACATCTGATCCACATGGCGCGGCAGGGAGGGAATCGTGTAGTTTTCACTGCTCCACTCAATCTCCCCGGAGATGAAGTTCTCCTCACCGCTCATCACCGTCATCACACCACGACCATCTTCGGTCACGGCGGCGGTCGCCATCTTGTCCTTGGTGGCTTCGAACACCATCAGTTGCAGCGCCTTCCCTTGCGGGTCGATCACCACAGGCTCTTCGCCGAAGGGATATTGCAGGCTGGGCTCAATCACCCGAACATCGTTGGGATAGGAGACCTTGAATGCTGGCTGGACGACCTGCGCCTTGCCATCGACAAAGCCGTAAGCGATCAGCCGCTGGCCCGGTGCCGGGGTCGCTACCGTGGTGATGTCACCAGCAACCTGGGCCTGACCCAGTGACTGGCCGACCTTGATCTTGTCATCTCCCTGCACCGCAAAGAAGTTGACCTGCCCTTTATCGCTGAAGCGATAGCCGATCTCGTTCTGCTCTTCCACGCCGAGCCAGGCGGTCTTCCCTGCGGCAGGCAGGGTAAACGAGGCTGTCGGCTCCATGGAGGCGCCATTGAAGATGGGTTTCACCACATAGAGCAGATAAAAGAAGATAAGCAGCAGCGCCACCAGTACCAGGGCTCCGCCTGTGGTGACGCCATATTTGGCCAATTTATCCTTGATCCGGCGTTTTCTACTGCCCGCCATGACCAGGTTTAACGATTCCGATGACATGCAAGACCTCAATGTAAGCTAGGCTTCGCGGCATTATATGGCGGTTGCATGACAGTTTTGTTACATCGAGAACGCTTTAACAGAGGTTGTTAGCGGAAAAATGGGCGGGGATCCCTTCGAAGGCGGGCGAGCGTAATATATTGTTTATAAAGGGATATTTATGCTGATGATCAGCAAGGGCAGCCTGCGCTGCCCCCGAATGATTCAGGAAAGGGTATCGTTTGATTGTTGCAACGCCAGTTTGGCCGCCTTTTTCTCGGCGCGGCGGCGCTTGAAGAAGGCCGACAACTGGGCCGAGCAGGCATCGGCCAGCACGCCGCCGGTCAGCTCGACACTGTGGTTGTGGCGCGGGTCCTGCAAGATCTCGAACACCGACCCCGCCGCGCCGGTCTTGAGATCTCGGGCACCGTAAACCACCCGCTTGACTCGGCTATGGATCAGCGCACCGGCACACATACAGCAGGGCTCCAGCGTCACATAAAGAGTGGTGTCGAGCAGGCGGTAGTTCGCCAGCTGCTTGCCCGCCGCCCGGATCGCCATCACCTCGGCATGGGCACAGGCATCGTGTTCGCTGATGGAGCGGTTCCACCCCTCACCCACCACCTGACCATCCAGCACCAGTAAGGCACCGACCGGGATCTCGCCAATCCCTTCGGCTCGGGCGGCCAATGCCATGGCATGGCGCATCCACTGTTCGTCCTGCTCGGTCTGACTCTGTGCCTGACTCGGTATTTCTGGGACCTCTGATGGTTTCACGCCCATCCCCTCTTTATATTGTTCAATTGTGCTGTTTGCATTCCAGCTATCCACATCTGTCAGATAATTCCATAGATAGCAGGCATGATAGCTCGCGGTGACAGGGCGGCGATTATGCCAAATCTGCACGTCAGACCCAAGCCGCATCCCGACTGAGCAATAAAGAAGCAATCGGCATCTCTATGATAAAAAAGGAGTTGCACCCGTTTGGCCATGCTATTAGACTTCCTCCCCGTCAGCCGAGTCTGACTCCGTCGGTGTGTAGCGCAGCCAGGTAGCGCATCTGCATGGGGTGTAGAGGGTCGGAGGTTCGAATCCTCTCACACCGACCATTTTCCCCGAGAATAGCCCAGTCAAACGACTGGGCTATTTTTTTGCCTCCGATTTATCCTCCTGACAACGCCAGCCTACCAAGAACAAAAAACACTCAGAACCACTTGAATCTTTTTGCCGAACTCATTAAGATGCGCAACTTTCCGCCGGTAGACAACACAGGGAGGTGGAAACACGAGTGAAGGGATCACTGTCCGGCTTGCGTGCAACACAGGACCAGGCATGAACCAGAACACCGATTTCGCACCCGCCATTACGCTTTATTCCGTTCCTCACGACACTCCTTGCCACACCGAAAGCGAAAATGAACAGGTCATCCAGCTGGATGTGATCGATCTGGCCGAACCGGATGATGACTATTGAGCCCGGCCAGATGGCCGCTCAATCACTGGGGCATCGCCTGTTCAACGCTCTCCGTTTCAGGCCCTTGGCGAGAAATCTGCAAAAAACGACAAACTGCTAATTCTATCAAGAATGGCAGTATTATTGACTGATGTATCTCCCCCTTTCCTCCCCGGCATTCCCCCCGACAACTGATACAAACCTACGTTATTGCACTTCACTTTCCATCGCTGCAACCGCTGGTGCCAACAGAGCCTGCATCACCACGCCAAGTTTAAAACGCACGTTCACCAATCAGGTCTAGCGTTAGCAAAACATTCATTGCCACATTCAAACGCGCTTTATACGGCTGTTTTGGCAAAGCCTGGAGTTAGGTCGGGATTTGTTTTTGCATTTGTAATTTTATTACGTAATAAGTTACAAAATAAGGGGCAGGGTAACGGCCCAAATTAGCCGTTGTCCGATGGGAAAAAGCAGGAGCATAACCATCTGCGTAGAGCTTTTATACCAACCCAATAAAGCAATAAAAAACATCAACTTAACCATATCCAAAAAACAAGTGTTTAAAAAAAACTGTTGACGTACTCAACAATATTTCGCACCTTATCAATCGTGTTATCCCGTTGTTGCGGGAACGTTTCAGGAACAGGGATTCGACTTTAGTCGTAGTTAGTAAGTTCAAAATGTAATTCTCAAAGGAGTGAACCTTATGTCGGCACCGGCTCAGACCCACTGCAGCGCCCGCCTTCGCATCCAGGGCGAGATGCTGCCCGAATACGCGCAAATTCTGACGCCGGACGCGGTGGCTCTGGTCTCCGAACTGGTGGAACGTTTTGCTCCCCAAAGAGGGGAATTGCTGAAACAACGTGTGGCACGCCAGGCCCGTATCGATGGCGGCGAGCTGCCGGACTTCCTGCCGGAAACCGCCCACATCCGTGAAGGTGACTGGACCATTCGCGGCATTCCCGCCGACCTGCAAGACCGCCGTGTGGAGATCACCGGCCCGGTCGAGCGCAAGATGGTGATCAACGCCCTCAACGCCAACGTCAAGGTGTTCATGGCGGATTTTGAGGATTCACTGGCCCCCGCCTGGAATAAGGTGATCGAGGGCCAAATAAACCTGCGCGATGCGGTCAACGGCACCATCTCTTACACCAGTCCGGAAGGAAAGGCTTATACCCTGAGCACCGATCCGGCCGTCCTCATCTGCCGGGTGCGCGGTCTGCACCTGCCGGAAAAACATGTCACCTTCGATGGCGAGCCCATCCCCGGCGGCCTGTTCGATTTTGTTCTCTACTTCCTGCACAACTATCAGGCGCTGCTGGCCAAAGGCTCGGGCCCCTACTTCTACGTGCCCAAGTTGCAGAGCCATCTGGAAGGGCGTTGGTGGAGCGAAGTGTTCGCCTGGACCGAGGACAAGTTCGGTCTGCCCCGCGGCACCATCAAGGCCACCGTGCTGATCGAAACCCTGCCGGCCGTGTTCGAGATGGATGAGCTGCTCTATCAGATGAAAGATCACATCGTTGCGCTGAACTGCGGCCGCTGGGACTACATCTTCAGCTACATCAAGACCTTGAAGAACCATCCGGATCGCGTCCTGCCCGACCGCCAGGTGGTAACCATGGACAAGCCGTTCCTCTCCGCCTACTCGCGGCTGCTGATCAAGACCTGCCACAAGCGCGGTGCGCTGGCGATGGGTGGTATGGCCGCCTTTATTCCGGCCAAGGACGCGGCCGTTAACGAGCAGGTCTTTGCCAAGGTCAAGGCCGACAAGGAGCGCGAAGCCAACAACGGCCACGACGGTACCTGGGTCGCCCACCCTGGCCTCGCTGATACCGCCATGGCGGTGTTCAACGCCACCATTGCGGCTGGCGCCAAGAACCAGATTGGCGTGCTGCGCGAGCAGGATGCCCCCATCACCGCCGCCGACCTGCTGGCCCCCTGTGAGGGCGAGCGCACCGAGACAGGGATGCGCACCAATATCCGGGTTGCCCTGCAATATCTGGAGGCCTGGATCAACGGCAACGGCTGCGTGCCCATCTACGGTCTGATGGAAGATGCCGCCACCGCCGAGATCTCCCGTACCTCCATCTGGCAGTGGATCCGCCACGGCAAGAGCCTGTCGAATGGCAAGGTGGTGACCAAAGAGCTGTTCCGCCAGATGCTGGCCGAGGAGCTGGAGGTGGTCAAAGCCGAGGTGGGCGCCGCACGCTGGCAGGCAGGACGCTTTGCCGAGGCAAGCGAACTGATGGAAGAGATCACCTGCGCCGATACCCTGATCGATTTTCTGACGCTGCCCGGTTACGAGCGGCTCTGAATCACGGGCCCCCAGCGGGGCTCGCCAATAACAAGTCAATGGAAACGTGAAATCAATGAAAGAGGGAACTGATATGGCACTGACCCGTGAGCAACAGATCCAGGCTATCGAGAAAGACTGGGCGGAAAACCCCCGCTGGAAAGGGATCAAGCGCGGCTACAGCGCCGAAGACGTGGTGAATCTGCGCGGCAGCTTGCAGCCGGTGCACACCCTGGCCCAGCGTGGAGCCGACAAGCTGTGGGGTCTGATCCACGGCGACGCCAAGAAAGGCTACGTCAACTGCCTCGGCGCCCTGACCGGTGGTCAGGCGGTGCAGCAGGCCAAGGCGGGGATCGAGGCGATCTACCTCTCCGGCTGGCAGGTGGCGGCGGACAACAACTTGTCCTCCACCATGTATCCGGATCAGTCCCTCTACCCGGCCAACTCGGTACCGTCCGTGGTGGAGCGCATCAACAACTCCTTCGCCCGTGCCGACCAGATCCAGTGGGCCAACAAGGTCGGGCCGCAGGATGAGGGCTTTATCGACTACTTCCTGCCGATCGTGGCCGATGCTGAAGCCGGTTTCGGCGGCGTGCTGAACGCCTTCGAACTGATGAAGGGGATGATTGAAGCGGGCGCCGCTGGCGTGCACTTCGAAGATCAGCTCGCTTCCGTCAAGAAGTGCGGCCATATGGGTGGCAAGGTGCTGGTACCGACTCAGGAAGCGGTGCAGAAGCTGGTTGCCGCCCGTCTGGCAGCCGATGTATGCGGCACCACCACCCTGGTGATCGCCCGTACCGACGCCAACGCCGCGGACCTGTTGACCACCGATGCCGACCCGTACGATGCAGACTTCCTGACTGGCGAGCGCACAGCTGAAGGGTTCTACAAGGTGCGTGCCGGTATCGATCAGGCCATCGCTCGCGGTCTGGCTTACGCCCCCTACGCCGACATGGTGTGGTGTGAAACCGCCAAGCCGGATCTGGACGAAGCGCGTAAATTTGCCGAAGCAATCAAGGCCAAGTTCCCGGACCGCATCCTGGCCTACAACTGCTCCCCGAGCTTCAACTGGAAGAAGAATCTGGACGATGCCACCATCGCCCGCTTCCAGCAGGCGCTCTCCGACATGGGCTACAAGTACCAGTTCATCACCCTCGCGGGTATCCACAACATGTGGTTCCACATGTACGAACTGGCCTACCAGTACGCCCGTGGCGAAGGGATGAAGCACTACGTCGAGATGGTGCAGGAGCCGGAATTTGCAGCCGCCAGCCGTGGCTACACCTTCGTAGCCCACCAGCAGGAGGTCGGTACCGGTTACTTTGACAAGGTGACCACCGTGATTCAGGGTGGCCAATCCTCGGTGACCGCACTGACCGGCTCTACCGAAGAAGATCAGTTCCACTGATAGACAGAGCCCCCTTGAGATAGCAAAACCCCGGCCTGATGCCGGGGTTTCTTTTTATCTGCCATTCAAACGAAAGTCAGGCCACAACCGCACACAGTCGAGAGGCTCAGAGCTCGAGGATCTCTTTGACAAAGGGAATGGTCAGCTTGCGCTTGGCGCGAAATGAGGCATTGTCGAGCTGATTGAGAGTGGTGAGCAGGGTTCGCATATCGCGGGAGAGTCGGTTGAGCAGGAAGCGGCCCACATCGATGGGCAATTTGAAGCCCCGCAGCTCGGCACGCAGCTGCAGGGCACTGAGCTTGCCTTCATCATCCAGCTCTTCGAGATGGAAACTCACCCCCCAGTCGAGGCGCGAAGCGAGATCCGGCAGTTGCAGCCCCAGTTTGCGCGGCGCGCTGCAGCCGGTGACCACCAGCGTCCCCTCCCCCTTCTCCTGCCAGCGGTTGTAGAAATCGAACAGCGCCCGCTCCCACACGGCATTGCCGGCGATCGCCTCAAGGCTGTCGAGACAGACCAGCGGCAGGCTTTCGAGGGCATCGAGCATGCTGGGATCGAGCTGTTCAAATTGATCGAGGGAGAGATAGGCCGCCGCCGCATCGCGGGCGTTGACCTCGGCACAGGTGGCGTGGAGCAGATGAGAGCGTCCAGATCCCTTGGCTCCCCAGAAATAGAGGAAAGGCGACCCCTGACCGATGGCCGCGTTTTTGAGGGCGGTGATCAGATGAGCATTGTTGCCGGGATAAAAACTGACGAAGGTTTCATCATCCGGTAGTTGTACGGCTAAAGACAGTTGGGCCGGTTGCTTCACTCGTTG
Source organism: Aeromonas sp. R9-2 (assembly GCF_040908025.1). Lineage (NCBI taxonomy): Bacteria > Pseudomonadati > Pseudomonadota > Gammaproteobacteria > Aeromonadales > Aeromonadaceae > Aeromonas > Aeromonas sp. R9-2. The sequence continues at coordinate 32,968 of NZ_JBFOCX010000001.1, forward strand.
GGCTTTGACTGTGACATTTGCGGCTAAGTGTATCATCGCAAAGGCAGATAGAGAACCGCCCGGACAAGCCGGGCGGTCTACAAAAGCCTTATAAAATCAGGGCTGCGACCATTGGTAACGCAAACCGCTGCCATTATCGTCAACCTTGCGCAAACGACTCTCAAGTTGCAGTGCCCGCACCAGTTCGGCCTGATCCCCTTGCAGGGTAAAGTTGAAGGTGACCTGGTCCCCCTCCAGCTTGCCGATCGCCACCTTGCTGACGTTTGCCATCCCCTGCAGCATCTTCTGCACGGCGATCATGCTGTCCACTTCGGAGAGGCCATCTACCACCAGGGTCTGGCTGGTTGCCGGACCAGAAATGCGGGCACCGTAGTTTTTCACCAGCCAGGCCGCCAGGGTATCGGCAAACCCTTGCGCCACTTCGGCCTGAGTGCCGGTGCTATTGCCACGGGTCAGCTCGGTCACTTCACCAGCCGCTTTGGGGCCGTAGAGTCCCCAATCGATGCTCCACTTGTCACCTTCAGGAGTCAGCTTGCCCAGCACCACCATCTCGGCGCCATAGCGCTGGCTTGCCTGCAAAATCGGGTCGGCAAAGCGGCCCCAGACGTCGGTGGCACTGACCGCCATGTTGTCATCGAGATCCATCAGCGGAATGCTGATGGGTAGCCCCAGCGTCTGGGCCTGCTCGCGCAAGGCTTGCGCCCAACCATCGCTGGATTGATCCGCCAGCAGGCGACGCTCACCCTGATCCACCACCAGCCAGATCGCCATCTGGGGACGAGCCGGGCCAAGCAGGGCATACTGGCTCTCGGAGACCAGGCTGTTGACCTTGTCACTCTTGAACTCGGCTTTCAGATACTTGACGGAGTCCTGATCCTGATAGCCATAGTTTTTGACATAGTCGCCCGGGGCCGCCAGCGCCTTGACCACCACAGGTTGGGTGAGGATGTCGCGTTTGCCGGTGACCTTGATCAGCACCTGACCCAGTGCCTGCCCTTGAGCGGCCACCATGTCGCCACTGGTCGGGGCCTTGTCCTGATAGAGGTCGGTCACCTGAGCGGCCGAGGCCATGAATGACAAGCCGCAGCAGAGGGCGGTCACAACACGTTTGAACATGAACAGAGTCTCGAAATGGGAGAGTGTGCTTATGGTAGCGGCAAGGCGCATCCTGCGGCAAGGCTGGCACAAGCGGCCACAAACAGCAGAGCCGGCGATGCGCCGGCTCCGATCACCCCTTCCACATGGGAAGCAGGTTAAAGCATTAAGTTACTTGGTACCGAAGATCTTGTCGCCTGCATCGCCCAGACCCGGCACGATGTAGCCTTTATCGTTCAGCCCCTGGTCGACAGAAGCGCAGTAGAGCTCTACGTCAGGGTGAGCCGCTTCCAGCGCTTTGATCCCTTCCGGCGCGGCAACCAGTACCAACACCTTGATGGATTGGCAGCCTTTCTTCTTCAGCAGATCGATGGTGGCGATCATGGAGCCGCCGGTGGCCAGCATCGGATCAATGACCAGCGCCAGACGCTCTTCGATGTTGCTGACGATCTTTTCGAAATAGGGAACCGGTTGCAGGGTCTCTTCATCACGGTAGATACCGACCACGCTGACGCGGGCGCTCGGCATGTGCTCCAGCACGCCATCCATCATGCCAAGGCCGGCACGCAGGATGGGTACGACGGTTACCTTCTTGCCTTTGATCTGGTCAACTTCTACTGGCCCATTCCAGCCATCGATGATAACCTTCTCGGTTTCGAAGTCAGAGGTCGCTTCATAGGTCAACAAACTGCCCACTTCTTTGGCCAGTTCACGGAAACGCTTGGTGCTGATATCGCCTTCACGCATCAGACCGATCTTGTGTTTGACCAGGGGGTGTTTGACTTCAACGACTTTCATTATTATCTCCTCTAACCTGCCGCAAAAAAATCGCGGAATCATACAACAAAAGCCACCGCTTGTAGAGCATTTCCGCGCAAAAACGCGCAAACGATTTCCTTTCTGGTTTTTCACCGCCACTGTTAGAATACGCCCCGAATTTTACCCTCCACTTCTTTACATGACGGGGAATACTCGTGACTGACAAAACCTCACTGAGCTACAAGGATGCTGGCGTAGATATCGATGCTGGCAATGCACTGGTTGAACGTATCAAGGGCGTGTCAAAGCGCACTCGTCGTCCTGAAGTCCTTGGTGGTCTTGGCGGCTTTGGGGCCTTGTGTCAAATCCCTGCGGGCTACAAGGAGCCGGTACTGGTCTCCGGTACCGATGGTGTGGGCACCAAGCTGCGGCTGGCCATCGACCTGAAGAAACACGACACCGTGGGCATCGATCTGGTGGCCATGTGCGTCAATGACCTGATCGTACAGGGCGCCGAGCCGCTGTTCTTCCTCGACTACTATGCGACCGGCAAGCTGGACGTGGACACCGCTGCCGCGGTGGTCACCGGGATCGGTGCCGGTTGCGAGCAGTCAGGCTGTGCCCTGGTGGGCGGCGAGACCGCCGAGATGCCGGGTATGTATGAAGGGGAAGACTACGACATCGCCGGTTTCTGCGTCGGTGTGGTGGAGAAGAGCGAAATCATCGACGGCAGCAAGGTCGGTGAAGGGGATGCCCTGATCGCCCTGGCTGCCAGCGGCCCTCACTCCAACGGCTTCTCCCTGATCCGTAAAATTCTGGAAGTCTCCAAAGCCGACGTGCATCAGCCGCTGGGTGACACCACTCTGGCCAACGCCCTGCTGGAGCCGACCCGCATCTATGTGAAACCTATGCTCAAGCTGATCAAGGAGTGCGAGATCCACGCCCTCTCCCACATCACCGGCGGTGGCTTCTGGGAGAATATCCCCCGCGTATTGCCTGCCAATACTAAAGCGGTGATCGACGAGCAGAGCTGGCAGTGGCCGGCGGTGTTCAGCTGGCTGCAGCAGGCTGGCAACGTCACCCGTCACGAGATGTATCGCACCTTCAACTGCGGCGTCGGCATGATCATCGCCCTGCCCGCCAACCAGCTGGAGAAGGCGCTGACCCTGCTCAAGGCAGAAGGCGAGAACGCATGGCACATCGGTCATATCGCCAAGGCAGCAGACGGTGAGGAGCAGGTCGTCATCAAATGATGCGGATCCTCGTCCTAATCTCCGGCAGCGGCAGCAACCTGCAGGCGATCCTCGACCACTGCGCCAGCGGCAAGATTGCCGGTGAGGTGGTCGGCGTCATCAGCAACAAGGCCGATGCCTATGGTCTGGTTCGCGCTAAAGAAGCAGGCGTGGCGACCTCTATTCTGGCCCAGCAGCAGTTCACCAGCCGGGAGGAGTATGACGCCGCCCTGCTGGCGCTGATGGCAGACTATCAGCCGGATCTGGTGGTGCTGGCCGGGTTTATGCGGATATTGAGCGGCGATCTGGTGCGCCATTTCGCCGGCAGGATGATCAATATCCACCCCTCCCTGCTGCCCAAGTATCAGGGCCTGCATACCCACCAGCGCGCCATAGATGCCGGTGACAGTGAACACGGCGCCAGCGTCCACTTCGTGACCGAAGAGCTGGACGGGGGCCCGGTGATCCTGCAGGCCCGCGTACCCATCTTTGAAGGAGACACTGCGGACGAGGTAGCAGCACGGGTGCAGGCGCAGGAGCACAGCATCTACCCGCTGGTGGTTCGCTGGTTCTGCGAAGGCAGGCTGCAGATGGTAGATGGCGCTGTGCAACTGGATGGCGCCCTGCTGGGCCCCGCTGGTTATGCCTGCGAGTAAGCAGACGTCTTGTCGAAATGTGAAAAAGGAGGCCGATGGCCTCCTTTTTATTTCCTGAATTTTCCCACCACAGGCACAGGCTTAAACCTGTTCACGACCTGCTGCGAGAAACCGTCGACAAGGTGAAGAGCTGCACATGAGCCTTGAGCACGGTTTCGTAGCCAGATCGTGGACAGGTTTAGACCGGATTGTCGATATCGATAAAGGTAACATCCAGCCCGTGCGCGGTCGCCAGCCACTCCCCCAGCGCCTTGACGCCGTAACGCTCGGTGGCGTGATGGCCCGCGGCGTAGAAGTGCATCCCCATCTCGCGAGCGGTGTGAATGGTCTGCTCTGAGGCTTCACCGGAGATAAAGGCATCAATGCCCTGCTCCGCCGCCAGATTGATGTAGCTCTGGCCGCCGCCGGTGCACCAGGCCACGGAACGGATAAGCTCGGGGCCGCTGTCGCCACAATAGAGTGGCTCGCGGCCAAGTCGTTCGGCAATCAGCTTGGCAAAATCGCGCCCACTCATCGGCTCTTCCAGCTTGCCCACCATGGCGACGCTCTTGCTGTTCCACGGCTCCAGACCGCGGCGTACCTTGATGTCGAGCAGCTTGGCGAGCTGGGCGTTGTTACCCACCTCAGGATGGACATCCAGCGGCAAATGGTAGGCAAACAGATTGATATCGTGGGTCAGCAGGGTCTTGAGACGACGCTGCTTCATGCCGGTGATCTGGGCCGGTTCACCGCTCCAGAAGTAGCCGTGATGGACCAGAATGGCATCGGCCTCGGCAGCCACGGCGGCGTCGATAAGCGCCTGACTGGCGGTGACACCGGTCACTACCTTGCGAATGCGCTCACGCCCCTCCACTTGCAAACCGTTGGGGCAGTAATCCTTGATAGCATGCGGTTCGAGCAGATGGTTCAGTACGGTTTCGAGTTTTCGATGAGAGATCATAGGGGTCCCTTATTAAGGCTCGGTCCCCTGCTTTACCAATAAAAACAGGGCCCAGGCTCAAAACGCCAAGGGCCCCATGATAATCGAGCCGGGCCGTCAAGACCATGACAGCCCCCACACAGTGCGGTTTCCCTCTCGGCCTCAGGCTGGCAGGTCGATCCCCGCCTCCCGCATCTGGGCCAGCTTGTAGCGCAGGGTGCGCGGGCTGATGCCGAGTCGGTCGGCCACCGCCTTGCGGCTGCCGTTACAATCTTGCAGGGTGTCGAGGATGATCTGGTGCTCCTGCTGCTTGAGCTCGCTGCCGAGGCGATCGCCACCATAGCTGCGCTCCACGCTGACAAACTCCATCTCCTGCTCATCCAGCTCCTCCAGAATGAGGTGGTCACAATCAATGACCCCGTCGGGGCTGAGGATCAGGGCACGCTGTACCACGTTGTCCAACTCCCGCACGTTGCCGGGCCAGGGGTGAGCCAGCAGCCGTACCCTCGAGGCATCCGTCAACTGTGGTGTCGGCAGCCCCTGCTGACTGGCATGAAGCGCCAGCAGATGTTCCGCCAGCGGCAGAATGTCGCCGGGCCGCTCGCACAGGGCAGACCAGCGCAGCGGAAAGACGTTGAGGCGATAGTAGAGATCTTCGCGGAACAGGCCATCCTGCACCGCTTTTTTCAAATCCCGGTTGCTGGTGGCGATGACCCGCACATCCAGCGGGATCATCTTGCGACTGCCGAGCCGCTCCACCTCTTTCTCCTGCAACACCCGCAGCAATTTGGCTTGCAGCCCCTGATCCATCTCGGTGATCTCGTCAAGCAGCAGGGTGCCCCCCTGCGCCTGTTCGAACTTGCCCGGGCACCCCTGTACCGCACCGGTGAAGGCGCCCTTCTCGTAGCCAAACAGGGTCGCCTCCAGCATGTTTTCCGGAATGGCGGCGCAGTTGATGGCGACGAAGGGCTGCTCGGCGCGGCTGGAGTTATCGTGAATGTAACGGGCCAGCACCTCTTTCCCCGTCCCGCTCGGGCCGGTCACCATCACGGTCGCTTCGCTTCTGGCCACCCGGGTCGCCAGCTGGAACAGCTCGGCAGTTTTGGGATCCCCGTAGACCACAGCGCGTTTCTCCACCTTCTGGGCGGGCACATAGCGGCTGACCTGATTAAGCAGCACCTCCGGCGAGAACGGCTTGGCCAGATAGTCGATGGCCCCTTCACGCATGGCGCGCACCGCGCCGTCGATATTGGCGTAGGCGGTCATCAGCAGCACAGGTATCTGCGGATATTGCTGGCGGATAGTAGCCAGCAGAGTGAGACCGTCCATCCCCCCCATCTGGATATCGGAGATCACCATGTCAAATGGCTGACGGGAGAGGGCCAGCAGAGCCCGCTCGCCGCTGTCCGCTTCACGGCACTCATAACCGCCGAGCAAAAGGGTATCCACCAGCGCTTCGCGCAGACCATTGTCATCTTCAACTACCAGGATCCTGGCCTGTGTCATGCTACACCTCCAAGCTGCACCGGTTGCTGATGCAGGGGGAACGACAGAGTAAAGCAGGTGCCTTCACCGGGAACCGAGGCCACACCGACCTCCCCCTGATGGGCACGCACTACAGATTGCACCACCGCCAGCCCGAGACCAGTGCCTTGGGAGCGAGTGGTAAAGAAGGGTTCGAATACCTGACCGAGCTGATGGGAAGGGATCCCCTTGCCATTATCAATGACCCGCATCTCCACCCGGGCACCGCTGCGCACCGCGCTGACCAAGAGTGAGGTGGCCCCCGCCTGCTGGGCATTGGCAATCAGATTGTTGATGGCCCCCGCCAGCGCGCTGCTGTTGGCCAGCAGACAGAGATCGGGCTCTGGCGCCTCCATGTGCAGCTCGCAGCCCTGCTGCTGACAGAAGGCCTCGGCACCGGCCTGCACTTCGGCCAGCAGCCCTTGTACCGAGATGGGGGTGACCACCTGATTGTCGCCATTGCGGGCGAACAGCAGGATGTCGTTGATCTGCTTCTCCAGATCCTGCAAACGGGCCATCAGCTTTTGCTGAAACTGAGTGCGAGATTCCGGCTTGAGGGTGCGGTTGGCCAGATTGGCGGCATAAAGCATGGCCGCGGAGAGCGGCGTGCGGATCTGGTGGGCGAGCGAGGCCGCCATATTGCCCAGCGCCGACAGCCGCTTCATGTGGTTGATGCGGTCTTGCAGTTTGCGGGTTTCGGTCAGGTCGTTGATAAAGACCAGCTGGCCGGGCTGATCCGGCAGCGGTTGGGTCGAGAGCTGGACCCGGCGCCCGTCGCGCAGGGAGATCTCGTGGCCATCATCCTCGCGCGGCTCGAAGCAGCGGGCAATGATGTGACGCCAGAGCTCCCCTTCCAGCGGCTCCCCCAGCAGGGAGATGGCCGCCGGGTTCGCGCGGGTGACCACCCCTGCCCCGTCAAGCAGCAACACCCCGGTGGGGAGCGCCTTGAAGATGGCATAGAGCTGGCTCACTTCGTGGGACTGGAGTGGCATGACCTGCTGCTGGATTGTCATAAACCTGACCTCAAACTGGCTATTGGGTCAGGTCATTCAATTTCCATGCCACTAAATTATATGAAATAAAACAATGAATTGTGTATTTGCGTCAAGGCTTTGACCCTCAGACGTCCTTGCTCATCCCGTACTTTTTCATCTTCTCCACCAAAGTTGTACGGCGCATGCCGAGCAGATCGGCGGCGCGGGCCACCACCCCGTCCTGAGACTCCAGCGCCTGACGGATCAGCTCCACTTCGAGGTCGGCCAGCATCTCTTTGAGGTTGACCCCCTCCTCCGGCAACTGCATGGTGCGGGCCGAAGCGAGGGCGTGATCCAACTCGGGCGGATCCTGAAACACCGCCGCCAGCGCATCCCGCTCATCCATCTCGGTCAGCCGCTCATCCCGCGGCTCGCTCGGCAGCAGGCGATAACGGCTCGGCAGATCGGCCACATCGACGATCTGGTGCGGGTAGAGGATCAGCAGTCGCTCCAGCAGGTTAGAGAGCTCGCGCACGTTGCCGGGCCAGGGGTACTGCATCAGTGACTCCAGCGCCCTCTGGGTCAGCCGAATAAAACCGTGGTGCTGCTCGGCATGGCGGTTGAGCAGCTCCTGCAGCAGCAGCGGGATGTCATCGATGCGATCCCGCAGCGGCGGCGTCTCTATGGGGAAAACGTTGAGGCGGTAGTAGAGATCTTCACGAAAACCCTGAGTGCGGATCATCGCCTCCAGATCCCGGTGGGTCGCCGCTATGATGCGCACATCGGCCTGAATGGGCTTGCCGCCACCGACCCGGTCGAACAACCGCTCCTGCAATACCCGCAGCAGTTTGACCTGCATCGGCATCGGCATGTCGCCGATCTCGTCGAGGAACAGGGTGCCCCCCTGCGCCAGCTCGAAGCGACCGCGACGAGCCGCGATGGCGCCGGTAAACGCCCCCTTCTCGTGACCGAACAGTTCGCTCTCCAGCAATTCGGCCGGAATGGCGCCGCAGTTGATGGGCACGAAGGGGCCACTGCTGCGGGAAGAGAGTTCGTGGATGGCGCGAGCCACCACCTCTTTACCAGTGCCAGACTCCCCAAGGATCAGCACGTTGGCATCGGTCTCGGCCACCTGGCTGATGAGGCGGCGTACCTCCTGGATCCCCTTCCCTTTGCCCACCAGCAAGCGCAGCAGGGCCTGCCCCTTGTCATGGGTCTGCTGACGGGGATGCAAGGAGACGAATGCCTGACAGAAGTGCAGATGACGGGTAAGGGATTCATAAGTAAAGGGCGAGAGCGCGACCCCGATAAAGTTGCTGTTGGGCAGATCGGCCTCAACCAGCGAGAGGAAGGGGGTACGGGGGAAGGCTGCCAGCAGCTCTGACAAGGGGCGGTCGGTCAGCTCACCTACCAGCACCCCTTGCAGCGGGCCGGAGGATTCGATGGCCACATCCAGATCGCTTTGTGCCACCTCCTGCCACGGGATCCCCATAAACGAGAGCACGGTTCCCAACTGTTGGCGCCGCTGCGCATCGGCATCAACAATCAACACGCCCATCTCCATCATATCCATTCCTCGCGATGTCCTGAACTAACTTATTGTTTTATTTGATGATAAAACAGCTACCGACTGTCTTTTTGCTGGCACACAAAGTGCCAAAATTCCGACACATTGTCAAAAATTGTCGTATTCAGGCTAAGTGTATCGACAGAAACGAGAGATTAGATAAATTTTGCCAAGGAATTTTCTGCATGCAGCGCCGCCAATAGCGGAAAGAAAACTGCCCTCGTCAGAGGGCAGCATGGGACACAGTGAAGCGCATTCAGTGGCGATTATGGTGGTGCGGCGCCGCGTAACGACACTCGGGGAAACGGCTGCAAGCCAGAAAGAGTCGACCGGCGTGGGGGCCTTTTTTCGCCTCCCGCTCCACCAGCGGCGCATCGCAACGGGGGCAGTGGTGTACCTCGTGCTCTTCATCATCTTCCACATCGGCGAACAGGCTATCGACCAACTCCCCCTCACTCTGTTGCGCCTCCACCATCCCCTTGGCCTGGATGGCGGGCTCGTGGAGCGACGCAGGCGAGATGGCCTCGGCATGGGCAGTTCGGCCACGCATCCCGACACCGACATCCACGCCGTCCAGCAACAGAGGGTTGAACGTCGGCTCGCGGCGCGCCCCGTGCGGCAGATCGTCGATCAACGGTTCGCTGGTTTTGACCAGCAGCGGCAGGATCTGTTCGCGCAGCTCTTCCACCAGATAGCTGGCACTTGCCGGGATCTGCAGCAACGGCAGACCGGCGCTGTCGCAGGCGGTTTTCAGAAAGAGATCCCGCGCCTTGCGCTTCTGGTGACGGTGAGAGCTGTCATCGAGTTCGATGGCGCAGATAAAGGAGAGATCCGTGGGGTGGCAAAGCAGATAGTCGAAATGCTTGGCACTGATCTTGTTGAAGTGCTGCTGCCATTTGCTTTTGCCGATCCCGGCCTGCGGCGTCAGCACATCGGCCACCCGCACCTTGGCAAAGACCCGGGCCTTGTCACCCACCGCCAGATCCAGCACCCCGAGGAAGGATCGCTCGGCGGGACTGAACAGGGTCTCCTGCATATCATAGGGCAGGCGCTTTTGCTGTCTGCCTCTGCTCCAGAAGATCGCCAGCACAAGCAGCGCCAGCAACAACAATCCCGATAGGACAAGGGTATTCATGAGAGCACGATCCAGTTCACGACACGAAAGGGGAATTACTTTACCACAGTCGCCACGGAGCAAGGCAGCAGACCCGTGTATAGAAAGTGAAAAGTCCCGTCTTTTTATCTATTTGTCAGCAGGCGGGGGTTCATATGACCAGCCCCAGCAGGCACAATAGGCATAGAGCAAGAAATCCCATTTCAAGGAGAGCAGGATGCAAAAGCAATTGGTGGTCACCGTGATCGGTGCAGACAAACCCGGGATCGTCGAGAGTCTGGCTGCAGTCATCAGCCGCGAGCAGGGCAACTGGCTGGGCAGCGCCATGAGCGAACTGGCGGGACAGTTTGCCGGTATCCTCCATGTCTCTGTCCCCGATGAGCACTATCGCAGCCTGTGCGAAGCACTGGCCCTGCTACCGGGTCTGACCATCAGCTTTGCCGAAGGGACACCTACCGCCGAGCCAGCCCATCAAGTCATGATGACAGTGACCGGCAACGACCGCCCCGGTATCGTCCATGAAGTAGCCAGCATCCTGCGCCAGCTCGAGATCAACGTGGCCGATCTCACCACCGGCTGTGAACCGGCTCCCCACTCCGGCGCCCCGCTCTTCTATGCCCATGCGCTGGTTGCCCTGCCCGACGGGCTCGCGATGGATACGCTTATCACCGCGCTGGAATCCCTCTCCGACGATCTGGTGGTCGACATCGACGAAGCGTTCAGCGAGCAGTAACAATACTGTCATTTATTTGTCATATATTAACGCCATAACTGCCGCGCAGACGCGACCTGAAACAGAGGCACAAGATGAGCACCGACAAGCAGTATGAAGAGAAAGAGCTGAGCTGGCTCTCATTCAATGAACGGGTGTTGCAAGAGGCAATGGACAAGACGGTGCCCCTCATCGAGCGGGTTCGTTTTCTGGGGATCTTCTCCTCCAACCAGGATGAGTTCTTCAAGGTACGGGTATCGGACGTCAAGCGTCGCATCCTCATCAATGAAGTACATGGTGGCGACGATGAAGCGAAAGTGCTGCTGCGCGCCATCCAGCAAAAAGTGATGGCGCTCGGTGAAGCGTTCGACAACACCTATAAAGAGCTGTTGATTGCGCTGGCCCGCCACAACATCTTTCTGGTCAACGAGAACCAGCTCTCCGATGCCATTCAGAAGTGGCTGCGGGTCTTCTTCAAGGAGAAGGTGCTGCGTCACATCATCCCAATCCTGCTCAACAAAGAGGTCAATCCGGTCAAATTCCTCAAGGATGAGTACACCTATCTGGCCATCGAAATGAAGAAGAACGGTCAGGTGATCCAGTACGCCCTGGTGGAAGTGCCGACCGACGACCTGCCCCGCTTCTTCCAGCTGCCGCCGGAAGGGACCCGCCGCAAGAAGCAGATCATCATTCTGGATAACGTCATCCGCTTCTGCCTCGACGAGATCTTCAAGGGCTTCTTCGACTACGACGAGATTGCCGCCTATGCGGTGAAGCTGACCCGGGATGCAGAATACGATCTCTCCGACCAGCTGGACTTGAGCCTGGTGGACAAGATGAGTGACGGCTTGAAGCAGCGCCTCACCGCCATGCCGGTGCGCTTCGTCTACGAGCGGGAGATGCCCGCTGCCATGATAAGCTTCCTCAAGCTCAAGCTGCAGATCAGCTCCTACGACGCCATCATGCCGGGTGGACGCTATCACAACTTCAAGGATTTCATCGGGTTCCCCAACGTGGGCCGTGACTATCTGGAAAACCCCAAGCTGCCGGCGCTGGATTGCCGCGATTTTGACGGCTTCGTCAACGCCTTCGATGCAATTACCAAGCAGGATATCCTGCTCTACTACCCGTACCACAAGTTCCACCACTTCACCGAACTGGTGCGCCAGGCGGCGTTCGATCCGGCGGTGAGCGCCATTCGCATCAACATTTATCGGGTGGCCAAGAAGTCGCGGATCATCCACTCCCTCATCGATGCCGCCAACAACGGCAAGAAGGTGACCGTGGTGGTCGAGCTGCGCGCCCGTTTCGACGAGGCGGCCAACATCGACTGGGCCAACATCCTTACCGATGCCGGGGTCAAGGTGGTGTTCGGGGTGCCGAGCCTCAAGATCCACTCCAAGCTCTGCCTCATCACCCGCCACGAAAATGGCGAGGCGGTGCGCTATGCCCATATCGGCACCGGTAACTTCAACGAGAAGACCGCCAAGATCTACACCGACTTCTCGCTGCTGACCCGCAATCCGGATATCACCGCCGAAGTGGAAGGGGTGTTTGAATACATCGAGTACCCCTATAAGCGATACAAATTCAACCACCTGCTGGTCTCCCCCATCAACAGCCGCCGTCAGCTCTATCGCCTCATCGACAACGAGCTCTCCAACGCCAAGGCGGGTCAGCCGAGCGGTATCATCCTCAAGATCAACAATCTGGTGGACAAGGATCTCATCAACCGCCTCTATGCCGCCGGGCAGGCGGGAGTACCGATCCAGATGATCATCCGGGGCATGTGTGCCCTGCGTCCGGGCGTGCCGGGCCTCAGTGACAACATCAAGGTGATCAGCATCATCGACCGCTTCCTCGAGCACCCGCGGGTGATGGTGTTCCACAACAAGGGCAACCCCCAGCTCTATATCTCCAGCGCAGACTGGATGAGCCGCAATATCGACGGCCGTATTGAGGTGGGCACCCCCATTTATGATGAGCGCCTCAAGCAGCGCATCATGGACATTCTCGAGCTACAACTGAGTGATACCTGCAAGGCGCGGGTCATTGATGCCGACCAGCAGAACGAATATGTGAAGCGGGGCAACCGCCGCAAGATCCGCTCTCAGGTGGCGATTTACGACTATCTCAAACGTATCGAGTCAAACAATGGACAATAGTCTCTATGCCGCCGTGGATCTCGGCTCCAACAGTTTTCACATGGTGATCGCCCATCTGAGCGAAGGGCGTTTTCGCATCGTCGATCGCATCAAGGAGCGAGTGCGGCTGGCGGAAGGGATGGATGAGCAGAAACGAATGAGCCCGGAGGCGATGGAACGCGGCCTCGCCTGTCTGTCACTGTTTGCCGAGCGGCTCACCAACATCAAACCGGATCAGATCCGCATCGCCGGTACCTACACATTGCGCCGTGCCAGCAACGCGCGCGAATTTGTGAGTGAAGCAGCCAAGGTGCTCAACCACCCCATCGAGATCATCAGCGGGCAGGAAGAAGCACGGCTCATCTATCAGGGGGTTGCCCATACCCAGCATATCGAGGGCCAGGTACTGGTCATCGATATCGGCGGCGGCAGCACCGAGCTCATCATCGGTGAAGGGTTTGAACACAAGGCCCTCACCAGCCGCAAGATGGGCTGCGTCAGCTTTACCCAGAGCTTCTTTGCCAGCGGCAAGCTGAGCGACAAGCACTTCACCAATGCCGTGCTGGAGGCGCAGCACCAACTCGCTCCCATCGTCAACCAGTATCGCAAGCTGGGCTGGCAGAGCTGCCTTGGCAGCTCAGGCTCCATTCGTACCGTGCGCGACGTGCTGCAAGGCGAAGGGCTGACTGACGGCAGCATTACGCTGGAGGGGCTGGAGCGGCTCAAGGCGCTGATGATTGAGCGCAAGCGAGTCGATAACCTCAAGCTGACAGGGCTTACCGAGGAGCGTCAGGAAGTGTTTGCCGCTGCGGTCGCCATCCTGCTCGGGCTGTTTACCTCATTGCCCATCGAGCGGCTCGACTACTCCGATGGTGCTCTGCGCGAAGGATTGCTGTATGAGTTCGAGGAGCGCTTGCAGCACCACGATATTCGCGAGCGTACCGCACAGGCGCTAGGCACCCACTACCGGATGGACCGCAAACAAGCAGCCCGGGTGGAGCAGAGCGTGCTGACCCTGTTTGATGCCTTGCAAGAGCCCTGGCAGATGGAGATAGAGCCCTATCGAGCCATCCTCGGCTGGGCGGCGCGGCTGCACGAAATTGGCCTTGCCATCAACTACAGCGGCATTCATCGCCACTCCGCCTATATCCTGCAACACACCGACCTGCCTGGCTTCAACCAGGACGATCAGGCCCTGCTGGCAGCGCTGGTACGCTTTCAGCGCAAGGGGCTCAAGCTCTCCGAGCTGCCTCCCCTGCCCAACCACGACATGCAGACGGTGCTGCGTTGCATCCGCATCCTGCGCCTCGCAGTCGCCGCTCACCACAAACGCCAGGACAACCTGTTGCCCGAGTGGAAAGTCGCGGTACAAGGCGATCAGCTGGTCGTGACCCTGCCGATCGACTGGTGCGAGGAGAACCGTCTCCTGATGCAGAATCTGGAGAAGGAGCATCGTTATTGCCAGGAGCAGGGCTGGCCACTGTTGTTCCAGCTCGGCTAAACCGGAAAGATAAATACAAAAGGCAGCCCAATGGCTGCCTTTTGCATCTCAATCTCCCGGTTACTGCAACTCGGGCAACAACCACTTGGCTATCTCGAAGTAGATGATAAGGCCGGTACCATCCACCAGCGTCGCGATGAATGGCGCAGAGACCACCGCCGGATCGATGCGGAAACGACGCAGCACCATGGGAATAATGGACGCGACCGTAGCACTCCAGAGCACGATGGCGATGATGGTAAAGGTCACCACCATGCCAATCTGGGGACCGACGCCGAGACTCCATGCCCGTACCCAGGCCGCCATGGCAATGGCACCCGAGATGAGCAGACCAGTGGAGAGCTCCTTTTTCAGCACTGTGCCGAGATTGCGCAGACTCACCTCCCCGACCGCCATGGCTCGTACTATGGTGGTGGTGATCTGGGTGCCGCTGTTACCACCAGTACCGATCAGCAAGGGGATAAAGAAGGCCAGCGCGATGGCCGCTTCCAGCTGCTCCTCAAATGCCCGCAGCACGGTGCCGGTGTAGGCTTCCGCCACGAACAGGATAAGCAGCCAGCCCACCCGTTTGCGCCACAGCTGCCAGGGGGTCGCCTGCAAGTAAGGGGTATCGAGCGGTGATGACCCTCCCTGCATCTCGGCATCCTCGGTGGATTCGAGCTCCAGAATATCCGCCGCATCATCGACGTGGAAAATACCGACCAGTCGCCCCTGATCCTCGACCGGCAATACCGACAGGTCGCGGTCGATGAGCAGGCGCGCTGCCAGCTCCTGATCGGCTCGGGCGTTGATCCGCACCGTCTCCCGATCCATAAGGGTCGCGACACTGGCCAGCGGGTCGGCGATCAGCAAGGTCTTGAGGGAGAGGCTTCCTTGCAGACGACCATCCCCGTTGACCACATAGATATGGCGAAACAGCTGGGCATTATCCCAGGCATCGTGGATCAGCTGTTTGGCGTGGCCGACCGTGTCTTCCTCCCGCACCGCCAGATATTCGTGGCGCATGTTGGCCCCCACCGACTCGGTGGGCCAATCCAGCAGGGAGTAGTAGATGGCCTGAGCCTGGGTCGGGAAGCGAGCCAGCAACATGGTGCGATCCTGACGGCTCAGTTTGCGCAGGATGGCGACCATATCACGGCGGGGAATGGCCTCCTGCAACACGCTGACGATGCTGCCATGGAGCCGCTGCAACAGGCGCCCGGCACTCTCGGCCGAGAGTGAACCAAGCAGTTCGGCACCTTGCGGAATTGGCAGGGTATCAAAGATACAGTTGAGCTCTTCCGGACGCAGGATCAACAGTTGATCGGCGCGCTGAACCGGATCCAGATTATGTTCCAGCCAACCCTGCAGGGCGGCCAGATCGAGCAGTTGGTGACGGTTAAGAATGGTATGTGTTTTCTTCATCACAGATATCCTCATGTGATTTCAGGCGAACCTGAATGCCTCCGGAAATAGCCGGATGCAACGACAAGAAAACAGCAATTTGATTGACGAGTAATAGGCAGGAAATGACGCCGTTCGGCGTGCCATCATCCCCACGTACCAGCTTTAGCACTGTATAACGTATCCGGCATGCCGGAAGCCACTTGGGTTTACACCTTAATCCGATGAAAACTGTCCTGATCTTGGGCGTCTCTGGACGTCGTGAGATCAGTGGCCTGTGTTTATACAGGAGCCTCGCCTAACGAGATGCTGCAAATAATTCGCACAACCCTCTGTTGTGCGGGCGGCATGATTATCCAATCCCGCAGGGAGGTCAACCCCGCAGCTCCCATTAAATAGGCAACGGCAACAGCTTGTTACAATTGGCAGGAGATGACACGGAACCAATTTTCATAGTCTGGACGGCGTTGTTTCCCAAATCGATGCAGCTTGAATGGAACTAACTGAGGGCTCGGTGATCTGATCATCACCATCCTCTTCAAGTCTGTATCATGGGC
>NZ_JBFOCX010000010.1:0-11986 GCF_040908025.1 Aeromonas sp. R9-2
TGAGGTGTCCTGACAAGATCGGACAGTCCCGGATCAAGCAGCCTGAGCAGTTCTCCAATACCTCTTGTTAAACTCCGCCGGGCTGACATTGCCAAGTCGTGAATGCCGACGCTGGCGGTTGTAAAAATCTCTATGTATTCCTGAATCGCTGCCTTGGCCTCCGCTCTCGTCTTGAATCTATGGTGGTGAACCAGTTCATTTTTAAGAGACCCCCAGAAGCTTTCTATCGGGGCATTGTCGAAGCAGTTCCCCTTGCGTGACATGGAGGTCTGCATGTCAAATTGTACCTGGAGAGCCCGGTAAGCCTTGGCACAGTACTGACTGCCACGGTCTGTGTGATGAATAAGCCCAACGGGTGGCCTCTTCTGCTGCACAGCCCGAAACAGCGCCTGACTGACCAACCCGGTGGTCATTCGCTCTCCCATCGCATAACCCACTATCTCACAGGTAAACACATCCTTGAGACCAGCCAGATAAAGCCAGCCTTCGTCGGTGGCGATATAGGTGATATCACCGGTCCAGACTTCGTTGGGCTTCGTCGGCGCAAAGACCTGACCAAGGAGATTCTCCGCCACAGGCAGGGAATGAGCAGAATGGGTTGTCGCCTTGAATTTGCGCTTTTGTTTGCAAGACAACCCCATTTCACGGCGCAATCGCCCAATCCGGTCCCGCCCAGCGTAAAATCCTTCGGCGGCCAACTCAGCTTGTAAACGCGCTGCGCCATAGGTCTGGCGCGTCTTGCTGTGAGCAGCCCGAATGGCGACCTTGAGTCGTTCATCTTCTTGTTGGCGCTGTGACGGTGGACGCAGGCGCCAGTGGTAGAAGCCCGCACGAGAGACCTCCAGCACACGACAGATAACGGAAATGGGATAGAAGTCCTGCTGGTTGGCTATCCACGCGTACTTGGCAGTGACTCCTGAGCAAAGTACGCGGCGGCCTTTTTTATGATGTCGCGCTCCATGTTGGCTTGTGCGAGAGCTTTGCGTAGCCGGGCCACTTCAGCCTCCAGCTCGGCGACAGAACGCGCTCCGGGAATGGCCGATGTATCCTTTCCTCCTTTGGCTGCGACCACCCAGTTGCTCAGTGTGCCTTTGGCAATACCCAACCTTCTAGCGGCTTCAGCTTGGCCAAGGCCTTGCTCCAATACCAGTCGAACCGCCTCTGCCCGAAACTCTGGTGAATAGTGTTCTCTCGATTTCATTCAATACCCCCGATTGTCTCATCGTAACAATCGGGACTGTCTGTGAAAATCAGGATACCTCACATACTGTTATGACACGGTATTGGTGTAGGATAGGAATACGATATGAGCAGTTCCCAAGACTTGGACGACATGCGTAATGATGACATCATTAACCTGGATGATGAGGACGACGTTATCCCCCCTCACACCCTCAATCCATGGCAGGTGCTGATTGTCGATGATGAGCCCGACATTCATCACGCAACTCGCTTGGCACTTTCCAATATTCAGTACAAATCTCGTCCGCTCGAGCTGCTCAATGCTTACAGTGGTACCGAAGCCGCCACCATGCTGAAGGCCAATCCCAGGATTGCTATGATCCTGCTGGATGTAGTGATGGAAACAGACGATGCAGGTCTGCAACTGGTGCACAAGATCCGCAACGAGATGGCCAACTCGCTGGTTCGTATTGTGCTGCGAACCGGCCAGCCCGGTCAGTCCCCTGAGCAAAAGGTGATCCTCGATTACGACATCAATGACTATAAGACCAAGACCGAACTGACGGTGCAAAAGCTATATACCACCGTTATTGCGTCTCTGCGATCTTACGAAACCCTGAGTGCTATCGACAAAAGTCGACAGGGCCTTGGCAAGATCCTGGAAGGGGCGGGAGACCTCTATCATCTCCATTCGCTCAAAGAGTTTGCTTCTGGCGTACTCAAGCAGATAAGCGCGCTCCTGGATGTAGGCACTGAAGGCGCAATCTGCGCCGAGCGACGGCTAGGTGAGCAGAAAATGGAGATCCTGGCAGCAACGGGCGAGTATGACCCCCTGCTCAAGCAGGGCAACATCGCTGACTTCCCCGCCCTTCATGACTCAGTGACAAGAACGCTGGCTACTCGCAATCACCACTTTGAAGAACAACGCGACTGCCTCTATATCGCCGCCCAAAATGGCCGGGAGTTTGTACTGAGCTTCACCCCAGCCCAGCCCCTCGATCCGCTAGAGCGTGACCTTCTGGATGTCTTCTGCCAGCGCATCTCCGCCGCATATGACAACCTCTATCTATACAGCCAGCTTCTTTACGCTCAGGAAGCCACGGTCGTAGCCTTGGCTGCCTTGGCCGAGTATCGTGACTCGGACACTGGCGAGCATGTTCTGCGGGTCCAGAAACTCTCCGATGCCATCGTGGCCGAATTGAAGCAAATGGCGGCTTACCCTGAGTTGCTCACGTCTGAGTTTGTCGAGATGCTCGGTATGGCCTCGATCCTCCACGATGTGGGCAAAGTGGGAACCCCGGATAATATTCTGCACAAGCCGGGGAGCTTTGAGCCCGATGAACGAGCAATCATGGATCAACATACCATCATTGGCGCCACCATCTTGCAAAAGGCAGCCGATATGGTGGAAGGGACTAGCTATCTCTCGTTGGGAGCAGAAATAGCACGAGGTCATCATGAACACTTTGATGGCAAGGGCTACCCACAACAGCTGGCAGGCCAGCATATCCCACTTTCGGCGCGGATTGTGGCTGTTGTCGATGTGTTCGATGCATTACTGAGCAAACGCCCGTACAAGGAGCCTTGGACACTGGCGCAAACAATGGAATATATCAATGCTCGCGCCGGTTCTCAGTTCGATCCGTTAGTAGTTACAGCCCTGTCACGGTTGGTCAAGGATGCCAGGCTACCGTATAGCCTGTAGCGATGCAGCAAACTCACAATGAGGATTAATCAGCATCGTCAGAAGTAGTCATTACGTGGATGAAATAGCCCGAAATAGATCGTTTGTGGACAGGCTGTCAGGAGGGTATTCAAAAATTATGGGTGGTCACTTTTGAACATGGGTATAATTTCGGACACCCAATAAGGACAAAATGACACCGATGTCACGCACATTTGCATATGTCCGAGTCTCAACGACCGGGCAGACCACTGAAAACCAACTGACCGAAATCAAAGCCGCCGGCTTCCAGGTAGAAAAACACCGGATCATGACAGAGACGATATCGGGGAGCACAGCAATGGCCCAGCGGCTCGGCTTCTCCAAACTGGTGGACCGAATGGAAGCCGGCGATGTGTTGATCGTGACCAAGCTGGACAGGCTGGGCCGTGATGCGCTGGATGTGAGCGCCACGGTAAAGCAGCTGGGGGAGCAAGGTGTGCGAGTCCACTGCCTGGCGCTGGGAGGGGTCGATCTGACGAGCTCGGCAGGGACAATGACCATGAATGTGCTGAATGCGGTAGCCCAGTTCGAGCGAGACCTGCTGATAGAACGAACCCAGGCGGGATTGATGAGAGCCAAAGAGGCGGGCAAGAAGCTGGGCAGACCAAGCAGTCTGAGCGACGAAGAAAAGCAGGGGGTGCTGAATGCCCTGGCAGCAGGAGAAAGTGTTTCTGCGGTTGCCAAGCGATGGGGCACCAGTAGACAAACCGTGATGCGGGTACGTGCTGCCAACCTTTAACCACAAGATAGGAATAGCGTAATCGCAGCATGCCACTCCATTTGACTCCACAACTGGTTCAATATGAATTATTATTTCCAATATGAGGGATGATATAAAAGAGATAAAGGATGAATGTAATTAAAAAAAGGATTTTAGAAATAAAGGACAATGGCGAGATAGTGATTGGTTCAGATATCTTGCTATACCTTCATCCAGCCAGCATGGCTGGCATTCAGGTTACTTTACCAACAGGCTCCAAAAAAAAGCTATCATCATATCTGGTAGGCATGGATAGACAACCTTGTCTTTACTTTTGCTTCCCCGCAGCCACCGCTGACGAACTGATGTCCACCTGTCAACCCGGGTATAAAGTCAACATTTCGGTGTTATGTGAAAAGGGCGTTGGCGCAGTTGCTTATTTTGATGCGCTCATTGAAAAGGTAAGCGCAGACCCACCACTGCTAACGATAAAAGCCCCTGAATATATTACGATGAACCGAATTCGTAAGGAGACTCGCTACCCCGTATCTCTTGATGGTTGGTTACTTGTTGGAGAATGCAAAACCTTACTCACACTCATTGATATCTCTGTTGAGGGATGTGCATTTAAGGTTCATTATTTATCCGCACCATTAAAGATAAAACAGTACATACAAATATTTATTGAACCTTTTGACAGAGGCAGTGAGAGATGGGTTATCAGTGGGGAAATATGCAACCAAAGAAAACTGCTAGATTCTATTGTCTATGGCGTAAAATTTGACGAATCAGGGTTGGAGCAGTGCAAGATATTATTTAACCATCTGGAGTTCAATGGGCAAATAATGATAGCAAGGAAAAACGCTTAGTCCCCGGCCCGATGAGTTTGTCTGAACCTGACAGCATAACTCTGATAGGCTGGCGAATTGCGCACATCCTCGATTGCATCCCAAACAAGTTGGCTCTCGTGTGGGAACTGCCGTTGAAAGGGATGGGAGAAGACCAGATAGTAGGGCTTCTCAATCAGGACGGGCTCCAACCGCTCGATCTTCATCTGCAAGTCGGAGTATGCCGCCAGCAAGCTGTCGGCGACTTCGGTCTGCAGAGCACTGGCAACCGCCCGCCCCATTACCAGTTTTTTCAATATGACGAGCGGCTCTCGGCTGGAATCATCCACTTTAGCCCCCTCACCCTGCAGGAACTCTACGATTGAAAACCCAGACTGTGCCGCTACGGCTCCATTGACCCGGAGAGTGATCCCATCCCACTGACTATTCCCCCCCTTTAGCTGATAGAGGCTGTAGCTCTCGATAAGCAGGCGCTTGTCGGGATCAGGCTTATCACCTTTCATTGGATAGGCACCAACCTCTCTGGCCCGTTCGGCGCTATAGCTCGCCTTGATAGCAGCATCCATCTGGCCACTGTTGACCTGCGAAAGGCAACGCTTCCAAGGGAGTGGTGTAAGCAAGATTTCAATGCCAAGTTGCTTCTCGACCAGCTTGAGGTGATGCTGCACCAGCCCATCGCCAGCTTGAAGTAGCCAAGGATATGAGTCGCTGTTTTCAAAACAGGCTCGAAGGGTAAAAAGAGGTGCAGTACCCCCCATTGCTGGAGATAATAGTGCAGTGATTACAATAACAATTGTAAATTTTATCATATTGCCTCTCCTTAACTGATTACCACTTCCCAAAATATCGAATAATCTGTCTGCTGTGATGGCCTCTACAAATATAGACAAATAAAACCAAGTATAACCCTTTGTAGCTTGTGCCATGACAGAAAGGCAGCGGCTTGACAAGCTATTATTATTTAGTTTTGTTTATTTAAACTGCCCTCTCACCATGTAGTGTAATGCAGCCAAATGTCGAGCAATCACTCTCATATTTTCCTCTTCCTCGGCAATCATGTGTATAAGCATCCGCTCGACTGGTTGAGGATAACTATCTTCATTTCTCACCTTGATTGCATCCTTTCTGACCGTTTCCATTGCATCGACTAACTCTTTAGCTTGCAACACCATGGCTGCTAACTTGGTTTCAAGTTCTGACATCTGTCTCAACTCCGACTTAATAATGCCCGCAGCACCTTGAGTTGATTGATTCGGTTTACACCAACCTAGATATTACGGCAACAACTCTATCTAATATATCTCAGCCAAATCACCTCTTTTACGGATAGCTATCTCACTTTCTCCTTGACCGAACGCTTTGCTATTTTTTGCTTATACATCAGGCAATCAGCTTGCTTGAGAAGATCTTCGAGCACCGGTGGCATCGAAGGCGTGTAGGTAATAATCCCCTCACTACAGGCAAGTTGATAACCCCGTTTACCGGATCGATTGTGATGGGACAGAGCTTTGTGAAATCGGGCCATCGCTGCAGCGATCTGAGCTTGATTGACTCCAGCCAACAAAACAGCAAACTCATCTCCTCCCAAGCGCCCATAGACATCGGCATCCCGAAAAGAGTGATGGATCAAGTTTGAGAAGTCCCGCAGAGCCAGATCTCCTTCATCGTGACCAAATGTGTCGTTGATATGCTTGAATCCATCCATATCCAGATAAACTAGGCTAAGCATCAGTCCGAGCCGATGTGCTTGCTGGAGGCTCTTTTCGGCCAGCATGGTGAAACCACGGCGGTTAGATATCTGGGTCAGCTCATCGATGGTCGAAAGTTGCAAAGCCTCCAACTCACGTACCACCATGGCAGCCAGATCTTCAAACAGAGCCAGCTCTTCATCGTCCAGGTGCCTGGGCTCACGATCGATGATACAAAGTGTGCCAAGCGTACAGCCATTCGATACCCGAAGTGGGCAACCGGCGTAGAAACGAATATGAGGTTCACCAGTAACCAGAGGATTATCCGCAAACCGAGCGTCGAGCGCAGCATCACGCACGACAAAGGTCTCGGTTCCCAGGATAGCATGACCGCAGAAGGAGATATCGCGTCCGGTCTCGCTAGCGCCAATCCCCTGACAAGACTTAAACCACTGTCTATCAGCATCCACCAGACTGACCAAAGCGATGGGTACCGCAAACATGCGCCGTGCCATACGGGTCAGGCGATCAAAACGTTCTTCGGATGCGGTATCGAGGAGTGCTAGCGAACGCAGCGTCTCTAGACGCAGAACCTCGTTGATTGGGAAGGAGGGACACTTCATTGGAAAATCTCCAAACAGTATGCATAACAACACTATCTAGTATGTCAGCTTCCTATGCGTATTCCTCCCCCAGTGTCAGGATAGTTGTCGCCTAAACAGATCACGCTAAATAGAAGGCTGGGGACTCGCATAGCAATCCGGGAGGGAACGAATGGCGTTGTACCAGCACTTTGAAGCCGGTGCTGAGGAAAATTGCAGTACTGCAATCATCATCTTGTGCTTGCCAGCGCTTTAGCTTTTCTGCGAATGGCACGATACTCCAAAACCAGCGGGTTTGTCCTTCGAACGACCAGCCACCAAACTTAGCTAGCCATCGCCGATGGTTGTTCTAGTTGCCACTGAGCAATGGCATCACGCAACAGGGAATCGACATGCTTCTGTTGTTCTCGTTTATCATTTTTTCTTGGAGATTGGCGCATAGCGATCATGATTGTATGATTTAATCAGTAACTCATTTTATCACAACGATTGTTATGGCGAATGCTGGGGGAGAGCAGAGTGCCCAGGGGAAATGGATACCTGCCTAGCATTCGCCACCAACTTTATCAGCTCACCTATTTCGTCCGCTGCTCTGGCCGTTTTCCTAGAAAAAAGCACCGCCCACGCTCTCCGATATCGATCAGCTACCGCTCAAGGTGGCCAGCCAGCCCGTCATGCAGACACTGCCACGGATCACTGGAGTAGGCGATAGTTTGGTATCTATTCTCTCTGCATGTTTTTTCGTATAGATACCGACATGGACCCTGCCATAGGTACCATAGGCATGGACTCAATGAAGGGGACTGAACCAATGACCAAGAGCAGGAGCGAAGCTGTCGCAATGTGTGAAGGTATGCTAAGGAAGGAAATAGAATACAACGAGGAGCACAACATATGGCCCTCCATCAACACCACGGTCAGGGTGCTGCTCCGGCAAAGCCGGACCATGGCCCCCGTCTATGAAGAACTCTGCGAACAGCTCCCCCAGGAACGGTATGTGACGAGCTTTCTAGACGCGCTGATCAGTGCATTCACCTTCTGGGATGAAGATGACATGCGCAAGGCCAGAGAAGAACGTGACAGACTCATCCAAATCAATGAGGACATATCGGATCTCGCAACTCGCTTGACTGATTTACTGAGGGAAAGAGAGGACATCTGCAATCGGGCGGGGTTCGGGTGTGAAAGAGAAACCGGTCTGGCAGCGCTACTTGATCGTGCCGGTGAGCACAACCCGCTTTATACCCTGTACCCCCAAGATGAATTTATTCGCCTTACGCACAGATATGAGCATAAGTATTGGCCAAGCATCGAAGACCTGCTCAGTGAGCTGGCGAGCGATGCGGATCAATCGGAGGTGTATGCCCACGATGCGGAAACGGAGGCAGGCACCTCATCCAGAAAGCCATCACAGTACGACGTCCTTCGCGCGTTCCAAGCCAAACTCGATGACTACGCACTCGCCGGCGAACTTCCATCCAATCTCAGACTGTCTGACAGCACCATGGCCACCATCCTGAACTGCATCACAGAGCTCGACGCAGACTCCTTGGTCACAGCCGAATACATCAAGAGCTTTCGACAGAAGGAGCGAGCGAGGGCCAAATCACGGCAGCAGTAGGTCGCTAACCATGGGTTTGACCGTTCACCCAGCATACACCGCGGTACCGTTGCGCCGCCCCCCGGATATCGTTTAGTTGCCACTCAAGGCGGCCAGCCACTTCAGTACCAAATCGGTCACCCCCACCCCAGCCACCGGCGCCTTCCAGCACCGCCAGCAGACTGCCGGCACCGCTGCGATCACCGGCCATTTCCGCTTGGGGGGCGCCCTGAACCTTGAGTGTGTCAGGCTCGAGCTGCAGAGCATCCCGCGCCACAGCCTTCTGCTCGCAGGAGACGGTTTGCTGTTGCTGGCCCTTGGGTGAGTTCTGCATGAACTGAAAACCGGTCGCATCCCCACCGATGTGAATATGGGTCACCGGAGCCTGCGGCTGGGCCTGTTGAGAGCTGCTCCGGGGTCGGATTTGGGGCGGGCTTTGGCCGTTGGCCCAGAAAACAAAAGCCCCGCATATGCGGGGCGTTGGCCGGTCATCGACATGCTATAGACCATATTCATTCAACTCCTGCTGTAACTGCTGCACCTCGTCGCTGCTGGGATGCATCACCCAATACCCCCTCCCACCGATGAACAACAGCGAGCACACCAGCACGAGGCGTTGGCCCCACGACCCCCCCCGACCTGCTCCTCGAGTAATCTCAATCAGCATGATCACCAAGCCTCCCATCAGCAATGTCGCTATCACCTCGAGCAGGAATGGCCGCCTACCTGCCAACTCCATCAATGCCTCCAACATACCATCACCCCATCTCAATATGACTTTGCACCATGTCTGGCCTGTACGCTGTATAAAAATACAGCAAAACGAGCATATCACTGCGCCCCTCCTTGCGCACCACGGCGCGGCCAGAGAAGCAGCGGTTTTCCCTGGCACTTTGGCCGTTGGCCCAGAAAGCAAAGCGGGGCCGCAGCCCCACCCATGCCCCCGATACCGATCAGCTACCGGTCAGTCAAGGTGGCCAGCCACCCCATCGCCTGCGCCGCCAGCACTCCGCCGCCTGCGCCTTCCAAAATTGCCCTCACACTCCCGGCCACGGCACCGATCACCGGCCACTTGGGGTTGGGAGAAGCGGCCTGAGCCTTGAGAGTATCCAGCTCGGCCTGCAGCTCCGCACACGCTTCCCGCTGCAGTTGTCCTTGCTCGATCACCTGCGCCAGCCACGGCAACAGTGCCGCCAAGGCGGCCTCTTTCTGCGCACTTGTCACCGTCTGCTGTTGTTGGCCACCGGGCGAGTCCTGCATAAACTGAAAACCGGCCGCATTCCCCCCGATATGAATGTTCACCGGCACTAGCTGCTTGGCCTTCTGCTGTTCCTGGGGGGTGAAAGTCATGCCTTCCCCCTGGATCCCTGCATCAGCCAAGTCAAGCGCCCAGCCAAGCACCTTGTCTCTGATCAGTTCAAGGAGTCCTCGCAGTTGGCTGGTTGCCAGTACGACCTCCGGTGTCATTGGCATATCCCCCTGCATTGCCATAATTTCCGCAGCAACGTTTGGAGGAAATAAATACCTGACAATCCCATGCTCAGCGGTCGCCAACACTTCCAGCTCGCCGACCGGTTTGACAAACCGACAGGTTGATAATGATTCGATCAGCCCCGGAGAGTCGGACATAAGCGGGATCAGTCCCCGAATGGGATTTTTTACTTTCAACTCTCCCCGTAGCAACCGGTACGGCGGTAACTCAACACCATCTGGATAGCCCTGCAGCTCATGGTTGATCCAGGCTGCCCATTCCGGCTGCTTTAACTGACGTGCGGCTACCCATGCCTTGCGCAGCAGATCAGTGGTTTTGACGGTGGGATCGCTGGCCATTGCGATCAGTTCAGGGATAAGGGCGGGCATCGATGCGTTCCTGGACGAAATAGGGCCTCTATTGTACCTGATGTGGCCGTTCTGATTGCAGTGCTGCAAGGGGGGAGGATCCAGTCCCTCTCGATAGCCGGTTTTCCCTGGCACTTTGGCTGTTGGCCTAGAAAACAAAAGCCCCGCAATGCGGGGCTGGGGGTGACTCAGTGCAGGTGCTCGGGCGGGTGTTCAGGAGGCTTGGGGATTGGTTGGTTGGCGGGAGGAGATGACATCGGTTCGCCAGCATGCGTTCATAGGGTTGTCACTCTGGTGGGATCCGTACCACAGGGTCTGATCAGCAAACAGACTTGCACCCGTCCATCATCGTCATCATCGGAAAGGAGATCAACGCCCAGTGGCTGAATGATCGCGTAGAGACGGCTCCCTACCTGGTAGCACTTATCACGCTCCGGGCACGTTCCGATGGCTTCTCGAACGCGATTCAACAGACGTAAGCGATCCCAGCTCGTTGGCAGTAGCGTCCGATATGGCAAGGTTTGAAGATGATCCAGTGCGGCGATGATGTCAGGTTCACTGATCACCAGTTCTTGGGGTTTACGTCTGCTGAGCATTGTGTACTCCTTTTGTTCTCGTTTCAGTTCGCGGCAATGACCGGGCTGCCCTTGCCCGAGATCAGCTGGCACTGCTCCCCCACTTGTTTTACCGTCCAAGCTTCTCGGCGCGGCTGCCCTGGGTAGCCGACCAACAGGCAGACCGCCACGGCGACCCCGATCAGGGGCAAGTTACCTGTTCTCATTGATTTCCTCCAACCGAGTGTTGAGGTGCTGGGCGCAGTCCTCCACCAAGGCGGCGATCAGCGAGTCTGATGGATCCCACTCTTGTTGGCGGGGGGGGGGGGGGCAGCCGTGCGCTGTGGATCATCACCAGCCGCTCAAACAGTGCCAGCGCCTCGTTGCTTGGCTTGCCCCAGACGCCTATCGCGAGAGGGGGCAAGGTGGGGGAGCTATATCCTCTGACGACAGACCACGCCAACCAACCGGCAGGATCCCCCCCCTGCGCAAGGTGCTGGCGGATCTGCTCACAGATAAGCTGCAGGCCACGGGTCTGGCGCGAGGTGCCTTGTTCGGCGGCATCGCCGCCAAACAACCGGCTCAGGCGGTTAACAAGGGTCATTGGGTGCATCTCTGTTATTGTCGCAAGATCAGATGCCGATAGAGGGCAATCCTCGATGCTTTGGCGCTGGTGCAACACCAGCAGGATATAGGCCGCATCGGGCTGCACACTGTAGAGCACCCGGTAGCCCTTCTGATCGATGCGCTCGTGCACATCGAGGCCATAGTCAGCGGTAGCCGGGCACTGGCGATAGAGCAGGGCATTGGCACTGATCGCCGCCACGGCCTCCGTCAGCAACGTCTCCACCAGGACGGCGGCCTGCTCGGGCCCGCAGTGCACCGCATTGAATGCCTCGATGTCCTGCAGGCAGGTCAAGGCGGTGGCGGTCACCCGCACCGGCAGCGTCATGTACGGGCCGCCCGCAGCAGGGTCAGCGCCTCATCCTCGCTGTAACTGCGACCTTTGCGGCCAATGTCCTGGGTGGCCAGCGCTACCAGTTTGACCAGAGCCTTATCTTCCCGCGCCTGGTGCAGATCGGCCAGCTCCTGGGCGCGGTCGGCAGCGGTGGTGATAAACAGCTCGGGGGTGCCGTTCTTGGTGACGTAGACCCCGCCGTTGAAATTCTCCGGGGAGCCCAGCGCCTCGCGCGCGGCGCGCTGGGACATGGCTTTGACGACTTCTCTCATGGCGTTATCTCTTTCTG
>NZ_JBFOCX010000011.1:0-56276 GCF_040908025.1 Aeromonas sp. R9-2
TGAGGTGTCCTGACAAGATCGGACAGTCCCGGATCAAGCAGCCTGAGCAGTTCTCCAATACCTCTTGTTAAACTCCGCCGGGCTGACATTGCCAAGTCGTGAATGCCGACGCTGGCGGTTGTAAAAATCTCTATGTATTCCTGAATCGCTGCCTTGGCCTCCGCTCTCGTCTTGAATCTATGGTGGTGAACCAGTTCATTTTTAAGAGACCCCCAGAAGCTTTCTATCGGGGCATTGTCGAAGCAGTTCCCCTTGCGTGACATGGAGGTCTGCATGTCAAATTGTACCTGGAGAGCCCGGTAAGCCTTGGCACAGTACTGACTGCCACGGTCTGTGTGATGAATAAGCCCAACGGGTGGCCTCTTCTGCTGCACAGCCCGAAACAGCGCCTGACTGACCAACCCGGTGGTCATTCGCTCTCCCATCGCATAACCCACTATCTCACAGGTAAACACATCCTTGAGACCAGCCAGATAA
The DNA here is from genome assembly GCF_040908025.1 of Aeromonas sp. R9-2. Lineage (NCBI taxonomy): Bacteria > Pseudomonadati > Pseudomonadota > Gammaproteobacteria > Aeromonadales > Aeromonadaceae > Aeromonas > Aeromonas sp. R9-2. The sequence goes on from NZ_JBFOCX010000011.1 coordinate 478, forward strand.
AGCCAGCCTTCGTCGGTGGCGATATAGGTGATATCACCGGTCCAGACTTCGTTGGGCTTCGTCGGCGCAAAGACCTGACCAAGGAGATTCTCCGCCACAGGCAGGGAATGAGCAGAATGGGTTGTCGCCTTGAATTTGCGCTTTTGTTTGCAAGACAACCCCATTTCACGGCGCAATCGCCCAATCCGGTCCCGCCCAGCGTAAAATCCTTCGGCGGCCAACTCAGCTTGTAAACGCGCTGCGCCATAGGTCTGGCGCGTCTTGCTGTGAGCAGCCCGAATGGCGACCTTGAGTCGTTCATCTTCTTGTTGGCGCTGTGACGGTGGACGCAGGCGCCAGTGGTAGAAGCCCGCACGAGAGACCTCCAGCACACGACAGATAACGGAAATGGGATAGAAGTCCTGCTGGTTGGCTATCCACGCGTACTTGGCAGTGACTCCTGAGCAAAGTACGCGGCGGCCTTTTTTATGATGTCGCGCTCCATGTTGGCTTGTGCGAGAGCTTTGCGTAGCCGGGCCACTTCAGCCTCCAGCTCGGCGACAGAACGCGCTCCGGGAATGGCCGATGTATCCTTTCCTCCTTTGGCTGCGACCACCCAGTTGCTCAGTGTGCCTTTGGCAATACCCAACCTTCTAGCGGCTTCAGCTTGGCCAAGGCCTTGCTCCAATACCAGTCGAACCGCCTCTGCCCGAAACTCTGGTGAATAGTGTTCTCTCGATTTCATTCAATACCCCCGATTGTCTCATCGTAACAATCGGGACTGTCTGTGAAAATCAGGATACCTCAGTAAGGGGCATTATGGAGGCAAGAGCCCGCAGGCTGCTCCGAACACGCTGGCACGCCAGTTTAAGGTCCCAGCCCCCAACATCTCCTGGGTGACCGACATTACCTATATCCGCACTCAAGAAGGGTGGCTGTATCTGGCGGTGGTGCTCGATCTGTTTTCTCGCCAGATCGTCGGCTGGGCAATGAAGCCACGCATGACGGCAGACTTGGCGGTTGAAGCGTTATTGATGGCCGTCTGGCGGCGCAAGCCAAAGCAGCCGGTACTGGTGCATTCGGATCAGGGCAGCCAGTTTACCGGTGGTGAATGGCAGGACTTTCTGAAGGCCCACAACCTGAGTTGCAGCATGAGCCGACGTGGCAACTGCCACGACAACGCTGTTGCCGAGAGCTTCTTTCAGTTGCTCAAACGAGAGCGGATCAAGCGCAGGATTTACGTGACAAGAGACGAAGCCCGCAGCGATGTGTTTGATTATATCGAGATGTTTTACAACCCCATCAGGCGCCATGGTTCCAATGATGGGCTGTCGCCGGTAGAGTTTGAAAAGCAGTTCAATGTTCAACAACAGAGTGTCTAGAAAACCCGGGGCAATTCACTACGAGCTGATTGCATCTGTGCCAGCTGGGCCCAGGAACGGCAGAGCAGGTCATGCCATGTGAGCGGGGAGGTATTGTCTGTGCCGTTGCTCTGGCGACGGGGTTGCTGATTTTCATCAAGCGTGTAGGGATGGATGTGGACTATCCGCAGCAACCATTGCTGGCCCCCTCTACTGGGAACCTTCTGCTCATCAATGACCAGAATGTCGGACAAGAGGCGTATTTTGGAGAAGGTGTACCACATAGACCAAGCGGAACCGCCTAATATGGCAGCGGCCTCTCGTGTACTGACCAGGCGTTGCTGTTCATAGAGCCAGTGGGCTACCTGCAAGGTGCGGGGAAGGGGTTTGTCAGTTGGACGGCTTGCCAATGGCCTCTCCTGGTTTTATCTGGCTGGCGCTGGATGGGCGTGCGTTGAGAATTGTCAAACGTGATGGTCTCTGCTAAGGTTCCGCCTCTTTGCGGGCCTATAGCTCAGTTGGTTAGAGCAGAGGACTCATAATCCTTTGGTCGCAGGTTCGAATCCTGCTGGGCCCACCACAACGCCAGAGTGGTGAAATTGGTAGACACAGCGGACTTAAAATCCGCCGGGCACATAAGCCCTTGCCGGTTCGATCCCGGTCTCTGGTACCATAGCCATCGGGCGTCCTCTCCTGGTTTCTAACGCCAGCCATACTTTTCCCGTAACGGTATGAACTCTTCGAGCAAGTTGGAGGCGTGGTTAATTCGAGCTGTGCTCCCTGGCATCAAGCTCACCCCCGGCTGGAATTTGGTTATCTTGAAATCAAGATCCTCCTTGGCCGTAGATAATGCTCCGCCACACATAGGGCAATCTAATTGCACCCCGAATGGGGCTTGTTCAATATTTTCTCTCCACCAAACTTTTTTGCAGGTACCCTTACATTTGTAAATCGGATGTTCATCCAAGTCCGAGCTGGTGATGTGGTACTCGGTTGTCACTTCAATCATGGTTTCTCCTTAACTCTCGACCAGAGAGAACCCCGTCCTCATGCGCTCTTGCACGATAGCTAGCTGGTAGCCACTAATCTTTCCAGCCCCTCTTCGGTCATCTGGGCGGGGCGGGGTTATCTCTCGGCCACGCAATATGCCACTCAGAAGCCATTCATTCAGCTCACCAACGTGGATACCCAACATTTTCGCTGCCAGCTCCCGGCTGTAACTCTGCTTTGAGCAGGGCGTTATCCCTCAACTCGTCGTATGTACCGGCCTGCATCGCCAGTAGGACACGGCGGGCAAGTAACTCGGCGGCCGTTCGGTGAATGTTACGCGCTGGCCCATGTGGGTGGCTACCCAGTGTCCTTTAGCATTTCGGGCTAACCCGTTCATCGTTTGTTCCTCTGACTTAGGCCGATTTATTTGCCTCCGGCAATGTTTGAATTGAATACCGGAGCCCGCACCTGCGTTTTTGTTGGCTCCGGATAAATGGCCAGAACTTTGATAAAGATTCGGCGACGTGCCATTCGCCCAGGTTCCGGTTTGCAACATCGAGTCTCGGCCAATTTATCCACATAGCTCAACGATCTCAGATAGATCACCACTTTGCTTGCATCGCTGGATGGTATCCCAAGCAGATAGGACACATCGTAAAGGTCGAAGAACTCACCATGTTTAAGCGCCCATCTTGCGACCTTCAACGCTGGCAATTTCAGTTTGCTGTCCATTGAGTCCTATCCTTATCAACGCAGTGTCACAACAATGGCGTGCTTGGCGTCAGTCTTCGTTAACTGCTTGATCATGCGCTGGGCTCTGTTCTGTCTTGGGGCTGTGTGACATGAAAAATAGAGTTTTCACTCGAATAGTTGGTGAGGCACCGCTAGCACTCGCGCACTACGAAATAAGTCCGTGTTGCTCAATGTGATCTAGAGCCTGGCGCGCAACAGCCTCGAACACGCGAAATGCCTCATCCCAAGTCAACGCATCCCCATACACCATAGGCTTCACGAACGCCTCATAACGATCTTTGTATAGGGGGTCACCAGCAATCACATCCAGGCCAAACCGCATCACACCGATAGGATCTTTTGCAAACTCGGGGTGTTGGGGACCATAGCGATCACGATCCATCTTCATCCCTTCAGCTATCAGCCCTGCCAGTTCTGCCAAATCAAAGGTGGTACTTTGTTGCAGGCGATAAGTGTCATAAATGTGGCGAACCAACGACTCATCGTCCAATCGTTCTGGGTCATGCTTGACGCTGGCTGTTCTGCGCAGCATCGACAACACTTTCTCGGCTTGGGTGGAGATCAGGGGAACCGTGTTGAAGGCTGGCACTTCAGGTCCTTGCTGCATGGCTTCATTGTGCAGCGAACAAATGGGCATGGGGTTATGGCCTGCAAGCAGATCAGTCTCAATGAGTTCGAGCTTGATGAAAGGCCGAAGGCAGGGGGCCTTGCTGAAGGCCTGTGGGTATCTCACCGGCATTTCAATGTACCTGTGCTCATCCCGACAAGTGACCTCAGCCTTCTCTACTTGGAAAACGCCAGTCGCATTGAGCTCTTCAATCAAACCATCTCTGATGGCTTTGCGATGGCGCTTCATCGCGCTTCGAGATTCATCTTTAGCACTATCGTTAACAGATAACTTGATGTCGACATCTTCAGACATACGCTGAAGCTTGACGTCAGCTTTGGCTAATGCGGTCCCGCCTGCAAACACCATGGTGTGGTGCTGGCAAAAATGGCTTGCAAGCAGTTTGAGCAGTTGGACGACGTAGTAGTCCTTTTCTGCTATCGCAGGGTTATCGATCCCGAAGTAGTCAGAAACGTCGGCGAAAATCGAATAATCTTTAGGCTGCATTGAACACTCGGCTTCCTATTTTCAGCTTTCTGGAAAAACGCTTTTTAGGCTTAACTTCCATAAAGGCGGGAACCTGAGTGGATTTCCCCGCGGCATAAGCTGCGGTCAGGCCCTTCAGTTCGTAAGGCACCTTCAGGCGGTCAAGCGTAGCAATGAGTACGGCGTCTGGACCACCAGGGGAGGCGATCATCAAGCGACTATTGATCCGGTTACGCCGTGCCTTTGCATACACGCCGTAGCCGACCTTCAGAAGCAGACCCTTTTCACACATCTGGCGTAAGGCTCTACCTATTTGGTCATAACCGCCCAAGTCATCGAAATCCTCACGGAGAAACACATCTCGCTTAGATCGTTTGATTCGTGCTTCAACACGGTCTGCAATGGTCATCATGAGTCCTCCTTTCTACATCTCCCTCAATTATACAAAAACACGACAAATTTGCATGCAAAAACACGACACCGCTATCGTGGTTGTATGTCGTTTTTTGTCTCATCCCCCCCTATATTTTATCCACCGGGTCAAATACTAGCTCTAGCAGGTAGGAGGCCTGCTTGTGCAGTTCTATGAGCGTGAGCCTGTCGGATCTGAGGTGCAGACTCTCCGCAACCGCTTGAACAGTGGCAACCCAGGGGCGGACTTCTTGGGCCTGTGTGTATCCAAAATGCCACCCCTGCAGCAGCGGCAGATGGCCGAGTTCTTCGGCCTTACAGCACCAGAGCAAACGCCCTCCTGATCTCCTCCTTCCTCACGTCCAGGTATGGCCAGCTCGGTGACGTGCACACCGGTTGAATGGGTGAGCCATAGCAGCATCACATCACGGATGGGCTGACGGCCTGTTACCGAGGCTACACGGATCACATGGCGAAGCTGTCCAGGGCGAAGGGATGTGGCATGACTGGCAGCTGGTTTGGGGTGGTAGTGCATGGGGGGGCTCTCTGTCTAGCGCTGGAATCCGGCAGGGTATCGAGAGAGTGAAGGGCAGGCCTCCTGGTGATCATACCAGCAGGGCCGCCCTGGTGTTCACGGAAAGTTTATACGTAGTCATGGACTGGCTTCATTTGATTCTTTATGATGGGCGCATCGCTCGGCGTCTGGTGCTGCCTGAACCATCAGGCGCTGTGTGGTATTCCTTTCTGAATCTTTGCATGGATATGTGCCACTTTGCCCCGCGGCTACCTGGTTGCGGGTTTTTTTTGCTCTGATGCGTTGTCGAGAGCAAAAAAAAAGGCCATTAAATGGCCTCAAATGTCTATTGGTCGTAGAAGCTCTATGACAGATGCAACCATACGGAGCTGCACTTGTCTGGATGAGTATAGCGCAGTCAGTGTGGGCCGATAGGAGAGGTAAGACCGAGCGGAACCTTGATGGGGTCGCTGCCCATGGAGAGTGGCAAGATGCCCTTCAATAGTTATGAAGAGAATACCTATCTGGATAGGCTGCTCCGAGAAGCGATCAAGCGATGGGATCCCGTCAAACCACGGCGCTGGCTGGCTCGCTATGGCAGCCTGCATGCTCTGGGCATTGGCAACGGAGATGGCGCTCAGAGATACAGGGAGATCCAGGCGCAGGCCATTGCGTTAACGCGCCGAGGAAAGCGCCCTGAAAGCACAGGTTCACTCCCCAACATTATCTACCCGGATTGGTGAAAGACCATCACGTTGCCTACCCCATCCCCCCAAGGGGAGAACAGGGTGAGCTGGTCAGTGTCTGCCCTTAAACTGCCGCGCTTCGCTTGCCTGCTGGCTTGTTCGTCGCAGCGAAAAGATGCCGCTCCTCAAAGCCCAGCCGTGACATGCTATTGCTTGAGTCCTGTGAGCCAGCTTGCGATCAATTGAAATGCGATATTGATTGATCAGATGGCGATTTTGATTATTGCAGCACCTCAGTCAATGCTCTCGAGGTGCTGCTCCTGCACCCGTTGCCACTTCTTGCATTCAGCGCTGTTACCCTGCTGTGTCCAGTAGCCGCAAATCATCCCGGCCAGCTCCGCGGCCAGGGCATGGTCACCATCCCGGCGACTCACCAGGTAATGGGACAGGTAGTTCTGGTATTGTTTCAGGCTCATCATCACTTACTCATGGGGTGGCGGATGTCAGGAGGGTAAACGGCCATCCTCAGTGCAACAGGGTTTGGTTTCCCCCGACATCCGCCATAAAAAGGTTGGGTGCTTGCGACCATGAACAAGCCATCTGAACAACCCCGAAAAGGCGGGGCTGGAGTCCCCGCCTTGCCGGTGTTACCTCTTCGCTTCGTAGGCCAAGTTCAGCCGGATCTCCGTTTGTCCCTGGTGAACCTCAAGTTCACACAGGGAGTCTCGTACCAGGGAGATGACCCCCAGTGCGGTGATGCACACGATGAGCAGTGACACCACGGCGGTTTTTCCAAACATACTTGCCTCCTTCGGCAGAAGAGGCTTAAAATCAGTTTGCGGAACATGACTCGAGCCTCGTTGGTGAATGAAAATTGACCTTCGGGGCTTTCGTCTATCTGGCTCTTGCTTGCGCTTGAGACAGACAGCCTCAAGCACCCGCGCCTATGATACAACCTTGACGCCCAATGTCCCAGAGAAGCCGACAAAACGACAAGCGAGCGCACCTGGCTCACATCGATGCACTGCTGCAGGAGGCCATCAGCCAATGGCAGCCCGAGCAGCCTCGCCGTTGGCTGGCTAAATATGGCGGCTGGGCGTTTGAGGGGAATAATCCCCTTGTCCTGGAGTACCGCGCTATCCGCAGGCAGGCCATGCAGCTGCTGAAGCGACGCCGCTAACGGCGAAGGCTTTCCATCAAAATCGCCATTAGATTATTCATTATCTGATTTTGATGGTTGGCGAGATGATCTGATAGCCCCGTTGCTCGCGTCGGCGACACTCCTGGTGGAAATAGTGGGTTGCCTCGTGCTCACCGGGAAAGGCTTTAACCAGTATCTTGCCCCTGGCCGTGCCCTTGCGGCCAAACACCTTGACCACCGTCCAGTCACCAAACAGGTCTTTTTGCAGCAACAGCGCGTAGTGGCGGGTATCTCGCTGGTACTGGATGAGGGTGGTGGCCATTGTCTTCTCCTGGGGCGTTGTCGGCATGGTGGCATGAGCGGTGACGGGTATCGCTCAGGTTATCCACAGAAGTGGGGGACAGGGTTGTGTGCAACAGGGGATAACCGTGTATTTCTGGTAGCGCTTGCGGCTCTCATCGCATAGTATGAGTGGTGCCGCTTGAGTCATCATGCGCTTTCCATCAACCGGAACGTTCCTCGTCACCTGACCCAAGCGGCACTTAAGCACTGTTTTCCGTATCCTGGTTAACTCCCTTCACACCGCGATCTCGTGGCGTTTTTTTCTGTCTCCAACCGGGGCTGCTTATCCCCGCGATCCGGCGCTCTTTGTGTCGCGGGCCTTGTCTCTGTGGTCGTGTGGTGGCCCGTCATCAGAGATTATCAAATCAGTCTTTTGAGTTATCAAAAGCGCCATTTGATGGTTGTTACTGGCTGATCTCGGTGAGGTGTCGAGCGGTGATCATGTTGTATTGCCCGGCCCCGCCTGCTCGTCGGTTTGCCTGAGTGCGTTGAGTTTGGCCATGGCTCGCGCTCGATCTTCATCACTGATGGGGGTCTGCTCGCCGCGTGGGCCAAGCCGATAAGGGGCTCTGGTGAGGGCCTTGAGGTAGGAGATCCGGCGGCAGTGGCTGGCCAGGGCTCTGGCTATCTGCTTTTGATCAAATGGCTCGCCCGCTTGTTGCAGGTGTTCGGTGATCTCTTCGAGGATCCCAATCTGCAACGGGATAGCTTGCCCGTCCGGGAACAGGGCTGGCCAGTGTTTGCGCAGGCACTGCAGCAGGGGAGAGGGGGCGCTGGCTTTCTTCTTGGGCTGCTTTCTTTCGCCTGTTTGCGGTGGTGGGCTGGGGTGATCGGCTGGCTGTGTGATCTGTGGTTTGATTTTGTTGAGGCTCAGCACTGGACGGGCGGTGATGTCACTCACGATTTCCTCCAGGGGGTGGCAAGGGGGATGGGGAGGACTTTATCGAACCCGTTCTCAAGATGCAAAACGCTTCTGCTGCGCGCTATTTCGCCTTGAGGTCACCTCGTGTTGCTTCGGGCATGACCGCGAGCGGTCGCGCTGTCATGCTTCGCAGCGAGCCAGCGAACCGATGCTGTCTCGCCCCTTCGGGTTTCCATCGCTCATGCCTGCGCCTCTTCGAGGCTGCGCGCTCCGCTTGCCGCGCCTGTGGCCATCTCGATTGCTCCTGACTGACCTCTCCGAGCCCTTCACCGCCCGTCAAACTAACACGCCGGTCATCTGCACCAGTGTGCGCTTTGCCGACCTCCTCACCCGTTCGCACTCACTGCGTTCGCTTGCGCTGCGGCTTACGGGGTCGCACTGGTGCCGACTCCCTGGTCGCGTGTTGTTTTCCTCTGTGCGGCGAAGAACTCAGAGAGGCAAATCAACAACAGCAACGCGGTAAAGAGCCAAAGGCGCAGAAAACCTAAAGCGCGGCTCGGAATCTAGAGAAGCAAATGGGGTTCAAGACCCGGCAACCAGCATAGAGAGGCAATCATGAGCGCAACCGTCATTTCAATGGAAGATTTCAACGCAGCCAACACACAGCAGCAGGGCACCCAATACGCCTGCCGTCCCGTCAGCGTCCTTGTTCAGCGCTCCGAGTCAAGCGCTTGGTGCGATGCGCAGCGTGTGACCTTTGCCGACTTTGAAAAGGAGGCCATGATCGCTGCCCTTGGTCACGCTGGTCGCGGTTATCTGAAAACACACGTCACCGTGACCCTGAGTGATGGCAACACCGTTGATCTGCGCCTTGACCTGGCGGCATCCGGGGATCTTGGCATCGCCGATCACTGCCTCTCTACGCTGAAATATGCCGAGACAGAAGAGGGCCGCCAGCGTTTGGCCGCTTACCCGGAGAGCATGCGTGATGCCCACCTTAACACCCTCGCGTTTTTGCGCAGGATTGATTTTGGGGTGGATGACGAGGGCTACCAAGCGGCGCGGATGATCGCGGGCCTCGCCGACATGGCGGCAATCGTGGAGCAGGACAAAGCAGCCAAGGCCGAGGCAGATGCACAGGAAAAAGCGCAAGAGGAGGCCGCGACAGTCGAGGCGGCCCGCCTGGCTGCTGGTGCCCCTGAATATGCTCACCTTGTTGCGCTCGGTGAGCAGGATCGCGGTGGCGTAGCTGCTGCCAAAAACGTGCGCCGCGATCTGAAAAAGGCGTTCCCTGGGGTCAAATTTTCCGTGAAAAGCACCTACTCCACGGTCAATGTCAGTTGGCTGGATGGCCCGACCCGCCGAGAAGTGGACGACCTGCTCGGCAAGTACGAGCAAGGCCACTTTGACGGGATGACCGATTGCTATACCTACCACACCAGTGCATTCAATCAGATGTATGGGGCCGTGCAATACACCTTTACCAGCCGCGACCATAGCGAGGCGCTGCGCGCCGTGGCCACCCGTTTGATAGAGCAGCAAAGCGGCGAGAAGGTGACCGGCGACACCCATCAGCAGATCTGGGGGGAGTGGGCGAGTTCCCTGGTGTGGCGAGAAGCGAGCCGGATCACTCTGGTGGAGGGGGTCTGGCACCACGATGGTGCGCCGATCGAATGGCGCAACGCGCAGCAGGCCGCGCCAGTGGTTGAGGTTGCCCCGCTATCACAGGAGCAAGTCACGCCAGCGGCAGAGCCGCAGGCCAAGCCGACATTTTTACCCCGGCGCATCGGCGGTACCTGGTCTGTGACCATCGGGCAGGGCGGCCAGACCCACCAGTTTGATGGCATTGTGGCAGCGAGTCCCGCCGAGGCTTGCCGCATCGCATGGGCCATGCTGATCCAAACCACGCCACCGGACGATGATCCGAGCGGCGAGCCGCTCCCCGTTGAGCCTGTTGCCGAACAGCTCACCCCCGTCGAACCGGGGGCCACGGCCCCCACACTGACCCGAGCTCAGACACTGGGCGACTATCGCGGGCGAGTAGAGCACAAGCGTGAGCGCCTCAAGGGCCGCGCCTGTCAGGCCGCCAGCCAGAGCGCGGGCCGTCATGTGGCGGTACGTGCCATTCTGAGTTTTATCTCTCCCGGCCAGCCTATTTTGGTTGGCCACCACAGCGAGAAGCGCCACCGCCGCGACCTGAAGCGCATGGATCAGCACATGGAGAAGGCTGTCGCGCTGGCGAACAAGGCTGACTATCTGGAGGAGAAGGCGGCCAGCGTTGGCCAAGGTGGGATAGCCAGTGATAATCCGGATGCGTTGGCGTTGCTGCAAGCCAAATTAGCCAGGCGAGAGGCCCGCCAGCAGGCGATGAAAGAGGCCAACAAGGTAACTCGCGGCACCTATCAGGGGTGGCAGCTCAGTAATAACTCGGCCGAGATCCGGCGCTTGCGCCAGCGTATCGAGCAGCTGCAGACATTGCACAACACCACCCCCCTCGAGCAAGCCGGGGCAGGGTGGCGGATGTTCGAGGATGATGGCCGTATTCAGATCCATTTTGATGGTAAGCCGGCATCCGAGCTACGCCAGTTGTGCAAGGGGGCGGGATTTGTCTGGTCACCCAGCCGCTGCGCCTGGGTTCGTAAAGTGACGGCAAGAGCGGTCAACGAGGCGCGCCGGTTAGCGCGTGCCTTGCCGGCGATAGAGTAACCCTGCCTGTGCTTATCGGCCCCGGCTTGCCGGGGCTTTTCCCCTGTCGATAAGGCTGGGCGCGTTGCGCCCGCTCTTTGTTGCTGCCGGGTGGCACCGTAGGTGCGGCGCGCCGGTTCCTCCCTGTACCCGATGGGGCATCCTTGCCTTGATAACGTCATAACACACTGCCGCCGGCACCGTCCGGGGAACCCTGCTGCCCTCTGCCATCGTGCAATGCCCCGCATTGCGGGACGCAAACAGCCTTCAAGCGGCTTTCGCGGCATATCCTCGCCGCGAAAAGCATACGGCTGCGGTATTCCACGTCCGCTTGACCCGCTGCAGAGCATTGCGTGTTGGCCTCGGGCAGCAGGGAATGGCGACCATCCCGGAGACCTCCTGCTACCCCATATGACGAGGCCAATACCATGTCACGATTCATGCTGGGTGATAGCGTTCAGATCATGTCTACCTTTCCAGATGCTGCCGTCGATTTCATTCTCACCGACCCACCCTATCTGGTCGGCTTTAAAGACCGTGCCGGTCGCTCGATTGCCAACGACGTCACCGACGAATGGGTACAACCCGCCTTTGAGCAGATGCACCGGGTACTCAAGCCTGATGCGCTGGCGGTGAGCTTCTACGGCTGGAACAAGGTTGACGTGTTTATGGCTGCCTGGAAGCAGGCAGGCTTTCGGGTGGTGGGGCACCTGGTATTCACCAAGTCCTATGCGTCCAAGGCGGCCTTTGTCGGTTATCGCCATGAGTGCGCCTATCTGCTCGCCAAGGGGCGGCCCCAGGTGCCCGGTCAGCCGCTGCCGGATGTGCTGCCCTGGGCGTACTCAGGCAATCGCCATCACCCGACCGAAAAGCCCATAGGCTCATTACAGCCGCTGATTGAGTCGTTTACCCGTCCGGGGGACATTGTGCTCGACCCGTTCGCAGGCTCGGGGTCTACGTGTGTCGCGGCGGCCAAGTGCGGGCGGCGCTATATCGGGATTGAGCTGTTGCCGCAATACCATCAGGCAGGGGTTAACCGGCTTAACCAACTCACAGGCCAGCGGGCTGCATAAGGGGAGGGGATACCATGTTGGCAGTGGAAACCCGGTTAGAGACCATGGCACAGCAGGCCCTTGAACTGGTGAAGTCCATGGAGGCACTCAGAATGGCTGCCATTGAGGTCAGCCGCGAGCAGGGCGAGCTTGAGCCTGTTGAGCTGTTGTTGCTTCAGATGATTGGCGAGGAAGAGGACAAGGTGCAGGCGGTGGCCCGCAATCTGTTCACCTGGCAGCACTTGGCGAGCAAGAGGAAGCCCCGCAGGCGATAGGGTGAGCCATGGCGGCACGGCAATCAGGGGCCTGCCGCCAGTCCGAGTAACCCGGAAACGCCACACATAAAGCACTTCCCCGGCTCCAGCCTTCGGCTGTGGCCGGGCCGCCCTCCGGGCGGTCTGAATTGTGCGTGGCTTCCTTCATCGGTTTAACCAGGTGCTTGCCCGATGGAGTGACAGGGTAAATCATCCTGGTCTGCTGGGTCTGCTGGGTCTGCTGGGTCTGCTGGGTCTGCTGGGTCTGCTGGGTCTGCTGGGTCTGCTCTACCCACATCAATCAAATGCTGATTTTGATAATTCAATTCCACAAAATGACTTGGGCATGACCGCAAGCGGTCGCGCTGTCATGCTACGCATCGAGCCAGCGAAAAGATGCTGTCTCGCCCCTTCGGGTTTCCATCGCTCATGCCTCCGCCCCTAAAGGGGCTGCGCGCTCCGCTTGCCGCATCATTGGCCGCTGCTGGTCTTATTTTCCTCCCTGAGACTTCACCGCGCATCAACATAACACGCCGGAATAAATAGCAAGAGCGCCCTCTGCACCCGTTCGCGCGAACAAGTTCGCTTGCGCTGCGGCTTTGAGTGCCCTCTTGCTATTTCTTCTTGTCGGCGTGTTGTGTCGCTTCGCACGGCGAAGAACTCAGAGAGGCAAATAAAAATAAGCAGGGAGCAGATGCCAATGACGCAGAAAACCTAAAGACCGGCTCAGAATCTAGAGACGCAAATTTCACAAAGACAAAAAAGGAATTAACCATGACAACTATCGAGCAAGTAAATAATGAATGCGGCATTGCAAGCCAATGGGGGCTTTTGCGTGATATTACGCCCAGCTTTGGGGCTAGATTGGTTCAGGAGCGTTATCGTCTGCATTTCCTTCCTGACCGTGCGGGGCTTGTTGGGGAATGGTCAGAGCAAGAAGTAGCCGCATTGGAAGCAGTTTTTACAACGATTATTAAAGAGCTTGAAGGCGCTTTGTTGGCGGGCGAACTGGACACACACCGCCAAAAGTGCATCCGCATAGAGCAAGGCGGCTTTATATGTGAGGCGGATAGTCTGGGGAACTTTGGATATATATACATTTCAGTGTATCCCGCGCGCTTGGTTTGATGTTGGATTTTCTTTTACTAATTTATGAATGAGGTGTTTGCTATGTCATGTTTGATTGCAGGGGTTGTGATTGAGTCGAAACGTTTGGATATGATGCCCAAGTATTTTGGTCGCTGGATGATGCAGACTGAAACAAACATTTACGGGTGGCTTTCTCGCATCTGCGCCGCGTATCAGGGTGGCTATTGGGATATGTGGGAAGTATCTAATGATGCATTCTTTATGGTTCCCCCTGCCATTGATGAAGGTTATAAACTGTCCATTGATAGCAATGGTTTTGAGGGGGTGTTATCTGCTCATGCTGCTGGTGTGGTTGTCTGTCTTTTTGCATATTGCCACGTTTGGGAAATAACAGGCGATGATCGCTTTGCAAAGCTCTATCACGCTTTGCGTGAATATGCCCTGACCTTGGACGAGTACAGCCTTATTTTTCAAGCGACAGACTAACATGCCTTGTATTAACCAACGTTATTTTGCCCCTTTCGTGGGGCTTTTTTTATGTCCTCATAAGTGGCCTTGACCCGCTGCGCATACCACTTGCGTTTTGCTGCCTGCTCTGGTGATGCGGAAAATCCGGCATAATAAGCGCCTACGGCCTCCCAGTTGTAGCCCATGCGTTTGATCGCGTGAGCCATATAATATGCCCCAGTGTAGATATTTAAACATGGATAACGATATAACCCCTCTGGGGTGATCCCGAACTGTGCCAAGTGGGAGAAATTACTAGAGTGGATCTGCATTAGGCCAACGGCATATTTTTTCTCAGAGACGACATTTAGTGCGCGAGGATTAAAGCTGGACTCTCTAAATGAGGTGGCCCGCAACAAATCGGGGTCGATACGGTAAGCCTGACCAGCGAGATCGAAACAATCGGCGGCACTCACGTTATGGGATAACAAGAGCATCAGCGTAAACAGTTTTTTCATGTCACTCCCTCTCTGGTCGATGCCTTCATTTTGCCACTGGATAGCAAGCCATGCCAGGTAAACCTCATTCGTTAATATGCCTGGACAGGGTAACGAGCAAATTGCCCGGCGAACTGATGCCGCACAATTCCCCCGTCACCCTGTCCTATATCGGCGAGAGAGTCACACAGAGCAAGATAACCCCATGAAAAACGCCGCGCAGAGGATAACTCGAAAATTTTCCGGCGAACGGATGCCGAAAAATCCCCTCGTCACCCTCTGCGCGCATATACCGAGTCAGCCAAAATCCCATATTGGTAGATAGCCTACTCCTCAACCCCAAAGCTCCACACCCGTAGCAAATCTTTGATTTGCAGATATGCACTTTAAAATCATCGGCTTATAACAACTCCTATGTTGTTTGTTTGTGTGATCTAAACAAACTAGAGTCTATAGGGACTTCTATAAGAGTCCCTATAGAGTGCAATCTAGAGTTCGATTAGAGTCATGCCGCATAAAAACTAGGGATAGACCCTGTGGGACTCTAAGAGGAGTCCGCATTAACTCATCATGCCGAGTCGGGTCTTTTGGTGATTTTTGATGCTACGCCATCCGCTAGACTCTAACAGGACTCTCGCGTAGAATGAGGGTATTAATACAATAATAGGGAACAATGATATGCCGAGAGTTCAAGTCTATCTTAAGCACAATTGTATTGATGAAATACATGGGCTAGTCGAGGAGGATATCCAGGCGGGAGCAAATCCAGCAGAGGTCAGTTTTTCCAGTAAAGCCTGCATGTTATTGGAATTGGGGTTGCGTGTTTATAATTTAAGGCGCTCTGAGCATACGAGCTCAGGTCATGATGATTTTGATAGATTGTTGCTCCAATCTAGCTTGGAGTCTATGTTTTTAAGCCAACACTTAACTGCCAAGCTTGGCAATATGGATAAAAGTGAAAAAGATTCTTTGCGAGCATCGATAGATAGAAAGGTGGCAGAAAAAATGGAGCCGTTTTTCCCTGCTACTGATGATGAGTAATGCTTAAATAAAGACTGCTCAGAATGGAGTTCTGAGCAGTCTTTAGGTATGGTGTGGTCATTTTTTGATTAGTCCAAACCCTTGCATTATTTTTGAGCTGAGTTTTCTAAGTACACTATTGACTGGGTTTGGTGGTGTGTACACTAATACTTCGGATACTTCGGATACTTCGGATACTTCGGATACTTCGGATACTTCGGATACTTCGGATACTTCGGATACTTCGGATACTTCGGATACTTCGGATTTAAGTATACCAACCTTCCCTTTTACGCCATCTTGGTTAAAAGGCAGTGATATTTTATCACTAAATCTAACAGAGAAGAACTCATAGTGTTCCACGTAAAAACATCCATTGTTAGGGGCATCTTTGGCAAAAAAGAATATGTATGGATATTTTGTCGGAGATTTTTTACTTTCATAATAATGTGCCCTTGCATTATCTAGGACATTGCCCACTGACAAATCGAACGCGAACTTTTTCTGTATAGACCAACTTTGAGTGTTTAGCTTTAGCTTGAATCGTTCTTCTTTGGATGTAAATGGCAGAAGAGTGATCGTTACAATCCCTTCTAACTCATAAGGTTTTTCATTGAATGACATTTGACAATAAAAGATATGCCCGCCCTTATAGTCTTTATTGGCAGTTATTAACTGGAATGCACTCTGGTAAGTGCTCTTTTTACTTCCAGGTAATTTTATGAGGTTTACCTTGGCCTGACTAGGGTCTTCTATGTAATAGTCAATTACGGCCTCTATATACTTTGATGATCTGCCATCATTGCTGTTTTCTTTTTGTGTCGCACTTGCACTGGCCTCCCTACGGTTGCGCGTTGCTGCACTGATGGTCGATGGCTCTCTGAGTTCATTTATATATGTGGAAAATGGGGCCTGCTGCCCTTCTTCCGAGTCGGCATGTTTTTCCTTTTTGTTATGTGTTGTTTCGCATTCTGGGTGGTGTTTCTTATACTTAAAATAAGACTCCACTTTGTTTGTTTCTTTGTAGGCGCAAGGGATAGCCGGCATCTCGCACTCATCATATGGACAAACAAATTCAGTTCTGTTTATTTCATCCTGAGTCATTGATTTAAGGTGTTTTCCATGAAAAATATCTTGTGTGTTTTTTATTTTGGCAATGGACATAATGTTTTCTATCCCTTTGGTTATATTGTGATGCCGATCTGTACCACAATACATATTGATTGACAATGTTGCGGATAGCCTAAGTGGATGTGTGGTTGGCCTACTTTCATTTATTCAACGAAATCCTGATGCTCGATCAGCATTGTTGAAGATAAAGACATATATATTTCTATGTGATTAAGTTTGTCATTTAAGTTCTAGCTTCATCTGTTCCTTGACGAACAATGAAGGGTGAGTGAAATGCTGTCACACAGACTGTGAAGTCTTAATGAGTGGAAAGCTAGGTTGTTTTCTAAAAATTAGAGCGAACAAGCCTTTGGCATTGGGGGGGGGCAGTTCAGCATTGGGTTAATTAAGATGCGTCCGTCAAGGCTGATGCCGAAAGTTCCACTGCTCTAGGGGTGAATACGTGTTGTACGCAATCAGGTACACGTGTCATAATCTCAGACAGTAAGCCATTGCCAAGGAGATAAATCATGCACACAGTTACCTTCTCGGATGCCCGTAAGCATTTTGCGGACACCATGAGCCGTGTAACCAACAACGCAGAACCGGTGCGCATCATGCGCCGCGATGCTCCCGACATTGTCATGGTCGATGCTGGCGAATATGAGGCTATGTTGGAGACTATCTACCTGTTCAGCAATCCCGCGAACGCGGCTCACATCAACGAATCATTAGGACAGTTGGAGCGCGGCGAAGTTGTCAAAGTGGACTATTAATTTCACCACAAACGGTGCGGCTGATTTTGCCTACTGGAAGGGGATAGATCTGAACAAGGTCGAGCGGATAAGAGCGCTCCTACACGCCATCGAGGTCGACCCGTTCAGTGGGATCGGAAAGCCCGAACGATTGCGCCATCACAAGAACCCTGCCTTGTACTCGCGACGCATCGATCAGCAGCACCGGTTGGTTTACAGCGTATCCGGCTCCACTGTTACGGTGGTCGCCTGCCGGTTTCACTACGGGGACAAATAAAAGGCCGCCAAATCAAAGAATGGGCCTTTTCAAGGCAGCAGCAGCAGGGAGCAGGTAGAGGTGGTGGCTACCAGCTACTTGGGGGATTTTCTGGGCGATGCTGATTCGGCACTTGCTGGCTAACCGTGTGGTGGTTTCTGAAGATCACAATGTGAGAAAGGCATCGAGAGCGCTACTGCAAAGAGCGTTTTTACTGTGTTATGCTGCCCGTCAAGGCTGACGCGCTAACCAGCCTCATGGCTTCCCTCGGATGCAAAGAGCCAAAATGTAAACCACCTGTGTGCCAGGTGGTTTTTTTTGGTCTGTTGATCTGGTTTCGGCTGGGCGGGGGAGGTGTGTTATTCGCCCAGTGTCAGCTCTTTCACGATATCCCTTTCCAGTCGGTCCAGCTTATCGTTGAGCTCTGCGGTGAACTTCACTCTGGCCGCTGCCTTGATGGCTGCGATCTCCCGTAGCTGCCTGTCACTGAGGGCCGCCTCGTTGTCCAGTTGCTTGATGTCCTGCTTGAGGCGCTCGGCATCCGGGTCACGGGGTACTGCCTTGTCATCCGGCAAGGGGATCGCCTCCTTGGTGTGTTCCCTGGCCACCTGTTTCATCACTGCCTCCTGGCGTTTGGCTTCCTCCTGCTGAGCTTTATCCTCCGGCAGTTTGATGGTGTCGTCGCTGCTGCCTGTATCCGTAGTGGCCAGCGCCTTATCGCTGTCGGTGACCAGCAGTTTGCCGCCAGTCATGCGCTGCAGGTTGTGCGGGTGCATGTCGCCGTTGATGCTCACCAGAACCCCGCTTTTCGGGTGGGCGGCAGCAAGCGCAATGCCTTCATCGAGACTGGTGGCGATCCGGGTTTCACCGTTGATGGCGCGCTGCAGCCCGATAAAGGCCGCCTGCTCGTTGCTCACCAGTCGATAGTCGTCGGCCAGACGTGGCCCTGGCTGGTCGGCCCGGTGGCGCAGCTCCACCATCGCGGCCCCGCTCGGCTTGCCATTGTTGTCCCAGGTCGGGAAGGCTGCATGCGGGGTCGGGTATTTCTTGCCGGGGGCGATGTATTTGCCCATGTGCTGCTGCTCATCGAGTGCGTGACTTTTCAGAACATGGCGGCCCAGGGCGGTGGCGCGCATCGGCGAGGCATTGCCCATGAGTTCCTCGGCAAGCCGTGCCCCCTTGCCCTGGTTGGGGGCCAGGGCGTCATGGGCGGTGTGGACTTGTTGCTTGAGGCTTTTATCCAGCATCTTCTGCCAGGTCTCGATACTGTCGGTGTAGGTCTGCAGGTGCTCCTTGGCCCGCGAGGCGGGCACATAGGCCGATGCCAGAGTGACCAGGTTGCGGTTGATGCCCTTGACCGCCTGCAGCTCGATAGCATATTGGCTGCTGGCCCCTTGCGCGCCATAGGCGGTCACGGCATAGCCCAAATCGATATGCTGGTCTTCTTGCTGCTGCCCTGGGCGCAGGGTTTTCTCTTTGCTGCCATCGCTGAGCACCAGGGTGCCATTCTCCTCGATGCGCGTGACCTGCCACTGGCTGTTGGCGACATGGCCATGCTCATTGACGGTGCGGGTAAAGCGGATCTTATCCCCCTCACTGACCTGGATGTCCCTTGGCTGATAGATAGCGAGGTCATGGGCGGTGTTCTCGACGTTGGAGAGCAGCCGCGTCTTGCCCTGGGCATCGGTGAGGGTCATGGTGCCCGCCTGGGTATCAACGGCGCTTAAGGTGTAGTACTGCTGGTCAACCACCGCGACCATGCCCTTTAAGTTATTGCCGGCCACCAGGGCGCTGCTGCGAAGGCTGTTTTCCTCGATGCGCACCGGGTCAAGGATAGTGAGGGTGGTTTGTTGCTTACCTAATTGGCCCTTATCAAACAGCGCCTGATGAATGGCTCCGTTTATCTCGTGGCGTACCTTGTTCAGATGCACGATCACCAGGGTGTTATCGCGGGCCTCCCTGGTGCGACTGACGTAATCGTTGACCACCAGGGCGGCAGGGTTGGCGTCCTCAATCACCGAGTGTTCCGGTGTCCAGGCATCAGGCGCAAGAGGCGGGTCGCGGGGCACCACGGTGGGGGCAACCGCTTCACGCTCTGCCAGTGACCGGGCCAGGTTGCCCTCGATAAGGCTGTAGATAGCGGGTTTGAGCTCGGGGCGTTGGCGGACAATCTCTTTCATCACCGCGACGTCGATGGCGCTGCGCTCTTGCATCAGCTTGAACGGGGCACCCGATGAGATGGCCTTGAGCTGGGCGGTGTCGCCGCTGCTGACCACCCTGGCCCCGCTGGCGGCAACGCGCTGGTTGAACTCGGCCATGTCCCGGTTGCCAATCATCGAGCTTTCATCGACCAGGAACAGGGTGTTGCGGTAGTCGGGCGTCTCGCCGGCCATGGCCTGCTGACGGCTTTCGCTCAAGAACGAGGCAAGGGTCTGGGCCTTGACGCCGATGGATTGCATTTCGTGCACGGCGCGGTGGGTCGGGCCGATGCCGACCACTGTGGGGCGCAGCTGTGCGGGGAGGGTGTCGATGGCACTGAGCACCGCCTTGAACTGGGTGGTTTTACCCACTCCGGCATAACCCTGGATGGCGATAAACTGGTCGTCACTCTCAAGGATGAGGCGAGTCGCCTCTGATTGCCCTGGGGTGAGCCCTTTGAGCAGCTGTTCGGGTACCTTGTCCATGTAGGGGGTAGCGGCGCCCTTGCCTTCGGCAATGGTGGCGATGATGGCTTTTTCCATCTCAAAGCTGGCGCGCGAGACCACATCGCCAGGGCTGCCTGGTACGGGCATGAGGTCACCTTGCGCCACTTTCATGTCGATGGCGGTAGCGATGGCCTCAACGGGGGTGGATGGCGCAAAGTCGAGCGCTGATTTGAGCAAGTCCGGGGTGCTAAAGACAATGCCCCTGGCTTCCACCTGGGCCAGACCAAGGTGAATAGCCTGCTCTGCCGGGGTAAAGAGGTTGCCTGTGGCGTGTTTCATGGCGGTATCGAGCTGCTCGCTCTGGCCGTGCGCTTTGACCTTTTCGCTGGCCAGCTGAAACTGCGGATAGCTGCCGAGCTTCTGCTCGGCCTTGTCTTGCGCGAGCGGAGTATAGAGGTGCAGCTCGTTGCCACTTCTGGCCAGCTGGTTGAGGGTGGTGCCGGTCATCTGTCTGGCGCTGAGCGCCGCCAGGACGGTGCCCTCTTTGTGGGCGGTGCTGCCGATGCCGGTGACGTAGTGGTGACCGAGTTTCAGTGCCCGGTCGGTGGGGAGGGTGAGCTCCCCGGCGGGCGTCTCGACGCGCAATTGCCCGGCCTCCACTGACGTCACGGTCAGCGTCTGCTGGGCCTTGAGCTCGCCTTGTGCTTCACGGCCCAGCACCTTGAGGGTATCGCCGGCTGCTACCTCGATGCGCTGGCTCTCAAACAGTGACCAGCTGCTGTCGATGGCGCGCACTTTTTGCACTTGGCGCGCCCCTTGCTCGCCAACCAGCACCAGGGAGTGGGTCTTATCGGCCACCTGCTCGATGCGGTAGCGATGCATGGTTTTGCTGTTGTCGTCCCACTGCTCCATCACCATGCCGGCGCGGTAGGTATCGCGCTGATGGCGGGTCTTGCTGTCGAGCCAGACCGGGGAGAGGACGTTCAGGGTGACATCTGGCCCGTGCAGTTGGCCGGCCTCTCGCAGGGCACTGCGAATGTCGCCGGTGAGCTGGGCCTGGTCACGCGCCCCGGAAACTTGCGCGACCACCTGCTCGCCTTGCTGCAGGCGTGTCACGTAGTCGTGGGCCAGTGCGGCAAAGCGCGGGGCCTTGTCCGACTCGCTGACCACGGATGCCTGGATTTTGGGGGCATCGTAGAAGCGATACTGGGCGGCCCCGGTCTGTTTGATGACCGAGAGGGCATTGCCCACCCCGTTTCTGCGCTCACTGTCGAGCAGCAGGAGCTGTACATCGCTGGCGCGAGCCTTCTCGAGCAGCAATACCGCGTCTTTGAGGGTGAGGGTTTCGGCCTGCTCGACAACCAAGGTGCTGTGGGGCGTGAACACGCTATCTGCGTTGAGGGTATGGCGCGGGGCCACGTGGCCTGCCAGGGTGTCACTTTGGGCGAGCAGTTGGGCCGAGCGGTTGTCGCTGGCCAGGATCATCACCTCCCGCCCCTGCTCGCGGGCCATGAGCGTCGCATCCTCCAGTCGCTCGATGGTCTGGGTCATCCCGCCCTTGCCTGACAGGATCGCCAGTGGGGCTTTGTCTTGCGCCAGTACCGAGTAGGCGTCCGCATAAGGGCGGTGGCGCGCCTGGGCCTGGGCTGGAAAGGTGGCGACAGGCGGGCGGGCAGTGAGCTCCTTGGCAAGCTGTGAGACCGACAGCTCATTGAGCAGGTGAATGTCGGAGGTGAAGATACCTTTCTCTTTATCGAGCGGAATAAGCCGCTCACGACCGAGGGCCTGCTCAATGCCGTCTCGGGCCGCATTGACCAGCCCCGGCTCTGACGGGAGTTGGCTGATGGTGGCTGCCAAGAGCTCGGAGTAGGAGAACTGCACCTTCTTGTCAGAGAGCAGCGAGATGGCCTGGCCGACTGCATGCTGGATGTCCTGGGGGGACGACTCGACAGGTTGCCTGTCCCTGGCGCGCTCATCGGCATTGGCAAGATACAGGGGCAGGTCAAAGCCCTCTTTGTTGAGGCGAGCGCGCCAGTCGGCCAGCAAGAGATCGGGGTCGGCCACCGCTTTATCCTTGCGGGTATCGAGGGTGGCCACATCGCGGGACTTGGGAGAGGCATCCGGGCCGACAGCCTCATTGATTTGCTGACTGCGCTGGCTGAACTCCTTGGTCGGCACTCCTTTAAGCTCCCACAAGCCATGCTTGCCGGTGACCTCCACCTCAAAACCCATCGCCTCGACGTCCTGGCGCAGGGCGTGGCGGTATATCTGGCCGAGTGCCAGCTTGTTGTTGAACATGTCTTTGCCAAACCCGGTATTCATGTGGGCGGCATCACTGCTCAGCGCCCGCCATTTGCCTTCGGCCCAGGTGGCATTGAGCACCAGCGAGTGGGTGTGCAGCTGCGGGTCGAGCTCGCGGGAGGTGTCGTGGGTGTAGAGGGCGGCCACGATGTTGCCGGTGGCCTCGGTGCGCGAGACCCCCTCGGTCATGATGCGGGTGCTGGCCAGCGCCTCGACTTCCTTCATGGCGACGGCCACGGCGCGGTGGTGGGCCTCGAGAAAGCGCTTGTCCCCCGCAACCAGGGCCATCACCGAGACGGACTTGGGGGCGGAGAAGGTCAGATCATAGCCGGCGCGGTGGGTCTCCTTGCCATTGACGATGCGCGAGAGCTCGGTGCCGTCGGGGAGTTTCCCCTGGGCCATGGCATCGAGGGTGGCTCCCTCGATAGGGCCACTGAGTCCCAGGCGCTCGGCCCCCTCGCCAATCCAGACTGACTCCAGCTCGCCGATAGCGTAGTAGTTTTCTTCGGCAGCGTAATAGGCAGCACTGCCTTTGATGGGAGAGAGTGACAGCATTTACATGAACTCCGGCTCGTCACCACCCGGCTCCTGGTGGTGATGGTTGATGTTGACCTCTTCGCGCCGCGCAGAGTCTTTCACCTGAGCGCTTTTCTGGTACTGGGCGTAGAGATCCTCGTCGTAAATCACCCCGTTTTCATCGACCCCATCGGGGAGCGGGGGGCGCATGGTGAGCTCCTTATCACGACCGGCAGGCGGGGCTTGCGTCGCGGCAGCCTGGGGAGGTGGGGCGTCCGTTGGTTGCGTTGCTTGCGCAGTGTGATCAGCAGCCGCTGGCGGGTTCGGGGCGCTCTGTGGTTCGGCGGCGAGCGTGGTGGCGACCACCTGGGCGATCACGCCAGGCTGGATGCCATCAAACACTTTGCCGGTTTCATTGAGGCGCTGCGCCACCAACTCATCCACCTCGGGATCCAGGCTGGATTGGATGTCTCGTTCGGGCAGGGCTTCGGCGATCTTGGCTTTCTTCACAAACTCCAGCGCCATGCGTACCACCGGGTAGTTACCGGGGAGGGTGACGAAACACTCCAGGTCTTCGAGCATCTGCACATCGGTGTAGCTGACGATGGAGACGCGCTCCTCATCCTTGCCAAAAGAGATACCGTCACGCACCTGGTCTGCACCAAAGCTGGTCTGCTCGGAGAACTTCTTGCGCACGGTTTCACCAATATCCTCCTCGACAAATTTGGCCACGGCAGCGGAAGGGGAGCGGAAGAAATACTTGGTGTTGAGCAGGTCATACATGGCTTCTGCAAACTTGTTGCCGTATATCTCCTCGAGCTGGGAGTAGGACTGAAATCCCAGGGCGAAACAGCCGCCGAACTTGCGAGCCTCGGCAATGACAAAAGGAAGGCTCGGCAGCTTGTGCAGGGAGGGGATCTCGTCATAGAAGAACCAGACGCGCCGGTAACGGTTTTCGCCCATCGAGAGCAGGCTGTTAGCGGCAATACTGAGCCACATCGAGATGAGTGGTTTGAGCGATTCGTGGTGCTTCTGGTTAGAGGTGATAAAGAGCCAGCCGTTGTTGCCATCATCGCGGGCGTTTTGCATCCACTGACGAATGGTAAAGGGCTTGCCCCGGCGCTCGATACCTTGCAGGTAGCGCATCGCCTTGACGTAGTTGGTTAACACGCTTCGGATGGAGATGGCGGTCTTTTCAATCTTGCCATCAACCAGGTTGGCGGCGGGGGTGCCGGCCAGAAACTCGCGCAGCTTGTCGAGGGTGATGGCCAGGAGGGTGCGCAGGAACAGGTTGTAGCTGCGGCCCTTTTCGCCGCGCAGGCGGTGTGCCCCCTCGGCAAAGATGGTGCGGGCAGACCCTTGCCAAAAGGGGTCTTCCGAGGAACCCATCGGGATGAGGGTGGTGGCTGCGGCTTCGAGATCGGGCAGGGTTTGGCACTCTTCCCACATATCCCAGTTGGCGCAGCGCGTGTCCAGGGGGTTGAGGATGATATCGCGCCCTTCCTGGTAATACTCTTCGACAAAGGTACAGCCCTTGTCATAAATGATGACCATATCCCCACGCTGGCGGCACTGGTCGAGGAACTTGCGCATTAATGTCGATTTACCGGAACCCACGGTGCCGTGCATGGCGAAATTTTGTATTTCGCTGTCTTTTTTTATCGGGAGTGAATCTATTTTAATATCAGACGCCTGTTTTCTGCGGCGCATCATGCGCGCCACTTGCCTGGGGTTTTTATTAAGGACTCGACCCCCGGTGATTTCATCGGTGCTTTGCCGTTTCCCTGTCAGACCCAGATAGAATAAAAAGAGGATGCCCCCTAAAAACACCAGTGCGCCAGAGACGGATGCTGCGATAATGAGTTCGTTTTTTAATAGCTGACCACAATAGATAGTGTAGGCATCGACCAATATCTGCTTGGTGGTGTAGAGTAGCTCCTTGTCATAATAGCGAATGGTATAGGTGGGCGGATTCATCATCTGGCTATGCAGTGGTACCAGGGTGGTTGCAAACCAGTAGATGGTGCCATTCATGATATTTTGGGTGCTGACGCGGAAAAACAAAATAGCAATCGTCAAGACACCGAATGCCATGATGAGCCAGTACGTCATGATATTGAAGATTTGCAGGGACATGCGAAGTTGCATAAATGCGACCTGACCGCCCTGCGTCATATTGCGGGTATTGAGACTCATGGTGTGTCCTTAATAAAAAAGGGGAGTGGCCTCCCCTTCATTCACAGGTAATAATCAGAACAGTCCGGCAAGGGTGTTTGCTAATTGGTCTTCAAGTACCGGCTTGGCATCTTTGAAATCCAGATTAACCTGGTTGGCATTGCTCACAATACGGGTTTGATATTTATGGCGATTACCGGTGGCGGTGCTGGATTGTTCTTTTGAACCGGATGAACCTTGTTTAAGGGAGGTATTATCCTTGGTGGTCACGGTGACACCGGCAGGGGCTTTTTCGGCGATCTGCAGGTCGGTGACCATGGTGTAGTTGGTGTCTTCAACCATGGCATCGGCGGCAACGCCGGCCAACGCGCCGACCAGTCCGGCACCGAGGGCGGCCCCGTTGGAGGAGCTGTTATAGGCGACAGCGCTGGCTGCAGCTGCGGCCCCAATGGCACCTGCCCCATAACCGGACAGAAGGGCGTTTTGGGCATCGCGCAGGTTCATCTTGCCGACAGAGAGGACATTGGCCTGGATCCAGTATTGGGCAGTATCCGGGTTGTTAGAGATGACCATCCCTTTGTTTTGCAAGGCTTGGCGCAGCTTTGGCTCAACGGCCATGCTCTGTTCGGTACTGGTATTGCGCAACTGCAGATAGACGGTGCGCTCAACAGTGGGTTCAAGGAAGATGGTCTCGGACATCTTGGTCTGGACATCGAGGTTACGTTTGGTGACAGCAGTATGCACGGCGGAGCATCCAGCCAGGCCGAACATAGCGACAGTAACCACTGCCAGAACTGTTTTTTTCATCATCGTTACTCTCTTCTTTTTTTGGTAAAGACTTACGGTTTATGGAGTGAGGCATCCACATCCCCACCTTCCCGCCATTGTTTAATGGCGGAGCTCAACAGGGCGAGGTCGTATCGCCCCAAATCGACAATGGCGATAAAGTAAATCACCAGTAGTGACAAAAACTGTACAACATAGGAAAAAATAGCCTCGATGGCGAAAGCTTTTATTATGAGTCCGGTGAGTACGTTTATTGAAAGCCAGGTGCAAGCATAAAAAGCGGACTTTTTAGTTATGAGTCCAACTATTATGCTTTCATCTTTCACCTTTTGGGGGAGGGATAGGTATTTTCCTCTTAGGTTAGTCAGTGAAAGGAAAACAAGAAACCCAAGAAAAAAGGAAAAGCCAATCGAACCTAGAGAAAATATCCTTGTCATCTTTCCTTCGTCTAAAAAAGGATAAGCAATAAAAAGCTGCCATAGCGTCAATCCGGACATGAACACAAGTCCTGGTGTTGCACAAGACAGGAATGATGGGATATCTGCATCCTCTTTTTTAATGGTTTCCAAAATGAGTGCGGTGTCATTTTCTATGGTTTTTCTGGAAATGTTCATCACTTGCTTTCCTTGTTGAGATGTTCTTTGAAGAGGTTTTCCATTTCGGCGGTACTGGGGTCTTTCTGACCTTGATTAACAACAGCCTCTGAATGTTTTTCTTTAAACTTATCGGACGCAATGACATGGTCTGACTTTAATTCTTTTTGTTCGTTCATTATAACACCACCTTGCTGCTCAATCGACACTCTCTCGTCATAAATACGTTGATTATTTTCACCGATTAATGAATTAACTCGTTCTGATGTGTCGTTATTAATGCCTGACTGTTGAGCTCGTTGATTAATCATCGCCTCGCCTTGCGCTGCTGCCCCACCTTGAGGTGGGGTCGGGTTGCTCACGGTGGACATGCCATCGCTGAGACCCTCTCGGCTCTGCTCATACATTCCCTCTACCCGTGAGCGCAGGGTGTTTTCCATGAACTGGCCGGCAAGCTGCTCACGTTCAGCGCGCAGGGTTGGATTAGCGGTGTCAGTCAGCAGTTGATCCGCTTTTTCCGGTGCCTGCTGCTGCACGTAATGCACAAACTCCTGCGCATAATTGCTCTGCATGTTGGCACTGGCGGTGTCACTCGTGGAGGCCATCTGGCTGTATTCATGACTGCGAGTGAGGCTGGATGTGTACTGGTTGTATTGGCTGTCGGCAACGCTCAGGGTCGTGCCAAGCTGATCCAGCATGGTATTGGCGGTGTTGTCGGTGTGGCTGCCTGATACGCTGGATCGGTAGCTTTGCACCATGTCCTTGCCCTGACGGAAGTCGTTGAGCTCTTGACTGGAGCGATCAGAGGAGTGGTCGCGGCTCTGGTTACTACCCTGATTGGTGCTGTCGGTGGACCCTTTGCTTGCAGAACCGCTTACTCCACCATATACCTCACCGCCACCAGAAACCCCAAAAGCCAAGCTGGCCACTTTACCAACGATAGCTCGGTCGGAATCCATACGTCCGTACACTTTCCCACCTGCATGAGCCTCACCTCGGGTGGATTTGTCCATAAGCTCATTAAATGCTTGCTGTTCGCTGATGTTGTTGCGCTGGGCATACGATTTCGCTGCAGAGAGCATCATGTTTGCACCCTGGCTTTGCGTGGTCGCCTGGCTGCTGTCGGCCCCGGAGGTCAGCGTGCTGCTGTTGCCGGATTGGGTTGAGAACTGCTTGGCCTGGTTATAAGCGCTGTTCACCGCATGGTTATAACCGGCCAGTGAGCTTTCGGCCTGGGTTTCACTTTCTCTGGCAAGCCGCTGCGCCGTACTGCTCATGGCCTTGCCGAAGTTGATGTCGACCGGCAGCTTGGACATGGCGGGCGCAGAGTTATAGACGCTGCCGCCCCCGGCTGTCTGAGTCACCAATGCCCCGTTGTTGGTCTGCGCGGTCATCTGGCCGTTGGCATAGCTGGAGTTGGTATCCCATTTTCCGCCCGTCACATTGTCGGTCTGCATGTTGTTAAACGCCCAGGTACCGTCCACGGCCTGGCTCGCACTCTGGGTGGATGCACTTTGCAGGGCATTGCCAAGATAGCTGCCGGCCTGGGAGACGGCGCTCCCCATGCCCTTCACAATGCCATAGGCCAGGAAGGGGATGGACAGGGCCAGCCAGCCTGCGGTGGTGCCAATGTCAGAGAATTGCTGCTGCACCTGGGACAGGCTCGACAGCGTGACGTTGAAGCCCTGAGTGGTCTCCTTGAGGTAGAAGTTCATGGCGTTGTTCAAAATGGCGAACAAAATGGGCCAGGTCTGCAGATAGGCGATGGTGAACACGTAGTTCTTGAGTACATCGACGGTGAGCAAACTGGTGATGGCCAGCAGCATGATGATGGGGAAGAGGCCAATCTGTATGCCAAACAGGATGGTTTGCATGGTTGGCAGAGTCTTGGTCGCGATGCTGGCACCTGTTGCCTGGGACATGCGCAGCTTGGCAAAGCTCGATTCCTCGGACAGGTTGACAAGGCTGGCCGTGTCGCCGTTGCGGGCGCTGTAACTCACAATCCCCTTGCGCAGGGCGTTGAGGGTGACATTGCGCTTCATGATCTCGCTGGCACTTTGCCCGCCGCCATAGAAGTAGCTGTAGCTGTCCCCCATCATGGTGCCAAACAAGGTTGTGGCGCTGGGCCGGCCACCAAAGAGTTTACGCACGTAATAAGTCCAGGTGTTGCCACCGGGATTGGTGTCGACGTTCAAGGCGGTTTGCAACTGCAAGGCCGCCCACTGGCAGGTCTGGAAGTTGCCGTTTTGGTCATAGACGCCGCGCAAGGGGCTGGGGCGGGAGAAGATCAACGCATAGGGGTCTTCACTGCGCATCAGCTCTTCGAGGCTGTACTTGTGGTTGAGCATCATGTCGCCGACTACGCAGTTCTGCACATAGTCGGAGAAGAGGCTCGCGATAATCGGGTCAGTTGAAGCGAAATCGGTGCTGCCACCCACCAGGCTTGCCCCAAAGAGCATGCCGGTCTTGTTGTAGGTGAGGGCATCCGGGCGGTGGAACACGGTCTCATAGGCGACGACCACGCCGTGGCCAATGGTGCTGATAAGGCTGGCCGGTAACACCAGCCCGACCGGCACGTTGTCCACCTGGTAAACCCCGGCAGGGTCTGAGATGTCAATGACCTGTACCGGGCGTTTGACCCCGAGCAACACGCCGCTGACCATCACGAATGCCACCACCCATTTGAGCATGGTGGTGAGGTCATGGGTGCGAATGTAGGCGACAGCGGCCACGGTAATGGAGAGCACCGTGGCCATGTAGAGCATGGCCGCCCAGTTACTGGACATGGTGAATGCCGCTACGGCATTGAGGGAGTCCCGAAACAGGCCCCCTCCGGTGGTGACATAGATTGCGTCCATCAGGAACCGGCTCCCCCGAATTTGTAGTTGGATTGATAGCGTTCCAGCAGGCGACTGGAGAGTTGCTGGCGCATGTAGCTCATCTGGCGGTCAACCACCATGAGGGCGCTCTGGTTGATCTGCACCCGCGATTGCAGCACCGCGATGTTCTGGCTGGCCTGGTTAAGGCTGTTGTGGAGTTGCTCGATGGCTGGCTCCGGGTAGTTGCTGCTGCCGAGCATGATCCGGGCCTGCTGAATGAGCTCCTGCAGGTACTGCATCAGGATGTCGTAGCCGATGTAGTCGGACAGTTGGTAGAGCAGGGTGTTGGCCACCCCCAGCGACTGCGGGTCAACCAGGTACTTGAGTACCGGCACGGAGGTGGAGCTGATAAACCCTTTTTCCTGCTCGGTCAGCGGGGTGTCAGAGATGGCCTTGTTCTGAATGCTGATGAGCAGCTTTTTCACTTGGCCATTCATGGAGTTTGCTTCGCTGATGGTGACCGGCTTAATCGTCGGGGCGAGGCAGAGGGTGGTGGTGTCGCAGGCATAGATATTGGCGGTGCCGCCGTTCATCATCGACTTGATGATGTCCTCGTTGGTGGTGAGCGCCACCAGGGGTTTGATGTTACCGGTTGCATCAAAGATGAGGGTGCCGGTCAGGCTCATGGCGAACTCCTTGAGCTCGCGGTTGCTGTTAAACATGGTGTTTTTGCTCAAGGACTCCCACATCAGGTTTTTATTTTTAAGTACCTGATCTTTCATCTTGTCGCTGGCCTTGTCGGTGACGCTGCCATATTGGCCGCCCAGGGTGCAGCCCTGGCGGGAGGCGGCCCAGTCGCTGAAGAGGTTTTGTTCCCCGGCGATATCCTGACAAATTTTCTGTTGGCTGACGGCTGTCTTGGGCCACAGGCCACCGACAATGCCCTGCGCTGCCTGGCACGAGCTCATGTTCATGGAGTTGACGTCAGAGGCGAGCTTTTGCAAAAAATCCTTCGCCTGTTTCATTTCCGGCACGGTGGTTTGCAGGGCGAGATCGAAAAAGTACCCGGCAGCGTTGCCCATGATCTGTTTGACGAAGCGCTGCAGCTGGTCGCCGTTGATATGGGAAAAGGCCCCCAGGTAGGCATCGATACCGCCACAGCCAGCATTGAGGCTCGGTACTTGAATGGACACCAGCTGCACCTGTTTGACCGCTGTGCGCATATAGATTGAGCCGCCGCTGGCATAACCGGCAGCCTGCCCCTGCCAGGCATGGGGCATGGTGGTGTTGCTCTCGAACCCCAGCTTGCCAAAGAAGTGGTTGAGGTCGCTGTTGACATCGGCATGAGCCAGCGCGCTTGCGAGCAGCAAGGGGGCAATGGCAAGGGCTCGCCGTTTACTGTTGGCCATGGGGTACTCCCTGGTTAAGCGCTATCTGAAACACCTCATCGAGGCGGGACATGAATCCCGCCTGGTCGACGGCCCCCTGGAAGAGGGGGTAGGTGGTCATGGTGTGGACATTGACCAAAAAGGTGGTCGGGGTGGCGATGGGGAGCCCACTGCTGAAAAACTCCACCATGACATCGGGGCCAGCGGTCAGTGCCGAGGGGAAGGCCGCATCGCCGCGTCCATCCAGGGTGTAGGGGAACACGCCAATGCCGGTCTGCTCGCTGATCGCCTTGAGGAGGGGGTCAAACTGATGGCAATAGCTGCAGGTCGATTGCATGAACAACACCACTTTCCAGTCCTCGGCGCGCACACGGCGGCCATCACTGAGGATAAAAGGGGTGTGAGAGGGGGCACTCTCTGGTGCAGCCGCTGCCGGTGCCTGCTTGGCTGCGTCGAGTGCGGCAATCTCATCCCAGGTTGACGCCTGGGTGGTCATGCTGCCAAGCAGCAGGGCGACCAGCATGGTGCGCCTGGCAAGCGGGGGAGTGCGTGGTGACATCCCGTCACGGGCAAACAATGTGTCCATCAATACTCACCTTTAAAGTCGGTTGCGATATTCAAAAACTGTTTTGACAGGGCATCAGAGGTAATAAACCCGTATGCCAACGGCTGATATGTTTCGTTTTTTGGGTTAACCAAAAACAGCGCCGGAAAGAATTTCACCCCCATGGTTTTACTTTGGCCGCTGTCTAACTTTGAATTGGGCAGTTCCGGGCTGATGGTGCCATCAACGGAAATAGGGATGATGCTGAGCTTGTTATCTTTTGCGAAATTATTAATAACGCCACCCATTAAATTATCAATGGGCATGTTACCTCGATAGAAAAAGAAAATACCATGACTGTCCGCTATTTTTTCAATGGCGGACTTTTCTTTATTGCGGTCTATTTCCATCTGCTTTTCAACGGTGCCGTTATAGTAGCTATAACGCAGGTTATAATCGAGCTCTGGATATTTGAGCATGGCTTGCTTGGCGCTTTGGGTAAATGCCCCTGCGCGGTCTGTCCAAAAGTTTTGCCAACGCATGTATTTGGCAAAATTATCGGGCGAGCTAAACAAGATAGCCCTATCCTTGGCCTCTTCGGTGGCCCGTTGCAGCTGTTTTTTCAACTCGGTGGCCGAACGAGGGGCGGGTGTTTGCGGGCTGGCCTGCTGGGTCTCCTCCTCATCGTCCTGGGGTTCGTTGTACCACTGCCATCCTTGCGGGTCGGCATACTCGAGCACCGCCGAGAGCGCCGGGAGGGGGCTGGCCAGCAGCAGCACGGCCCCGAGCCGTGCCGCCCACTGGCGCGCTACGCTTGCCTGCTGGCTCGCTCGGTGTGGCGAAACGATGCCACCCCTCGGAGCCCAGCCTGATGTCTGCAGCAGGTTGCCGATCTTGAGGCTCATTTTGTGCCTCCTGCCTGGTTGTTCACCTGGTCTTTTATCTGCTGCTGGACGCGCTGGATCAGCGCATTGTCCTCGGGGACAGCGGAGCCGTTTTGCAGGTCTTCGTAGAAGTTGCTGAAGTCGAGGTGGTCAAACTTGATGTTTTCCAGCTCATCCATGGTGATCCCACGGCAATCAGGTGACGATGCGCCACCAAAGCCGACGCCGAGCTGCCACTGTCGCCCTTGTTGCTGGACGATCTGCGCCAGTTTTGACTCAAATACACAGTAGGAGCGCTTTTTCTCGACACAGACGCCGAGCACTTTCTTGCTGCAGAACTCGCCGATATCGACGGTGAGCTTGCGCTGACGGGCCTCCCCGAGCGCCTTTTCCTCGCTGCTGCAACTGGCGAGCCCCACATCCTGGCCCCAGCCGGAATCTTTGCAGCAGTTGCTAAAGCCAGCTGCGAACTTCTTGCAGTACTGGGCCTTGCCAGTGAATGCGCGCACGTCCGCGCCATTGAGCTCTGCCACGTCTTTGCCAGCTGCGGCGACGGCGGCCAGTTGTGACACTGCCTTTTGAAAGGCGTTGTTTTTGCCGGCAGCAGACTGGGCACAACTGCCGTCTTTACAGAAGAACGTGCCACCGCACATGACTCCCGCACCGGTGGTTTTGTGCTCGCAGGAGTAGGTCAGGTTTTCATGCAGGCAGAAGCCATCGAGGGTGTAGGCACACTGACGATTGGCGATGGTACACGCCGGGTTATTCATATATTCACGGCAAGATCCTTCACTCTGGGCTTGGGTTAAATAGGTATCTTTATAAGCCCAGCAATCGCTGTACATTGTATATGGCTGACCATCGACACAAATTGTTCTGTTGCCACCTGGCTCAATGCACTCGGATTTTGTTAGTCCACCTTCCGATTTATCAAATGGGCAGGATTCAGACCATGAAATATAAGGGTTAAAAGATCGGTTTTTGATATAAAAAACAAGCCTGATAGCCGGTAGTTTTTTTGCGGCACCTTGGTACATTGCGGCTAGCTCATCACAGCTATCACACATGAAAACCCAATTGGCAGTAATTGCGAAATTAAAGGTCTCGCCCTTACTTACTTTTACACCATAAGCGCTAGTTAATTCAGCGCCAGCAGGCTGGTTTACAATCGAGCTCATTGCTCCAGAAGTCCAAAGCTGCCTTCCTGAAAGATAAAGACTTTCACCCCAATAAAGGAATGGACAAGGGTTGCCCCATTCACAAGGCAGTATCTGAGCACGAAGACCAATTATCTCGCCTTCAAATGGTGACGGGAAGGTGATATTCATTATCGATTCAACATAAGGTGAACCTACTCTTGTTGGAGAGTACGTCATTTGCCAGGAGTCAATCACATACTCTTTGTTGGCTGACCCGGAGTAGTCCCCCTGTATGGAGGCTCTGCGCTCGCAATACTGATCGACTTGGGTATCACGCGAGCACACATGGTTGGTGTACTCGGTATGGGTCACCTCCTGCTCGACACAACCGTCAAAGCTCCCGTCCGTTACGCTTTCGGCGTTGTCCTGGGCATCGGTGCCCACCGAGATGAAAGGGGCATCCATGCTCGGTTTGTTGCCTGCCGGCGTGTTAAGGATGGACTCGGTGATGGTCTTGCCGACCTCCGATTGGTTTAAGGCGGCATTACCTTGTGAGGTGAGGTCGGTCGAGGCGTTGGTGACGCCCCCGTAATAGCCTGACTCAGGCGGTGCGCTGGTGTAGCTGGGCAGCGCACCTGCCGGGTCAAAGCCACCGATGGCCGCCTGCTCCTGGCCTTTGATGCCCTTGGCAAACTCGCTGCCCTGGTTGTATTGCTCATTGGCCGAGGCCGGGGTAGCCAGCAACATGCTGGCCAGCCACAGCGTCAAGAGCAGACGACATTGAGTCATGCTACCTCCTGCCCCTTGATCAACGTGCTTTCGCGATGCTGTGCCAACGCCTCGGTGGCGGCCAATTGGCAGAGCTCCAGGAGTTCACGTTGCTGCTGCGCGGCATGGACTCGGCCCCAGGCGCGGTCGTGATACACCCAGGTGAAACGACCGGTGTTGCATGTCACGCCCACCAAGAAGGCGACAAGTACGGCGCTCAGTAGCAAGTTTTTCAGCAGGGCATGCGCTTCGTCTTGCGGACTCGCGATGTATGAGGACTCGGGATAAGGACGCTGCACCTTGACAGGCTCGGACACTGCGTCGATGTCAGATACAGCCGTGGGTTCCTCGGCCCTCTGGATGATATCAAGCGGCATGGCCTGCATCGGCGGCAGAGCACGATCATCAAGATAGGTACTAGCGCGCGCTTCAATCAGCGGGGAGAGGGGGGGGAGCGTGTCGGGGGCCATGCTCAGCAGACATAAGATCCAGGCCGCCAGGGTCGCGAGTGCATGCACCACAAAGGTGGTGGTGAAACGAAACACGCCGAGGACGATGTTTTTCATCTGGTCGAACGCGTTTTCAGACTTGCGGTACTCCTCGCGAATAGCCTGGTTAAAACAGAGGTGGGTGGGTTGTGTCGTCATGGGTGTCGCTCCTTGCTTAGGGATGGGCGGCCAGGATGGCCTTGGCGGTGTTGGCGCAATCGCCAGACTCTGTGATTTTGGTCAGGGCTTCTCGCAAGGCGAGGTTGCCGGCAATGCGGTCATAGCGGCCATCGCAGGTGACCACCAGGGCGGGTACAGCGTTGATGCCGTAGGTGCCAAATGCGTCGGGGTCAATCTGGACACCGCCCCGCTTGTCTTCGTTAACCAGGCGCAGGACGGCATTGGCGGTCTCGCGCATGTCCCCCTTCACCATGCCGCGCAGGGTGGCGGGGATGCCGAACGTATCTGCATCCAGGATGAGGCGCTTGAGCCCCTCCTCGGGGATGGAGAAGGAGACAAAGTACAGGGCTTGCGGCGTGGGTTTGGCCTGCTGCGCCCGCTGGCGCGCAAGCTGGTCGGCCCACTGGCGGTGCTCGGGCTGTTGACGTTGCCGGGCTGCTTGCGCGAGCGCAGCGGCTTCCTCTACCTGCTCGGTGGCGGGCGGGTTGGCAATCAGCTCGTCAATAAAGCGCTGGGTATCGGTGGCGCTCATGTCGCGGGCCTCGCCTGGCATGGCCAGCAGGGTGCACAGGGCGCAAAGCAAATAGGGTCTCATCGGCGGCTCCTCACAAAAAAACACAGTTGCGTTTGCGCCACAGCAGATAGCCGAAGTTCTTTCGGTCATTGGGCATGTTGTGGCCGGTACCCCAGCGGGTGGTGGTGCGGCCAAAGGGGTGGCACGCCGCCACATCGGGGTGTTTGTTGACCATCTGATAACGCCAGCGCTCCTTGGGGACGATGGCCGAGGGGTACTCAAAACAGACGGCCCGGTCTTTGCCGATGGAGTTCATCACCATCCCCTGACGGTGCAGCTTGGCGGCCATCCGCTCGGAGAGCAGGATGGAGGACTGCATGGGGCTGAACTCGTTGCTGACGTAGCCGGTGAAGGGGTACATGGAGCCGTGCGCGCCGGCACACCAAAAGAGCGCATCGATGGGCTTGCCAAAGGCACTGGCCATGGCATCGGCAGCGCAGGCCCCCTGGGCAATCACGTTGTTAAACAGCATCGCCTCGGGGCTTAAAATGAGCGCGATAGAGGAGTCATTCCAGGTCGGATCCAGCTCGGACAGGTAGCCGATATCCATGTCCCCGCCCTGCAGACAGCCCATGCTGGTGATGATGTTGAGCCAGTAGGTGAGGGGGTATTTGTACCAGTGGACATGGTAGAAGGCGCCCGCGACATCCTTGTCACTTTGGCCGGCTGTGCCGGTGCCGACCTTGCCAACGCCGAGGCTGATGCCACCCATGTTCACCAGGCAATAGGGGCTGCGGGTCACATCGGTGAGCGCCATTGGCTCCCAGTAACCGATGGCGAGCCCAACCCGGTAAAAAATCCCCATCGGGCAGATCTGGATAGGCATCGAGGGGTTGCTGGTATCCGGTTGCGAGCCAGCAGAGACTGCAATGCTGCCAATGGAGATCGGAAACAAACATTCCCAGCAGATGTCGGTGATGGGATTGACAAATCTCCCCTCGCACTCGACTGCCGAGGCGCGAGCGGGAGCGCTGTGCAGGGCTACACACAGCAGCAGGGTCAGCGTCATGCGGGTGATCATGGTGTTTGCTCCAGGGCGTAGGTGTCGACCTGCAGGCGCTTGCCGTTGGGGGCGGCGCGCACCGTGGCGGGGACGGCGGTCAGGGCAAACTTGCGGCTAAGTACCCCCTCCTGGTCGAAATAGATGCGGGTATCGAGCTGCTGGGTTGCCTTGCGGATATCGCCATTGACGAGGATCACCTTGTAGATCGGGGTCGCGGGTTGCTGCTGGCGCATCCAGGCCACCTGGCGGGGATCATCGGCGTCAATAAAGTAGAGGGTCTGGACAAAGGGCACGGCGTCCAGGGGGTTCACCTTATCCCCCTTGCGGGCAAACACCCGTCCCTGGTGATCGGCAATGTCCTGACCGACCACGAAGGTGGGATCCACAAAATGGGTGCTGTCTTCGCTTGCGAGCTTGAGCCCGGTGACGGGCGCGGGGCGCAGGCTGTTTTTGATCACCCGCTCCTTGAATGCCTCCTGTTGCTCGGCCAGCTCTCCGCTCTCTTGCATGGCATTGAGGCGGTCATGGATGGTGGTCAGCATGTTCGGCTCGGTGATCGGGTAGAGATCACCCCATGTGCCGAGGTCGGCGGCGTGAGCCCCCCCGCCGATGAGCAGCAGTGTCAGCAAAAAGGCGCGGGTCATGGGGCACCCCGCATTCTGGTAGCGATATCGTGCTGAATGAGCCGGGTGATATCGGGCGCGCCCCGCACCACAGAGGGGGAGACCAGGATCAGGGCATCATGCTGTTGCTGCCAGGCAGACAGACTGTCATCGAGCGCCTGGCTAAAGCGCTCTGCCAACACCTTGCTTTGTGTCTCGGACAACTGCTGGCTGGCGGATTGCTCCATGAACTGATCCAGGGTGGCCTTCATGTCAAAGGTCACGATGGCGGGCGGGCGTTGCCAGAGCAGCCAGCCACTCAACACCAGGTTGAGCAGCAGCAAGGTGGTCAGGGTGGCCGTGAGCCAGGGAAAGGGGCGCTTGGCGTCCCCGGTGGTTACGGTTGCCATGCTTCGAGCACCTCCATCTCTTCGGGGAAGCGAAGTAATGCCAGCTCATAGACGGCATCGTGAATATCAGCTCCCTCGGCGCGGCGCTGTTGCAGAAACTCGAAGTCCTTGCCGTTTGAGCTGAACATGGCGCGCGAGAGGGGGTCGACAAACAGGCGATGAAAGGAGGAGCTGTCGTTGATGCGCAGCATGAACGACGAGAACCACTGGCGTTTGGCATCGCCAAATTTCGAGATAACCTGGCGCTCGAGCTCGCTGAACTGGTTGGGGCGGTTCTGGTTGTACTGCTTGAACTCCATGGTGTCTTGCTTCAAGACCACCTTGAAAGCGCTGTTACCCCAGGCTGCTTTGGCAGCGCTGCTGGCATCGTCAGCGTCAAAATCTTTGATGTTTTGCGAGATGGTGATGAACGCCCCGGTATGGCGACGCACGGTGCGATAACCGGTTTCGATAAACGCCCCCACCTTCTCGTTTTTGAAGTTGAGCAGCTTCCAGCCTTCATCGATGGCGCACACCTTTTTCAGTGAACGGTCGGTGCGGTACATCTTGTCTTCGATGTAAATGATGAGTGAGAACATCACTGCCGCCAGCAGGGCCGGTTTGTCCTGCAGGCCACCGAGTTCGAGTACCACCATCCGCGCATCGTCGGTGAGGGAGGGGGTATCGGAGTTGAAATACGCGCCGTAAATACCGGTGGTGCAGTATTTGCCGAGCAACTCGATGATCTCGTCTATGCGGGAGGTGATGGTTGCTGACTTGTCATAGCGCGGGTCGTCGCGCTCTTCTTTCAAAAAGGCGACCACATCATCAATCCGCGCTTGCTTCTGCTTCTCGCCCCAGGCAGCCAACACGGCCCGCAGCAACAGATCTTCATGCACCTCATCCAGATTGCCGTTGGGGCTGGCCAGCACCGCGAGCTGGTCACGTATCCGCTCGCCCGATTCGTTGATGTTGGTGATGTTGGCAAACGGGTTGAATTGCAGCGAGCGGCCATCGAGGTAGACCCCGCCCATGTTTTCGCAAAAGCTCTTGTAGCCATCGCCCATGTCAAACACCCACACCAGCCCACCGGAGTCGAGCACACTGCGCAGGATGGGCTGTACCAGACCGGTCTTACCCGCGCCGCTGGTTCCGCTGACCGCCATGTTGTAGTTGGTGTTGCCCAGGGTGGTATCGAATATGTCGAGGAACCCGAGCTGGTTGCGGTAGGAGGGGGCGAGCAGCCCCTTGGGGCTCAGGCGGTTGTCCGCTACCACCGGCAGCAGGTTGACCGCCTGGGTGCTTTCGGCGCGGCGAGTCGCCCCGGACAACTTGAGGTCTTCCCAAAGCCCTTCGCCCGCGCAGAACGGGAACATGGCCAGGTAGTTGCGCATCTGCATAAAGACCGGGCTGTATAGCGGCATCCCGTTCTTTTTGAACGTATTGAGGATCTGCTGCTCGCACAGCAGCGCGGCATCATCATCGTCAGCGCAAAAGGCGGTGAGGTTGTAGTAATAGCGCACCAGGCAGCTGGAATTACTGTTGAGACGCTCGCGCAGTTTCCCCCACTCACGGGCCTCTTTGCCCACCGCTGGAAAAACTTTTCCGTAGGGCGAGTTCGCCTTTTTGTCGCGGTCAAAGAACTTGCGGGTCGCCTCGTTTTGGGCCTGAACCTGGTCTTCTGCCTCGAGGGTCATGGTCAGCACAAAGGGACTGGCGACACTGAGGTCGGGGCTGAGCAGGTTGGAGATGTTGTCGCCGCTTTGCCAGAGCATGAACAGATCGGGGTTTTCCTCGAGCATGAAGTTCATGATCCGGGTGCGTGATTTGCCGCCGTTGGGGGCATCCAGGGTCAGCAGCAGGTGATCGGGATAGACCTGCAGATCGGTGGAGCGGTCGATGACCTGGAAGTTGAGCTCATCATACGGATTGGCCGTCTTGTTGGCGGCGTAGAGCTGCTCGGGACGGTGGTTAGCCATTTGGCTGATGATGTTCACGAAGGCCGACTGATCGACCTGCATGGTGGCGATCTTGGCGGAGTCCAGGGAGGCGCGCACGACCTTGAGCAGATGGCTCAATTCGGTGATGGCGCTCTTGTCGAGGGCCTTGGATTTGACGCAGTAGGAGATATAGAGCCGAAAATCGCGCAGGGTCAGGGGGAGGTTGGTCGGGCTATTAAACTGCCCCCTGGCCGCGCAGTGGTAAAAGGCTCGGGTGATGCGGTTAAAGTGGTCGGCACGTTTGCCCTGCCAGCTGAAATCGCTGATGCCATCATCAATCTGCTGGCCGATCACCTTGGTGGAGACCAGGTGAAAAGAGAGGGGCACCTGGCGGGGTAGCTTGGATTTCACCAGGTCATCGAGTACCTGGACAATGTGCTCATTGGCCCCGATAAGGGGCTGAGCCTCGAGCATAAAGCCGATGCTGCCCTTGTTCACATAGAGCCCGGAATCGGCATCGTAGTAGCGATAGGGCAGGAGGCTCGACACTTGCGGGTAGTGCAGGTCGCTCAACGCCTTGTTGGCGGCGTGGGCACCATCCTGTTTTTTGAGGGCTGACCGCAGGCGGTCAACGGTGGCGGTAATGAGATCCATGTTGTTCCCCCGGATTAACGGCGCGCAGATGCGTCGCCGTATGTGGTATTGATGTGCAAGGTGAGGGTGCAGTTAGCCTGCACGGCGGCCAGCTCGGCCTCGTTAACCGGTCCCAACTGTTCGCGAATACGCTGCAGGATGGGCTGGAGTAACACTGTCTTGCCTGCGCCACTGGTGCCCCAGACCGCGAGGTTGTAATGGGGGTCGCCAAAGAGGGCATCCGGCATGACGAAGTGGGCGGACGGATTCAGAGGTTTGTTGTTCATCGTGCGATCCTCAATTGAGCTGGTGTGGCAGTTGCCAGGTGCCGGGGGTCAGGACGAACGACACGCGACCTGGTTGGTGAAACACGTCGGCATCGTCAATCCAGGGGGCAATCCAGAGCGTGGCGATGGTGTCGGTCAACCGCAGCGGGGTGGCCTCGCCCAGGGAGTCGCAGCGCGGCGCGGTGCACAGCGCCTCGGTGTGCAAAGGGGTACTCCCCGGTGCTGCCGGCGTGAAGGTGGCTTGTTGGCCCGTCTTGGCGGCCTTGACGGCGGATGACGAGGCCGGTGCCACGAACCCGGATACCGGTGCGGGCGTCACCGAAGAGTGAGGTTTCACCGCAGTCGGTACCGAGAGCGGGGTGACAGAGGGTGCC
This sequence comes from Aeromonas sp. R9-2, assembly GCF_040908025.1. Taxonomy (NCBI): domain Bacteria; kingdom Pseudomonadati; phylum Pseudomonadota; class Gammaproteobacteria; order Aeromonadales; family Aeromonadaceae; genus Aeromonas; species Aeromonas sp. R9-2. The sequence continues at coordinate 40,803 of NZ_JBFOCX010000011.1, forward strand.
GGCAGCTCAACCAGCGCTGGCAACGCGCCGGCACCCGGCTTTCCCCGCGCCCCCTCGGTCTTATTGCGGGCCATGTCGTTGGCCTGCTCCATAGTCATACAGCGGTCACTGGTGGTGGCATTGCACTCAAATTCGCTTGCGGTGCCGGCGCAGCCAGCGAGTAGCAGGGCGGCGACCAGGGCGAGCCAGGTGTGATTGTTCATGATGGGTTTCCTTGTTAATCCATAGGGGGGTGAACCAGGTCACCGACTTTCATTTCCTTGATGGAGGCGGTCACGGAAGGGTCGGCCAGTTTGTCTTCGGTGCTGGGCTTGGCGCGTTTGTCCGCTTTTTTCAGTCGGGCCTCCTCGATGGTTTCGAGCTGAAAGCCATCCTGAAAAATCATGGTCACCTCGTTGCCTGCCCCAATCGGGATGATGGGGTGATACTGTTCGGCGCGTTTGATGTAGTACTCGCTCAGCATCTTGCCGGCCGCGCCTGCGCCGCCGCCGACCCCGGACTTGAGAATGTCGCCGCCGCTCATGGCGGTGCTGCCGCCAACGCCGACCACCGGGGTGCCCGCTTGCTGGATCCCCTGGCCGATACCATCGACAAAGCCGGCTCCCCAGGCCCAGCCCAGGATCTCGCCATTGCGCATCACCACTTCGCCTTTGATCCCGTTTTTGCCCATGAAGGAGACATGGCCGGCAATCTTCTGGTCGATGACATCGCCATTTTTCTTACAGCTGATGCCGCGAGAGCGGACGATGGCCCGTTCGCTTGAGACATCGCCCCAGGCTTCCAGGGTGACAAAGCATCCGGTGAGGTCGTATTCGTGGTCATTGGGCATCTGCACATGGCCAATGAGGCGCAGCTGCATGGGGGCGGTATTTTGCTGGCCGGTGACCGCCGCATTGGTGTCGGCCCCCTCAATCACGATGGCTTTGGCAAAGGAGCCAGACGGGATATAGGGGTACTTGGGCTCGAGACTGGCTTTTGCATCGTCGTAGCTGAAGGTGGTCGACTCAATGGCGTCAGGGTTGGGCATCGGGGCCATGGGGTGCATGGTCATGCTGCCTTGCACCGGCGTGCCCATGCCGGCGTAAAAGTGGGTCGGGGGTGGAATATCGCCCGTTGTGGTGGCCGGTGCCCCGGCCATGGCTGCAGCAGCTGCGGCGGTCGGGACGGGTTCCCCGTTCGGGGTGCCTGCCTGGCCGCTCAAGGTGAGCTTGAGGGCGCTGTTTTCCTGCTCGAGGGTGGCCAGTCGCTGCTGATCGGTATTGCGCTCACGGGAGAGCATGCTCATCTCTTTGCGAATGGCCACGAGTTCTTCGCGCATCTCCTTGTTGACGCGCTGAAACTCGGTGACCGCGCTTTCCTGCACCTTGTCATCAAAGGTCTTGTTCACCACCCCGGTCATATCCGGTACCGGTTCTTTGGTGGCGAGGGAGTCAGCCTTGCGCTTGTCAGCTGTCGAGATGTACCAGCCGCCGCCCACGGCAGCGGCCAGCGCGAACAAGACGGCGACAAACAGCGCAATCTGGTTTCGCTTGGTCAGGGCGTTAACGTTGGCCATCTGCGCGCTCCTGGGTACGGGTGACATAGAGATAGGTAGAGGCCCCGCCAATCAGGCGGTTGTAGCGGGGGTTGACCATCACGGCGCGGGTGCCGGGTTGCCAAAAGTCCTGTTCGCGCAGGGCAACGGGGACAGAGAGCGGGTTGGCCAGCTTGTAGCGCACCACCCGCAGGGCGTTGCCGACCCAGGCGGCGTCGGGGGTGGCATAGAGGCTGGAGGCAGAGAGCGGCAGCTCCTTGTCGATGGTGGCCGGGCCATAGCCCTCGGGCATCACGCCTTGCATCAGGGCGCGGTTGAGATCGATGAGCATGGACTCATAGGGCAGGGCACTTTCCCAGGCTTTGGCGAGCGGTCTGGCAGTCTGGGTGGCTGGCATCAGGCGATAGCTGCGCCCTTCCCCCTTGCGGGGGGCGGCGTTGACAGAGAACACCTGGCCAAGCTCGGTTTCGACAAAGAAGGTGAAGGGCTTGCTGTTGTCGCTTGGGGAAGAGAAGAACACCGCGCCGGCCTTGGTGTTCTTCTTGTCGGTCAGCATGCCGGCAGCACTGCTGATATTCACGACGCGATCCCCTGGAACCACAATCATATTGGGATTGGTGTTGCTGATGGCGAGATTGAGCTGGTCACCGGGCGCAAACGTAAGGGTGACCGCGGATGCCTGTACGTGGGCCGCCACGAGGCTCAGGGACAGGCAGACCATGGGGGTGATGCCGGCAAGGTGCCGCCTGGCGTTACTGTTTGTCATCGTTCACCTCCAGAAATTTGACGATGCTGGTGACGCCGTTTTTATAGGTGAGCACCAGGGAGTAATGCTTGAGGTCGGTTTTGGGTTGGCCATTGCCAATCCAGGTCTTGAGGACACCGCGAATATCGATGCGGTTGTCAGCGGGAAAGACCTGGAACTGGGTTTGATAAAAGGCGCTATTGACCTCGTTTTGTTTGATGCGCTGCGCCTCTTGCGCCAGTGTCACCTTAAAATCAGGCTGGGCACCGGGTTTGACGTAGCCCAACAGGAATTGATGCTGGGTATCGACGGTCTCCGGGGAGATATTCAAACGCAGGGCCATAAAGCTGAGCGCCATCATTTGCATATAGGCGGGGCTGCTATTTGCCTCGGAAATAACAAACGGCGCATCGTAGGCCATTGGCGTGACAATGGTCTCCCGAGTGGATGAGAGATATCTGTTTTGCAGCGCCAAAATACTATTGGCGACAATGCTCAGAGTTAGCAGCACGAGCAACCCGAGCACGACAATAGCGACCACCTTATTAGTGGAGTCTCTGGCAGTTAATTCCATGTTTATTTAATCCATTGTCGAAAACTGGAGTCTGGTATCACTTTAAACGCGATGCGAAAGAGGGCCGTTGGGAGATACCAATAAAGCAGGTTATATAACCACATAGACCCGCGCCCTCGTTTGACGGTTTTAATGAGCAGCCAGATAACCACCGCTGCACCGAGGCCAAAGAGTGAATTACCGACATATACCCCCCACAGGAGTGGGGGGAGAGACGGGATAGCTTCATCGTATGGCAAGCCGAGCAGGCGGGGCTGCTCACTCAGCGTTTTCGGAAACCGGTATTTGTCGAGGTTGTCCGAGTCCATCACGAGCTCCTTTTAAACTATGCCGAATGCGACGTTGAGGAACACGATAACGACAGCAACACCGAGCAGAAGCATAAGGTTCTTGGTTTTGATATACATAATGACTGCAACAAATATCTCAGCCATGATGACCCATTTTGCCAGAGTGGAATCTTTACCGAAGGTGTCATCAACCGTTTGTTTTCCGCCTGCCATCAGGTCTGCTGCATGCACATGATCCATGCAAACAAGGACAAGTAGAAAAACCAGAACAGTCCAGGCGGCAAATCGCAATGTGCTGCGAAATACCGGGGTGGTTTGTGGAATAGATAAAATCATAACAATGCTAACTCCATGTTAAATATTGAGCTCGATGCTAAGTCGCACCGAAACAGGACTTTTATAGGAAGCCCTGTGTCCGAACGACTACTTATCTGTATCATCGACAGGAAAACGCTTACCTTCGGTAGCTATATCTGAAAAAAGCATGAGGTGGTCTCGGAGCCTCAATGAAGCCTCCTGGACTTTGGTTCGCCCTGAACGGGCAGCTGCCTCTGTCAGCAGCTTATTAAGGGCTGCCGACAACTGAACAACTGTGCTCGTATCTTTATAATGGCTTGACATCGTGCTCACCGTGAAATTCAATTCAAATTCCAAATTCGAATATATTTTCCCACAATCGATCACGAGTGCAAAAAGAGGCGAAAAAAAACCTATGAACTTCATAGGTTTTGTAAGAAATATCTTGTTGGTGGCGCGATGAGGTTTTTTTGGTTTTTAAATGAAAAAATTAATCATGGTTTGAATTTTGCATTTAAAATAACAGCTTACCTCTTAATGATAAATGGCATAATATCATGAAGGCCTTGTGCGTAGGCGACTGATTTGAGTTGCTCTATTGTGTCTGCCTTGAATTTCGCCTTGAGGTTCTTCATGTGAAAATCATATGAAGAGGTGCTCAATTGGGCCATCTCGGCAACTTCAGTGCGTTTGTACCCCTTGAGCGCATAGTAAAGGACTATGGATTCTTTTTTTGTCAAGCCAAGGCCATAATCTACGACCTTGATAGCGTCGCTTCTACCTGCAAGATTGCCAAACTCGACATCGGCATCAAGAGGGAGTGCTGTCGCAATAGTGCCTTGCGGTATGCCAAAACGGTCATAAATAATGCTTTTCTGGGTAATCAGATTAGCCTTTTTAAGTCCTGGCAATGGTTCGATGACGCTATAGTTGAGACCTGAAAGAATATCTTGTTCATGGGCTATGTAGATTTTAGATTGTTCAGACCATGGCATATCCAAATCACTAAGGCCGATGATCTTTTCGGGCGGAACGCCGGAAAAAACTGAAAAGGCGTTGTTAGATGCAACAAAGCGATGCTGGCTATCCTTGACAAGGAGTATTCCAACATCATGTTTTATAATTGGATTTTTTAGATAGAACTCAATCGTATTGTCCATGACTAAAGCCTGAAATTGCACTCTATACATGTTAGCGCATATAATGCGTAACAAACGAAGCTCACAGGAGACCCCGCAATGAATGAGGATAAATTATTATTGGGTGAAATTAAGATAATTCACCGACCTGAACAGAAAGGCCCCCTCTCTGATTACTGGGTTGCTATATACCAAGACAACCTAGCTGGAGGCGAAACAAGAGAGGAAGCAAAACAGAATCTTTTGAATAAGCTCAAAGAGTTGCATTAATAGCTTAATGGGGGCGAATGCTATTCGCCCTCAAAAACACTCACATCCCAAGATTCTACGGAACCATTCTGAGATAAACACTCATTTTCAAAAAAAGCCTTAATTGGTTCAGTTTGACAATGGTATTCAAAATCCTCAATAGAGGCCCAGATCTCGTTCATTGCGATAGGTAGGCAACTGCCCTCTGCGAAGGGGCTGGCTACTCTTTTGGTGGTGACATACTGAATACAACCCGGATCTTGGCGGGAACCCTCCTCAAGGGATTTTAGCGCATTAAAAAGTCGCTCCTCGCAACCCTTCTTGGGAAGGTATTGGGCAACACAATATATTTTCATTTGCATAGCACGCTCGTAGTCAGTCAATCCGTGACCTATATCATGTGCCAAATAGGCACAAGAATGCAAGCGGTATAGAGTGTTTATCAATCATTTTTTGGACAAGATCTCCTCATAGGCGATACCAAGTAGAATGAGGTCTATCACCCGTTTCTTCGTTTTCCACCAGTTGTAAAGGGTTCTGCGAGGAATGTCTGCGCTCAATGCAACCTCATCAACATCAAGACCGCACCGTGCTTTACACTCGTGTGTCAGGCCATCCTGGTGTCTATCGTTCATGTGTAGCCCTCTCAGTAGAGATATAACTCAACATATGCGCTCCTTTCGCGCACCGACAAAAAGGAGCGATAGAATAACACAGGGGGATGGGTACACTACCCGAGATCCGATCTCGCGTGCTCTCAATCTAAAGTGGAAGAAATGATAGATCTTAATGTAATGCCTGTTTTTATCTTGTCTGTAATAGCTCTTTTACTGGCTCCTGGGCCTGACATGGTGCTGATTAGCTCGCTCAGTATCAATAAGGGGAGGGCTGCTGGTTTATGGGCTTGTTTAGGGAATATGACATCCGGTGTGCTGTTAACTATCGCAACGGCATTAGGTGTGGCGGGTGTGATAAAGGAACTGCCTTACTCGTTCGAAGCTATGAGGGTCATGGGGGGATGCTACTTACTATACCTTGCATGGGCTGGCTTAAAAGAGATAAGCCTTGATCAGAAGGGGAAGGGGCAGTCTGGGAACGCGTGGTCTTGCTATAAAACAGCTGTAGTAAACAACCTGATGAATCCTAAAGCGTTGCTTTTTTTTATGATGTTCCTTCCTCAGTTTGTATCGCCAAACATAGATGCATCCCCAAGAGAACAATTGCTTTTATTGGGGTTAATATTAAATGTAATGGGGTTTTTATTTAATGTATCGCTTGTCGTTTTGCTATCTAAAGTCGTGGACGCTTTGATGAAAAACACGGTAAGCATAAAATATCAGCAGAGAGTCGTAAGTTTTGTTTTTGCATGCTTAGGGGGATGGATGTTAAGCGGATTGGTGGGGTGATTGCAGTACTGCAATCGCCCTAAGTGAACAAGAATCTCCGTGGACAACTGCCCCGCCCACAGGGGGCAAGCCCCTGATGGACGGCCTTCGGTTCGGCAGTTGCCCACCTCGACAAGTTGCTCTCTATAATTAAAAATTTTAAATGACTAACTAGTCATCTAAAAAGGTTTTTTCATCCAGTAATGAATGCAATAACGTGTTTGCTTCGACGGTTGTTAAAGTACCGAAGTACTCTTTATTGACCAATGTTAGCTGAGACAGTCTTTCTATTTTTTTTCCAAGGCTCAATGGCAAAGACACTGCGATAAATGTAAAACCAGGTGGGATATGCGCGTCCCATATTTGTTTTACTACCTGCGAGACAGCCCCCTTGGATACGGAGTAGTTTTTGGCTACCTGTGATTGCGTCATACCCCTGACGATAACATCACGAGCCATGGCTATTGTGTGAGGGCGCAGAGTTGTTCTTTGTGCCGCTTGATAGAACTGCTCATCAGTCATCGTTTTCTTAACTGAAGCCATCAACGATCCCTTACTTGTCTAGGTTTTATAACCTCATCATTAGTATCAGTGTACAGTAACAGCTAGCCATAAAAAAGGTTTAGGGAAAGTTTAGTTTTGTGATTGACTGGTGTGGATGCTTTGGTATCATGTATCACTGTGGGTTGGCCCACGACCGAGCACCGGGTTATGTGGTGCGACTAGGAGATAAAACATGTCTAATCAAGTTTTTAATCGCAGTGTTGTCCTCGTTATTTGCAACCCCAAAGGTGGCGTTTGTAAAACGACTGTGGCTCTAAATATGGGCTGTATTCTTGCTAGTGAGTATGGCCTGAAAGTTTGCTTAATAGATGGCGAAAAAGATGGTTCGCTTAGCAACTTTGAATTTAGCGAAGCTTTAAACAAAGAAACACTTCCCCATATCCGAGCCGGATATAATCAAGACCTGCACAGAGATATTCCGATATTCAAACAGATATATGATGTAATCATCGTCGATACTGCAGGCGTGACGCCCGACTTTGGCTCTGTTAGTGGAGAGGTGCTGGGAGGGCAGGAAAAAGTGAGCCTGCAGAGTCTCTCCATGGCCGACATGCTGATAGTTCCGATCACTCCTAGCCCTGTGGTGATTCGAAAAACAGCTGGTTTTGCCCCTATTGTTGAGCGCTGGCAAATGATGCGAGCTGGCCAACTGGATGCCGTAATGGTGCTGAACATGGTTAAGACTCGAGAGCAGCTGTCTACGATGGTAATTAATGAGCTAACAGGTGCATTTGAACATTTACCACTGATGGCCGAAACGGTGCGTGATACCACAATGGTAAAGCAAGCATACGGCGCAGGTATGTCTGTGCTTGATTTCAACAAGTCGCACCCAGCGACAGCAGAGTATTTGTCGCTGACAGCTGCATTAGTTGAACGAATCAAATCAAAAGTGAATGGGTGAGGGCTGGAAGATGGCAAAAGGTATCTCATTGCTTGGTTCCGGTCAGAACAAAGCGTCAAGCGGGAGCGCCCCAAACGAAGATATGTTTATCCCTCGGGCATGTGATGGCAAATCCCTTGCTGATTTGCCCTTGGATAGGGTGCATCCAGATCCGCAGCAACCAAGAACATGGGCAGAGGATGAGCTGGATGAGCTGCAGGCTAAGATTGAAGGGGCTGGTAAAATCCTCCAGCCAATCACAGTCATTCCTCGAGCTGACATGCCTGGGCATTATCTTATCAAGACTGGCGAGGGGCGGTGGCGCGTTGCTGGTCGGCTGGGGTGGGGGTTCATTCCTTCGGTGATAGAGGATCTCCGTGTAAATAGCGATACTCGCCAAGTGTTCGCGGATCAAATACTCGAGAACATTGGTCGCGTTGGCATGAACCCGATGGATATTGCGCGTTCCATTGAGCGGTATATGAATGACTTTGAGCCATCACTTACGGGCAAAGAGGCCGCAGTCATGCTGGGCCTTAATGAGACCAAAATAAGTCGCTATCGAAAACTTCTCACCGCAAATGAGGAGATACAGGAAATAACGCCACAGCTAACAAACATTAATACGCTTGGTTATTTAATAGACCTGTCTAGACTTGATGATGGCGCATACACGGACAGCCTTAAAAAAATAAAATCTGGCGAGCTTGTTAATGCTGAAAAGTATTTAAAGGACTTGGTCTCTGATATCAAGAATCCAGATAAACCCAAAGCAGAAAAAAAGAAAGGTAAAGAAAGCAAAGATACTGGTTCCCCAGGTGGAAAGGGGAAGGGGGAAGTCAAAAAAAGGACTGATGAGGATGATATATCATCTGAAAGAGAGGTTCTCCCGCCAAGTATCATCGATGGTATATGGGATGATGGAGTGACATCTGAACTTGATGATGCAAAGCTTATATCAACAATAAAAGGCGCGGGCGCTGATGGTATTGCAGTTATCAAGCTTATGCAGGCAAATGGTGATGCAATTTCTTTCAAACTGGACTACGAGAACCAAATAAAGCTCAGGTGGTTACTCAATAAATGCCTGGATAAATAACGAGGGTGGCGGGCATAACGCCCGCCAAATCCAGTAGGAGTAATGATGGGCATTGGAAAAAAAACTGATGTCGATAAAGATGCCCTCTTACAGGAGGGCAAACTTTTTTGCAGGGTGTTCCTGGCATACTTATGGGGGCACCCAGAATATAGGGGATGGTGGGGGAAAGAGGCGCTAGCATGCGAGCTCATCGAGGAAGGGAAGAGAAGCACTGCTGTGACCAGGGAGGTGCTGTCTCATGGCGATCTGACCGCGCTGTTGTACAACAGGACGAACAAAAACCCTTACTGGCTTAACTATGCCTTGATGCAGTTGGCGCTGAGGAGGGGGTTTGTGCCTGCGCATCTAGCTGACTGGGTTGCAATATGCAGAACGGTCGCCAATGAGTTGGTGTTGCCCACTCTTGAAAGTCTTGAGGATAAGTTGGCCACAGAGTATGGGTTGACGCTGCCGGTGACCATGAAGCAGGAGATAGAGGCGCGCTTATGAAATGGAAGATGAGCGATAAACGTGTGATCCAAAACGAGATCCAAACAAGATCATTGGATCTCGGAAGAAATTCTGAATATACTCATGGGTGTATTACGGGCCTGCACCATGGTGATGGGGAGAACGGAAATGAAAAGTAGTGCGGCATTGATCGAACGCAGTGATCAATCGGTGTCTACATCCGACATGTCACGTCGATATACCCATTACATGGGGTTGCTGGCCTCGGGTGAGCAAGATCGGCTTGTTGTGATGAAGGCCGGGCGGCCATTAGCTGTGTGTATGTCAATCCAAGAGTTCGAGAAGATACAGAGCGAGCTGACAAAACACAGAGAAACATCAGAAAAAAATTAAACCCACTGGGGTCAGTTTGGCGACCACCCCAGCGGGCTATATATGAGCAAAAACCACCCAACACAAGCAAAGACGCAGCATTAAGGAGGTTCTTATAAAGAATTAACCAGCGGATCAAGACAACCGGTTTTTTTCACGACCCGCACAGAGACGGCTCGTGTGAACTCTCAGTGGCAATAATAGCACTTCAATATTTTTGTGCAAGCCGCTGCACTTTCGCACAGCTCAATGCGGGGGTTTTTAACCTTCTGGAGTGGCGAAATGGAATGGCTACAATTGCAGTGCTGCAATTTTAATAGTGTCCCAGATCTTGTGCCTCCCTGCGCTGCATGGGGTTCAGGGTGCTGCATTTAGCATTACCTGCGTCTGCTGGCGAGCTGGACACTACCTCTCCCCATATGTGGGGGCGAGCTCATTACCCGCATCCAGGTCAATGGCTTGGCTCCGGCAATCGCTGCGGCCATCGCCCTGCATCACCTGCCTGGCACCAGTTCAGCGAGCCAGAGACCAGGAAACCCTTGCCGCACTTTATCCAAACGTTGATCGACAAGGTGCGTGACTATTACGCCAAGCCATCGTTGTTGCCCACCCTGGCCAACCTGAGCGGCAAGATCAACAAGCTCTCCGGCAAACCCCGCCAAAACCGCTCAGAAGCGCGCGAAGCCGAGAGTCTGGTCATGCAGGCGATCCTGTCGCGTACTGATTTTGCCAGCCTACGGGTCGGTACTCCGCTGCCTGACGGGCGCTTTATCCATCGTACTATGGTCGAGATCGCCACGATTGCAGGTATGATAGATAAGGCCACCGGCTTGCCGACACAGCGTTTCTGGCGGGCTGTTAGGCGCTTAAAGATTGGTGGTGCAATTGACATCCACAAGCAGTACGAAACGCTGGAGGATGGCACGATCAGGGCAAGGCCGGGGATAAAAACGGTCAATATGCACTTTATCGTGGCGTTGGGGCGCATCAGCTATGAGAAGCTCAAGGCGTTCCGTACCCATTGCTCCAAGGCGCAGAGACGGGACGCTGACAGCCATAAGCAGCAGTTCCCTGACATGCACGACCCCGAGATAGCCAATCGCCGGTTGCGTGATCGGCAGCGTGAAAAGGGCATCAAAACCACCCCTCCCCCCTCTGCCGACAAATCGCCGGTGATGCGTGACCGCGATCAGCGCAAAGAGCTGCAGCGGCAATACAGCAAGGCACAGCTCGAGTTTGCTACTAACCTCTATGGCCAATACCCTGGGCGACCAGAAACCTGGTACCGCGAACAGCTCAGGCGAGAGTTCCCCAGCCTGGACGACTGGATAGCCAGGAACAGCCGCTAACCCCACCGACTAACCGGCTCCGCTGGTGCACACCCCTGCTTGCAGCAGGACTCCCCCCGCCCGTCCGTCATGCTGACAGCCCGATTTTCCACTCCCGTTGTGAGTAACTGGCCATAATCGGCCCGAAACACCCACTGTCACTGTTGATGGTTTATGAATATGAAAATTTAAGTGATTTAAAACAAAAATTAGGTCATGAGATTTTTTTTTAGCTGTTAACTGTAAATATGCTTTAAGAAAATGGTTAGAGACTCTGTAATATCATCCATCTCTACGTTCAGGATGTATAAAAAGCCTGGCTATGCAGGGCGCAAGCGCCCGCCGCCAGATAAAAATTACCCATAAAATGCCTGACCTTGCAGGCCAGCAAAACACGCTGGCCGCCGGTCAGAATATAACCCCTTTTCGTGGGGACACGTCCCCACACCCCTCCCCTAACACACCAGCTCGCCACTGTCATGCCCCATAAAGGGGCCGATCAACATCAGTGAAACGTCAGGCAGCACGGGCCTTAAAGACGGTTTTGCAGGGAGGCGGGTAGGATGGCACCTTGAATATCAGTGTAATACCTCACATATCGCGTACAGGCTCACTGCGAGGCTTTAATAATAGCTAGATAGGCTCTATGATGGAGCTCGTTTATATTGCCTCACAGAAGCGCTATTAATAGCGCTCTCGATGTTTTTATTTTCATACTCATCCATGACCATAACCAGGAGTGTTGCCGGTGAATGATTTTCTGAAAGTGTTATTGAATATCCGCAGCCTGCGAGCAGCTGTCCGTGACTTGCCGTTTGAGCAGCTGGAAGAAATTAAAGAGAAGTTTGATACGGTCGTCCAGGAGCAGCTAAAAGCTGCAGAAGCAGAGCAGGCCGCAAAGCTGGAGTATGAGAAGAAGTTGGCGGAGTTCAGAGAGCTGATGATTACAGAGGGGATCTCGGCAGAAGATCTGGTTGGTGGTGCAGCTGTCGGGACAGTATCTGCCGCCAGTCGAACCAAACGGGCTCCCCGTCCGGCCAAGTACGCCTACCTTGTCGATGGTGAGGAGCGTACCTGGACAGGTCAGGGTCGCATGCCTGCGCAGATCGCGACAGCTGTGGAAAATGGCAAGTCGCTCGAGGATTTCCTGATCGCACCCGCGACCGCCTGATCCCCCAGGTCGGCAGCAGGGAGAACGTGGCCAGGGGCGGCGGCAGTGGCCATTCCGCCCCTCGGTCGAGGTCGAACTGATGACCTCGCCTCGCTGGCGGTGCCGATCTTCAATCCCGCATCCCCGACAGATCGACTTCCACACGGCGAAAGCCGATGTTTCTTGCGGTTTGCACAGCCGCATCGATGGTCTTGAACTGCCGTGTGCCCCCGCGCTGTAACTCGATGAGTTCGGTACCGGACTGACGGCCAAACTTCACCAGGTGCAGATGATAGCCGGTGCCCATCGGCGCACAGGCGACCAGGGCTTTTGAAAAGCCCCCTTGCTCAAATACCCACTTCGCTTGCAGCTCTTTCATCGCGTGTCCCTCCGTTGGTGACAGAGACAGTATGCCCGACAAAACATCAAAATCAATATTTGATTGTTCAAAATTAAATTTTGATTTGAGGGGGAAGAAAAAAAGCCGCTACGGAGCGGCAAAGAGCATGGCGTCACATCGGGTAGCGACGTCTACGCTATTGTGTCGTAACTGGCTGTGGCTGTCATGGTATATCTTTTTCCTGTTTTGATTATTCATATTTTAATTTTGATAAAGCGGATCCTGGCGCGGTGGACAACTGCCGTACCGCAGGCCGTCCAGCAGGGGCTTGTCCCCTGTGGGCGGGGCAGTTGCCCACGGTGCGGGGTTAGCCGTGGCAACCGGCCATGATTGGCCCGACCGGATAACCCCCTTGCCGATGGACTTGCAGCTGCAGCTCACTCCCCAGATCGGGCACCCCTGCCTGACGCAGGGCGCTGGCCACAGTCATCGAGCGGCGGTCGGCCCTGGGCAGCAGCAGCACCCGCCCCTCGCTGTGGGGACGAGGCAGGTCACCGGCGTACCAGGTGGCCTGCAGTGCCCGCATCGACTCAAAAAGTTCATCCCAGAGCAGCGGATCGCGGGTGATGGCAAACAGCTCAAATTCCTCGGTGAGGGCGGTGACGGCGGCAGGGTTGAGCAGGTAGCCCTTGAGCATCCCTTTGAGCTCGACCGGCTGGCGGGCGACACCGGCCAGGTAGCGGGCGGTCGCAAAATGATGGCTGCCGCCGCTGTTGATGAGGCAGATCCGGCCATCCCAGCCGTGGAAGAGAAAATAGTCGCCGCGCCCCGGCTGCATGATCCTGACCTCGCCGTGGGCAAGGTTGCGGGCGATGTTGTCGGGGCTCGGGTCATCGAGGTGGCCACGGCAACGGGCCTCGGCAAAGGCATCCAGATCGGTAAAGTCCGCGAGCGGGCTCTTGGAGGCTGAGAGCACCTGCACCTGACGAATGTCACAGGCCCAGTCATCAAATTGGGCCTGTTCACAGAGGCTGGCCAGGGCATCGACCTGGATAGCGTGGCCCTGGTATTGGCCGTGTACCCGCCCCCAGCCGCGCAGCTCACCAGGTTGGGCGTTCCAGCCTGCCGGTCGCCATTCGTTCCAGCGAATGATGCTGGCGGCACTGACCGAGGGAGGGATATCGAGGGCATAGCCCAGGGCGGGAGCGGTGGCCAGCAGGGCATGGAGGCGGGCGGGGTGGCCCAGCTGATGCTGGATAAAACGCACGGCGGTGGTCAACATGGCAAGGACTCCATCAAATATTAAAATTGATTTTTCAAAATGCGATTTTGATAAACACCCCCGCGCCGCTGGCGCGAGTGCTGTTTGCGTCCCTATCCTGTGGCCTTCCCCGCCCGCCGTCAACTCAGCCTCCCAGCAGCGGATTGCCCTCGTTCGCTACCGAAAAACTCAACCCTATCTCCGAGGCCGCCGCATCGAGCGCCAGCACCTGGGTATAAACCTCCGTTGAGCGGATCGATCGGTGGCCCAGGTACGCCTGCAAGCGCTTGATATGGGTGTTGCCGGCGAGCAGGTGGTGCATGGCGTAGCTGTGCCGAAACACATGGGGCGTCAGCGCCACCACTAACGTGATCCCCCTCCCCCTCAGTGCCCCCTCCGCTTCTTTCAACCAGTTGCGCACCGTCTGATCCGTCACTGTCCAGATCGGGGCCGACTTGGCCAGCTTGACCGTGGCCAGGTACTCGCGGGCCAGCTGGGCATAAGCCGGATCGAGTAGCGGCACCAAGCGCTTGACCGTCTCCCCCGCTTTGGGGCGGCCCTTGCCGCGCCGGCGCTGCTTCAAGGTGCGCAGCACCACAAATGGCCGCTGGCCATCGAGCTCGAAATCCCCTGGGGTCAGCGCCAGCGCCTCGTTGATACGGGCGCCCGAGTTCCAGAGGGTGGCCACCAAAAACCGCCGTTGCAGATCGGGCAGCATGGCCAGCACCGCGCCGACTTCGTGGGCCAACAGGTAACGGGGCGCGTCGGTGTGGGCGATGGCCAGGTTACGCAGCGCGGTGGCCACCCGCCACTGTTCGGGGTGGCCAGCGGGGCGCACCAGCGGGCCGCCGCCATGGTGCAGGGTGGCCAGGGTGTGACCATGGCCAAGCGGGGTGATCTGCATCGGGATCCTCGTTGCGGGGGTGAGTCGGTGATCGGCAGGATGCCAGATCCAGGGGCGGCTGTCAGGGCCAATAAATCCGCGCTGGCGCGGCGCGGGTTTGGGGGTTTTGGCGCTATGCGCGAAAGGTCAAAATCCAGGGGCGACCCAGGAGGGGCGGCGGGCGGGGGAGATCCTCGGGGGATCCACTATATCTAGTGGCCGGTCGCAGCTGCAGAAGCACAAGATGTTGGGGTGTGGGGGTAGCCTGGGGGGATTTGGGAGTCTAGGCCAACGGCCAAAGTGCCAGGGAAAACCGGCTATCCAGGGCGGGTTGGTGTGAGTGGGTTAAATTGGTGATCAATATTGTACCGATGAACCCCGAGCGGGGGTATACTGATCCCGTCATCTACTGCAGAAAGAGATAACGCCATGAGAGAAGTCGTCAAAGCCATGTCCCAGCGCGCCGCGCGCGAGGCGCTGGGCTCCCCGGAGAATTTCAACGGCGGGGTCTACGTCACCAAGAACGGCACCCCCGAGCTGTTTATCACCACCGCTGCCGACCGCGCCCAGGAGCTGGCCGATCTGCACCAGGCGCGGGAAGATAAGGCTCTGGTCAAACTGGTAGCGCTGGCCACCCAGGACATTGGCCGCAAAGGTCGCAGTTACAGCGAGGATGAGGCGCTGACCCTGCTGCGGGCGGCCCGTACATGACGCTGCCGGTGCGGGTGACCGCCACCGCCTTGACCTGCCTGCAGGACATCGAGGCATTCAATGCGGTGCACTGCGGGCCCGAGCAGGCCGCCGTCCTGGTGGAGACGTTGCTGACGGAGGCCGTGGCGGCGATCAGTGCCAATGCCCTGCTCTATCGCCAGTGCCCGGCTACCGCTGACTATGGCCTCGATGTGCACGAGCGCATCGATCAGAAGGGCTA
>NZ_JBFOCX010000012.1:0-3804 GCF_040908025.1 Aeromonas sp. R9-2
TGAGGTATCCTGATTTTCACAGACAGTCCCGATTGTTACGATGAGACAATCGGGGGTATTGAATGAAATCGAGAGAACACTATTCACCAGAGTTTCGGGCAGAGGCGGTTCGACTGGTATTGGAGCAAGGCCTTGGCCAAGCTGAAGCCGCTAGAAGGTTGGGTATTGCCAAAGGCACACTGAGCAACTGGGTGGTCGCAGCCAAAGGAGGAAAGGATACATCGGCCATTCCCGGAGCGCGTTCTGTCGCCGAGCTGGAGGCTGAAGTGGCCCGGCTACGCAAAGCTCTCGCACAAGCCAACATGGAGCGCGACATCATAAAAAAGGCCGCCGCGTACTTTGCTCAGGAGTCACTGCCAAGTACGCGTGGATAGCCAACCAGCAGGACTTCTATCCCATTTCCGTTATCTGTCGTGTGCTGGAGGTCTCTCGTGCGGGCTTCTACCACTGGCGCCTGCGTCCACCGTCACAGCGCCAACAAGAAGATGAACGACTCAAGGTCGCCATTCGGGCTGCTCACAGCAAGACGCGCCAGACCTATGGCGCAGCGCGTTTACAAGCTGAGTTGGCCGCCGAAGGATTTTACGCTGGGCGGGACCGGATTGGGCGATTGCGCCGTGAAATGGGGTTGTCTTGCAAACAAAAGCGCAAATTCAAGGCGACAACCCATTCTGCTCATTCCCTGCCTGTGGCGGAGAATCTCCTTGGTCAGGTCTTTGCGCCGACGAAGCCCAACGAAGTCTGGACCGGTGATATCACCTATATCGCCACCGACGAAGGCTGGCTTTATCTGGCTGGTCTCAAGGATGTGTTTACCTGTGAGATAGTGGGTTATGCGATGGGAGAGCGAATGACCACCGGGTTGGTCAGTCAGGCGCTGTTTCGGGCTGTGCAGCAGAAGAGGCCACCCGTTGGGCTTATTCATCACACAGACCGTGGCAGTCAGTACTGTGCCAAGGCTTACCGGGCTCTCCAGGTACAATTTGACATGCAGACCTCCATGTCACGCAAGGGGAACTGCTTCGACAATGCCCCGATAGAAAGCTTCTGGGGGTCTCTTAAAAATGAACTGGTTCACCACCATAGATTCAAGACGAGAGCGGAGGCCAAGGCAGCGATTCAGGAATACATAGAGATTTTTACAACCGCCAGCGTCGGCATTCACGACTTGGCAATGTCAGCCCGGCGGAGTTTAACAAGAGGTATTGGAGAACTGCTCAGGCTGCTTGATCCGGGACTGTCCGATCTTGTCAGGACACCTCAATGATGCCGAAACCAGATAGCCGAACAGCGGTAGGCAATTTGGCCATCGCGTTTGAGCATTATAACGAGCACCACCCGCACAGCGCCTTAGGATACCGTTCACCCCGGGAATTTCTGCGCAGTCGGGTATCACAACCCTAAGCGGGAAAAAGTGTCTGGATCTATGGGGTCAAATCCAATCATATAAATAGTATCACGATTAGATTTTTCAGTTGCTACGCGAAGCCGCTTGCTTCCAACCACATCCGCGTAATCTTAACGTGCTTTATTTTCCCTTTTATGAGGCGATCCCACGTTGGCAAAAACGTCGATACATTCACCTAACATTATCTATATCAACAACCCCTTTCTCTGGCATTTCTATGTAACGATTATATTCTTCGAAAACATCCTCTTGATTTATTTTATTTATTGATCTTTCAATTTTTAATTTCAGTGCATCGCCTTCAGGGCCCTTCCTTAAGGATAAGGTGGAGGGCATAACCATGACCTTTTTATAAAAAAAACCTCTAATATTAAGGTTTTTAATTTCTTTCATTGTTGCGGCGCGCTCAAATAAAAAAATATCTATTCGACCAGCCTCTAGCATCTTGAGAAGTGAGTCAATATCACCACTGGCTGTAAATTTAGCTATTGGAATACCTAGTGCTGCAGAGTGAAACTCAGCATTGCCACGAGGTGTACCAATTTTCCTTGCGCTCATTAAGTTCAACTTATCTTCAGAGGTTGCGTATATATCTGCAATGGAAATTACATTCCAACTCAAGTCTTGAGCATATTGATAAAAATCAGGTGTTTCATTTTGATAGGGTGTATGACCAATCAAATCGAGCGAGCCATGCTTGAGTTCTTTCCTAATCCGAACATAAGGCTTTATTTTTATATTGAATTTTAGATCGGATACCTCTTCTATTTTTTTTAAAAGGGTTACTGTATATCCTGTTGCATCAGGATTGATAAGTGGAGGCATAGGTTCTAAGCCAACCATAACCTCCTGTGATAGACATTGTGAGCTGATAATAGCAGATAAGAGTAAGATATACTTTCCCATTTCTCATTAATCCTTCTATTTGAAGTTATTCATGTAGACTAGTACCGTTTTCGTATTCCGGCAAATTTGAAAGTAAGCGTCAGGCCACTACCGTCTGGTGAATAGAGGCAGTTGTGGACAAAGTAGTTCCCACTACTTTTTAGTGGGAACTAAAGATGGTGTACACCAATAGCCGTACCAATAGCAGCCGTAAAGGCAGAGCCAATTACTCACGAGAATTCAAACAGTGAGGTGTCCTGACAAGATCGGACAGTCCCGGATCAAGCAGCCTGAGCAGTTCTCCAATACCTCTTGTTAAACTCCGCCGGGCTGACATTGCCAAGTCGTGAATGCCGACGCTGGCGGTTGTAAAAATCTCTATGTATTCCTGAATCGCTGCCTTGGCCTCCGCTCTCGTCTTGAATCTATGGTGGTGAACCAGTTCATTTTTAAGAGACCCCCAGAAGCTTTCTATCGGGGCATTGTCGAAGCAGTTCCCCTTGCGTGACATGGAGGTCTGCATGTCAAATTGTACCTGGAGAGCCCGGTAAGCCTTGGCACAGTACTGACTGCCACGGTCTGTGTGATGAATAAGCCCAACGGGTGGCCTCTTCTGCTGCACAGCCCGAAACAGCGCCTGACTGACCAACCCGGTGGTCATTCGCTCTCCCATCGCATAACCCACTATCTCACAGGTAAACACATCCTTGAGACCAGCCAGATAAAGCCAGCCTTCGTCGGTGGCGATATAGGTGATATCACCGGTCCAGACTTCGTTGGGCTTCGTCGGCGCAAAGACCTGACCAAGGAGATTCTCCGCCACAGGCAGGGAATGAGCAGAATGGGTTGTCGCCTTGAATTTGCGCTTTTGTTTGCAAGACAACCCCATTTCACGGCGCAATCGCCCAATCCGGTCCCGCCCAGCGTAAAATCCTTCGGCGGCCAACTCAGCTTGTAAACGCGCTGCGCCATAGGTCTGGCGCGTCTTGCTGTGAGCAGCCCGAATGGCGACCTTGAGTCGTTCATCTTCTTGTTGGCGCTGTGACGGTGGACGCAGGCGCCAGTGGTAGAAGCCCGCACGAGAGACCTCCAGCACACGACAGATAACGGAAATGGGATAGAAGTCCTGCTGGTTGGCTATCCACGCGTACTTGGCAGTGACTCCTGAGCAAAGTACGCGGCGGCCTTTTTTATGATGTCGCGCTCCATGTTGGCTTGTGCGAGAGCTTTGCGTAGCCGGGCCACTTCAGCCTCCAGCTCGGCGACAGAACGCGCTCCGGGAATGGCCGATGTATCCTTTCCTCCTTTGGCTGCGACCACCCAGTTGCTCAGTGTGCCTTTGGCAATACCCAACCTTCTAGCGGCTTCAGCTTGGCCAAGGCCTTGCTCCAATACCAGTCGAACCGCCTCTGCCCGAAACTCTGGTGAATAGTGTTCTCTCGATTTCATTCAATACCCCCGATTGTCTCATCGTAACAATCGGGACTGTCTGTGAAAATCAGGATACCTCA
>NZ_JBFOCX010000013.1:0-178323 GCF_040908025.1 Aeromonas sp. R9-2
GAGCGGTAGTTCAGTCGGTTAGAATACCGGCCTGTCACGCCGGGGGTCGCGGGTTCGAGTCCCGTCCGCTCCGCCACTAATTTGAAGGCCTTCCCAGATGGGAAGGCCTTTTTTCTATGGGCGGTTTTTGCCCATAAGTCCCACAGGTTTGCACACCAGAACCAACACAAAGCCCAGTCTCACGACCGGGTTTTGATGTTTTAGCCTGCTGGTGAGCTGCCGATATCCCGCCACGATGGCAATACCTTCCCCTATTGGCGTTCTTACTACTATTTCCACCTCTGTATCGCAGGACATCCCATCTTGGCCATATTGTTCCGCTGCGAGCTGATAGAGCTTGAGGATTAAATCAGGCCATATTGCAACGGTACATCATCGCTTCCACTTGTTTGTGTAATCCCCTTTTTTGCTTATGGATTTATTCCATTAAAACAGTCTCTTATCAAGAATTCGCGATTCTGTGGCAGGAATACCACACGAATCAAATGATAATGATTATTGTTTGAATGATCCCGTCGGGGTCGTTACAATGCGGGCTGATTAATAAAGTGCTTTTCAAATGAGCCTTTTCTAATGCTGCGCCTGGCCGGATGCCAGGGCGTTGTAATAAGTGAAGTAAGGGAATACGTCACCTTCCTACTAAAAATGTTCAGGCTAAAACATGACAACCGTGAAACCGAACAAGCTTGCCTTGCTGATCTGCTCCCTTCTTGCGACCCAGGCCTATGCTGCCAAACAAGAGGTGATGGTCGTCACCGCTTCCGGCTTCCAGCAGAAGATTGAAGATTCTGCCGCCTCCATCTCCGTGATTACCCGTGAACAGCTGGAGAAGCGTGCCTATCGCGATGTGACCGATGCCCTGAAGGATGTGCCCGGTGTTGTGGTGACTGGCGGTGGCAGCAGCAGCGATATCAGCATTCGCGGTATGGGGTCGAAATACACCCTGATGCTGGTTGATGGCAAGAAGGTGGATAGCCGTGGCACTCGCCCGAACAGCGATGGTCCGGGTATCGAGCAGGGCTGGCTGCCGCCACTGCAGGCGATTGAGCGCATTGAGGTCGTCCGTGGCCCTATGTCATCCCGTTATGGTTCCGATGCCATGGGGGGCGTGATTAACGTGATTACCCGCAAGACCACCGGCCTGGCTTGGCAGGGATCGGTTCATGCTGATTCTACCTTCCAGGAGAACAAGGATGCCGGCAATAGCTTCCAGACCGATGCCTATACCGCAGGTTCACTGATCGATGGCGTGTTGGGGCTGCGTTTCAACGGTCAGCTTGCCCATCGTGGTGAAGACAAATTTACCCAGGGTTTTGCCGAGCAAGAGACTCGCAGTGGCACGGCGGTGCTCAGCTTCAAGCCTGATGACCATAACCGCTTCGATCTGGAAGCCAGTCGTAGTCTGCAGGATCGGGATCGCACGGCCGGCAATTCACTGGCTGCGAAGGCGAAAGATAGCCTTAACCGATACGAGCGCACCAACTATGCGCTGACCCATGATGGCCAGTATGATTTCGGCTCTTCCAGCAGCTATCTGCAGCAGGAGACCAACACCAATCCCGGCCGCCAGATGGAGCTCACCAACACCATCGCCGATACCCATACCCAGTTTATTCTGGGTGATCACTACCTGAGCGTCGGTGGTCAGTATCGCTATGAGGATCTGCACGATCAGGGCAATACCCTGAAAGTGGCCAACCCTGCCGAGCAGCTGACCCGCTGGAGTTGGGCGATGTTTGTCGAGGATGAGTGGTCACTCACTGACAGCTTTGCCCTGACCGGTGGCGCACGCATGGATCGGGACCAGAACTACGGTTCTCACTGGAGCCCTCGCCTCTACGGAGTTTGGCATCTGGATGACAGTTGGACCTTGAAAGGAGGCGTCTCGACCGGTTACCGCTCTCCTGACTTGCGGATGTCAGCGGCCAACTGGGGTCAGGTCACCGGTGGTGGTAGCCTGGATGGCATGCTGGTCGGTAATCCTGATCTCAAACCCGAGACCAGCGTGAGTGAAGAGATCGGCCTGCTGTGGAACGGTCATCAGGGCTTCAACGCCGGGGTTACCCTGTTCAACACCGACTTCAAGAACAAGATCTCCGAAGTGCGTCGCTGCACCAGCAAGAGTGATCCCGCTTGTACCCTCAATGGTCACAGTTATGACTTCATCAGTGATCGGGTCAACGTCGACAAGGCGAACATGCGCGGTGTCGAGGGGATGATGGATTGGGCCATCAACGAGGATTGGTCGGTAAGCTCTAGCTACACCTTTACCCAGTCCGAGCAGAAGAGTGGTCCACTGGCGGGCCATGCCCTCAACCAGATGCCCCGTCACATGTTCAACGGCAGTGTTGACTGGCAAACCACCGAGGATCTCAGCCTCTGGTCACGGGTCAACTTCCGTGGCGAGACCTCCGAGTACCTGAGCCGGGTCAAGATGGCGGAGGGGACTCCTTCCTACACCTTCTTTGACATGGGCTTGGTCTACAAGGCCAACAAGCATCTGGATCTGACCGCCGGGGTCTACAACCTGTTCGACAAGACGGTGGATTACAGCAGCTATGGCACTGTGCTGGATGGTCGCCGCTACAACCTGGGCGTGACCTACAACTTCTGATAGGGAACCTGTCATGCGGCCGCCATCTTCCGATGGCGGCCGTTTTTATTGCACGTCCGTCAGGGGGCTATGCCTGATAGGGGCCGGCTTGCCAGGTATTGCGCCCCAGTCCCTTGGCCTGATACATGAGGGCGTCAGCCTGCCGCAGTAGCTGGTCGGCATCAGCCTCTCTCTCTGCGGCGACCCAGACTGCCCCGGTGCTGATGGAGAGGGTCACTTCGCCGCTGCTGGTGTGCAGGGTTTGCCGGTTGCTCTCCAGGCAAATACGCTCGGCCCATTGCTCTGTCTCTGCCAATGTGGCCAGCGGCAGCAGCAGGCAAAACTCTTCGCCGCCGATGCGGGCCAGCAGAGCCTCTTCGGGCAACAGGTTCGTCACAGTCGTGGCCAGCTTTTCCAGCAAGAGATCCCCGATGCCATGACCAAAGCGGTCATTGGTCTCCTTGAAGTGATCCACATCGAACAGCAGCAGAGCACAGGGCTCCCCGCTTGCCAGCCGCTGCTCCATGGCGGGCATGAATGCCCGTCGGTTGAGCAGGCCGGTAAGGGGGTCGGTAGTGGCTTGTTTCTCCAGTCTGGCGTTGGCGCGGCTCAACTCGGTGGTGCGGCTGGCAACGGCGCGGCGCAGTTGCACTATGTAAGCCACCATGATTAACACTCCGGCAAACAGTAGCCAGGGACCGAGATGGATGGGGTAGACGGTTTCGACATGCATCCATTTGCGGATGATCCGCTCCCGATCGCTCTCTTTGATCTTGGCGAATCCCTCTTCCAGCCGGTTTAACAGGGCAAGGTCGCCCTTTCTCACTGCAAAGCGGATCTGGTCGGTATAGAGGTGGCGAACCGGAATAAAGCGGGTGGGATCGTCGGAGGTATAGATGTAGAAGTTGGCGACCTGCAGATCGGCGATAAAGGCTTTTATGTCACCCCGAAAGGCCGCCGCCAGCAGGGTGTCATTGTCATCGAAGGTCTGCAGTTGGGTGCCGGGGAAGTAGCGTCTGGCGTAATACTCCTCGTAGCCACCGGCTACCACACCGACCGTTTCATGGAGCAGGTAGTAATGTACATCGGTGCCGCGCAGTTCGCTCGAGAAGAAGAGTTGGGAGTCGAGCTGGGCGAGAGGCCCGCCATAGTCGAACAGTTTGTCCCGCTCCGGTGACCAGAGCAGTCCGGCGTGAACGTCCGCTTTCCCCTCATGGAGCAGGTCGAGGGAGCCTTGCCAGTCGACCAGCCTGAACTCGATCTTCTGGCCGGTCACCCGGGCATATTCACGCCACAAATCGATCAGCAGGCCATCCGGCTGGCCCGACTCATTGATATAGGAGAAGGGCTGCCAGGCTTTGGAGTTGGTAATGATGATCGGCTCTTCCGGGGCTTTGGCCCAGGCAGGCAGGGCAAGGGCGAGTAGCAGGAGCCCCCATCCGATACTGACTATGACTCCTGTCCTGGAAGAGGCCATCCTCGCTCCAATCCGTTGCCGTATACCGTCCCGTGGTCACCGATTATCACCACCTTTCTCATCGAAGAACAAGCGCTCAAATGATGAAGTTTGCATGATGCAAACGGCGCCATGACAAGGCTGGCGGATAGAGTGACTACTTACAGCGGCAGGCTGATCCGCGCCTCCAGCCCCCCTTGTGGCCGATTGAGCAGGGTCAGTTCGCCACCATGCTGATGCACCAGGGTACGGGCAATGGAGAGCCCCAACCCCACGCTGCCGGACTCGGTGTTGCGCGCTTCATCGAGTCGCACGAACGGCTTGAACACATCCTCGAGCCGCGCCGGATCGATCCCCGGCCCATTATCGCAGATCCGGATCAACAGCTCCTCCTTGCGCCGCTCCAGCGACACTTCGGCGCTGCCGGCATATTTGATGGCGTTGCCGATCAGGTTCTGCAGCACCCGGCGCAGGGTGTTGGCCCGGCAGGCGTAGACCTCTTTGCCCTCCGCCAGACAGGTGACCGGCTGGCCGGTATCGGCATAGTCATCGCACAGGCTGACCAGCAGGCTGACCAGATCCAGCTCGCGGGTGGCCTCCTGCTGCCCCTCCTCGCGAGCAAAGCTGAGGGTCGCGGCCAGCATCTGCTCCATCTGTTGCAGGGTCTGCTGGATGCGCTCCTTGTCCTCGCCATCGGCCAGAAACTCGGTGCGCAGTCGCAGGCTGGTGATGGGGGTGCGCAGATCGTGGGAGATGGCCGCCAGCATCCGGGTTCTGTCCTGCACGAAGCGGTCTAGCCGGGTGTGCATCCGGTTGAATGCCTGAATCGATTCGCGGATCTCGGTCGGCCCCTCCTCTTTCAAGGGCTCGATATCCTCGCCCCGTCCGAGCCGCTCCGCATTGCCTGCCAGCTGCTTGAGCGGGCGGGTGGCACGGCGAAACAGCAGCACCATCAGCCCGATCACCAGACTGGCGACCAGCATCAGGTTGAGGGTGGTCTGCCACGACCAGCTGCCCGCCTCCTTGTCGACCAGCGAGCTGAACTGCAGCCAGCCCCCCTGCGGCAGTTCGATGGAGCCATAGAGCCGCATATCCCGCGGCGGGGGCGGCCCCTTGCGATCCCGCATCATGCGGGCATGATGTTCCCACGCCTTGCTGCGCTGAGTATCCTCTTTCAGCTCGGCGCTGATCTCTACCGTGAGGCCGGGGGGATAGTTGAGGCGCGAGCGCACCAGCTGCTCGAAGCGGGGGCTGCGGTTATCCGGTTGCAGCGGCTCGTCGGAGAGGCGCAGCAGCAGGGTCTCGCTGCGGCTCGCCTTGAGGATCTCGTCATAGAGGGACGGGGGGGAGAGGGAGAGCAGCCTGACCACAGAGATGATCCGCTGCATGGCGTTGCGGCTGTTGACGAAGCCGAGCGCCTCCTCCCGATCCGTGCGGTAGATCTGGATACTGAGCAGCTGGATCAGGATCAACCCTGCCAGCGCCACCAGAATGATTTGGCCGGTCAGCCCCTTGGGCCACATCCGTGCCCACAGTCGTCGCAAGGTGCCCACTGCTTAAACCTGCGTCACGTCGGCGGAGAACATATAGCCGCCACCCCAGATGGTTTTGATCAGCTCCGGATTCTTGGGATCCCGCTCCAGCTTGCGGCGCAGGCGGCTTACCAGAGTATCGATGGCGCGATCGAAGGCTACCGCCTCGCGGCCGCGGGCCAGATCCAGCAGTTGATCCCGGCTCAGCACCCGTTGCGGGCGTTCGAGAAACACCTTGAGCAGATCGAATTCGGCGGTGGAGAGGCTCAGGCCCACCCCATCCTCATCGACCAGCTCCCGGCGATTGACGTCGAGCAGCCAGCGATCGAAGCGCAGATCCCGGGTCAGGGTTTCGGCGGCGGGTTGGTTATCCGCCTGGGTGCGGCGCATCACCGCCTTGATGCGCGCCAGCAGCTCGCGCGGATTGAAAGGCTTTGCCAGATAGTCGTCGGCCCCCATCTCCAATCCGATGATGCGGTCGGTCTCTTCCCCCATGGCAGTCAGCATGATGATGGGCAGGTTCGATTTAACCCGCAGCTCGCGGCAGAGGGTCAGACCATCTTCACCCGGCATCATCAGATCCAGCACCAGCAGATCGAACTCCCGCTCCTCCAGCAGTCGCTTCATCTCCTTGCCATCCCGGGCGCAGCTGACCCGCAGGCCGTGCTGTTCCAGAAAGCGCTTCAAGAGATCGCGGATCTCGCTGTGGTCGTCGACCACCAGAATGTGGGTGTTGCCTTGGTTCATGAATACCTCCCCTGCTTGGCGTTGGCACGAGTATACGAAAATCCGCCCGGCGGTTTGTGTCAAAGTGTGCCAGATCCGCACGATGCCACACTCTGCTACAAAAAAGGGCGATGCTGGCAAAGTTCAGACACCGATAGGGTGTTTACTTGAGGGCAAGGCAAGAGCGCCGAACCAGAATCATCCCTACAGGAGATAGACCATGAAAAAGCTGACCAAAACCCTGCTGACCGCTACCCTGATCCTTGGCCTGCCGCTGGGCGCCTATGCAGCCAGTGAAGCAGCCCCCACTGGCCAGCCCGGTGCCATGGTGGATTGCCCGATGGACGGTGGTGGCATGATGGGTGGCAAACACCACGGTGGTCGCCACGACAAGATGGCCCGTCTGCAGAACATGACCCCGGAGCAGATCCAGGCCAACCTGCAAAAACGTTATGACCGCATTGAAGATCCGGCCAAGAAGGCGGAGTTCATCAAGAACCTCAACGAGCGTGCCACCGGCATGACCAAGCACGCCGAAGCGATGAAGCAGTTCGCCGAAGCGAACCAGTAACAACGCCAGCTGTTATCAACCCAAGGGTGGCCGAGGCCACCCTTTTTGCGTTTACTGCGTTGAGCAGCAGATTGGTTGAACGCTGGTGATTGCCAATAAAAGAGGGGAGCCTGATGCTCCCCCTCTTGCTATCTGTGCCGATGCTGGCGTGCAGCCCACTCCACCGGACGAGCGAACTTAGCCCTGAGCCTTGTCGGTCAGGTTTACTTTCTTGACGGTTTCGCCTTCGAACTTGATGATCACGTTTTTCTTGGCGGCGTCGGTATCTTTCAGCAGGGTTTTGGTGGTTTCTGCCAGCAGCGGAGAGGCCTTGTTCAGGGCATCCAGATCATAGGTCCACACTTCCAGACCGGCCTCAGTCTTGGTAGAGGCAGGAGCGCCCAGCTTCTCTTTGACTGCCTGCTTGTTGGAGCCGCCTTCCTTGATATCCAGCGCCTTTTTGATGGCTTCGTTGGATGCACTGTCCATGGCACCGGATACGGCAGTGCTGGCCGCATCCTTGACGCTGCTGGTGACGCTGTCGGTCAGCGAATCCATCAGGCCGGCATTGGCAAACAGGGGCAGGGTGGTGAGGGCAACCAGCAAACTCTTTTTCATTTTCTACAGCTTCCATGGGTTCAATGAGGCGGCTATGAAATCAGCAAAGATATTGGGCGTCAAGTGAGGCATGCAATTAACATTTCTGTTAACTGGATCTCATTTCTCACCAGCTGCAAACAGTTTGGGGATCTCCCGCACCAGCCAGCTTTTGGCCTTGCCCATGGTGTCTCGCCGCCAGGCCAGCACTACTTGCAACTGATGGCGATATTCGGGGCTGATCACCTTGAGCCGTCCGGCTCGGATGTCCTCCTCAATCCAGCTCTGTGGCATGGTGCCGACGCCGATCCCTGCCAGCAGGGCATCCCGTTTCTCCGTCATGGTGCTGACAGTGAGGCGCGGCTGCTTGTCCAGCAGGCGGTAGGTGAGAACCGGTTTGCGCAGGGCTGTATCGGCGACGGCGATGGCGCGGTAGCGGCGCAGGGTTTCGTCAGCCAGAGGCTCCGGCTCCTGATGTAGCGGATGATCGGGATGGGCGACGTAGAGCATCACCTCGTCCTTGATCACCTGATGCTTGATGCCGGTCATCATGATGTCCGGGTTGATGGAGGAGATAAGCAGGTCGGCGCGACCATCTTCGAGACACTCCCAGCTACCCGCCAGCACCTCTGCCCGCAACCGCAGTCGGGTATCGGTCTGCTCGGCCAGCTTCTCCACCAAGGGGTAGAGGGCTTGCACCGGGACCAGCGCATCGACGGCGATTGTGATGTCGGTCTCCCAGCCACGGGCCAGCGCCCGGGTCTCTCCCACCAGATGCTCGGCTGCCTCCAGCAGCACCCGGCCGCGCTCCAGCAGCATGCGTCCCGCCGGGGTGAACTTGGTGCGGTGGCCACTGCGGTCAAACAGCATGGCATCCAGTTCGTCTTCCAGCTTCTGCACCGTATAGCTCAATGCCGAGGGCACCTTGCCCAGCTCGTCGGCCGCCGCCGCAAAGCTGCCGCGGCGGTCGATGGCGTCCAGCACCCGGATTGCCTCCAGGGTCAGCGCCCGTTCCTTGTTCGATTCCTTGGCCATTCCTCACCTTCAATTTTTTTGAATATGTTTGCCAGTTTATCTCGCTAACAAGTTAGGTCATGTCACTTTAATATTCAATCAACGCTTAGGCAGGAACGTCGAGCGGCCAAATATGCGGGTAGTTCCGCACTGTGACACACCAAATCGGTCTGTCTGATGTCGGTGAAAGAACAACACACTATTTGAATAACCTCTTGCATGGATGCATTGATTCTGGCCGAAAAGGCCTTGGCAATGACATATAAAACAAGAGAGTGAATGAACATGAAAAACGTAATCAAGATGCTGGCCGTTGCAGGCCTGATGACCACAGGTTTCGCCCAGGCTTCCGTACCGGCTGACTTCAACGCCATGCCCGGTGTGCTGTTTGTGAACTGGAACGCCACTGCCGCAATGGATGGCAAAGCCAATCCGATGCTGGAAGTGCGTGACGAGTCTGGCGATCTGCTGGCATCAGTCCACGCCAATCTGACAGGCACCCAGCAGGTGCGGATCCCGAGCCGTACCCAGGGCAACCTGACCGTCAGCCTGGCTGACCAGAGCAGCGAATACCGTATTCCGTTCGGTATCGGTAGCGGCAAACAGCGTTAATCAACCGTCCCGGTAGGTGAGGAGCAGACCATGATGCAATTGAGAGCCGCAGAAGCGCGGGGCAAGGCCAACTTTGGCTGGCTGGACGCGCGACACAGTTTCTCCTTCGGTCACTACTATGACCCGGAGTGGATGGGACACTCGGTGCTGCGGGTGATCAATCAAGATCTGGTTGCGCCGGGTGGCGGATTCGCCACCCACCCTCACGCCAATATGGAGATCCTCACTTGCGTGCTGCAAGGCACCATAGAGCACAAGGACAGCCTCGGCCATGCCGAGCAGATCCCGGCAGGGGATTTCCAGCTGATGAGCGCAGGCAGCGGGATCCGCCACAGCGAGTACAACCCCTCGCAGACGGATCCTCTCTCCCTGTTGCAGATCTGGATCGAGCCGAACGAGTTCGGCACGCCACCCGGCTATCAGCAGAAGAAGATAGAGTCCAGACCGGGCATGACGCTGGTGGCGTCACCGGATGGCGAGGCGGGATCGCTGCGGATCCGCCAACAGGCCCGCGTATGGCGGCTGGAACTGGCCCCGGGCGAGACGCTCGAATGGGCACTGGCTGGCCGACACGGTTACCTGCAGATGATTTCAGGGGAGCTTGCCGCCAACGGTCTGGCTGCCCGACCCGGCGACGGGGTACTCAGTCGTGATGAATGCCGGTGGGAGCTGGTTGCGACCAGTGCCAGCCAAGCTCTGTTATTTGACCTACCCTGAAGCAGTCAGCGGTGATGTGACACAAACGAGGAATATGAAATGGACAAGATGAAAGATGTAGCGCTGCTGGCGGGTCGTGTACTGCTGGCGCTGATGTTCGTAATGGCGGGCTGGAGCAAGATCGGCGGCTATGCCGGTACTCAGGGCTATATGGAAGCGATGGGTGTACCCGGCTTTATGTTGCCGTTGGTGATCCTGCTTGAGCTGGGTGGTGGCCTTGCCGTCGTGCTGGGTCTCTTTACCCGCAGCCTATCCGTGCTGCTGGCCGGTTTCACCCTGATGGCTGCCTTTATTTTCCACTATCAGCCTGCCGAACAGATGCAGATGCTGATGTTTATGAAGAACGTCTCCGTTGCCGGTGGTTTCCTGGCGCTGGCGGCGGCCGGAGCAGGGGCTTTCAGTCTGGATGCCCGTCTCGGCAAAAACTGGTAATGCCCTGAAGAGTCAAGTTTTCCAATGCCTTTTGGCCGGTGCAACAGCACCGGCTTTTTTCTGTCTGCGTTTTCCGGGTAGGTGAGGCAGCGGCACAAATCTGCGGCGTCCCTCATGGTTCAGCGGTTTGCCCGCCTGCTGGCCACAAGTGCCTTTTGCATCTTATCCCCCGATCCCCGACAATTCCCTCTCTTGTGAAGTGACGGAAATGGCTCGCCTTTTCCCTCGCCCCCTCTCATCCACAGGCGGGAATTGCTCATGTTTACCCTCTACCACTCCAATCAGCTGGATCTGCTCAAAGAGCTGCTGGTGAGCCGCATCCGGCAGGCCCCTCTCTCTCACCCCTTCGATCGGGAGCAGATCCTGGTGCAGAGTCCGGGCATGGCCCAGTGGCTTAAGCTGGAGCTGGCCAAAGCCTTCGGCATTGCCGCCAATATCGACTTTCCGCTGCCCGCCAGCTTTATCTGGGAGATGTTCACCCGGGTGCTGGCAGATGTACCGCGCCAGAGTCCCTACAACAAGGGCTCCATGAGCTGGCAGCTGATGACCATTCTGCCTGCCTTGCTGGAGCGCCCCGCCTTTGCCCCGCTCGCCGCCTATCTGGGCGGGGGAGATGAGGAGGATCCTGCCAAGGATCCCGAGCAGGTGCGGTTGTGGCAGCTCTGCCAGAAGGTAGCGGATCTGTTTGACCAGTATCTGGTCTACCGGCCGGACTGGATCGCCCGTTGGGAAGAGGGGGAAGGATTGAGTCAGGAGCTGGCCGGGGTGAGCGGTCAGGATTGGCAGCCGGAGCTGTGGCGCGAGCTGGTGGCCCGCACCTTGGCGCTCTCTCCGAGCGGTTACCACCGCGCCAACCTCTACGAGGAGTTTATCCACGAGCTGGCGCGTACCGCCGATCTGCCGGGCAAGCTGCCGCAACGGGTCTTTGTGTTCGGCATCTCGGCGCTGCCGCCGCGCTATGTGGAGGCGCTGCTGGCCCTCGGCAGCCGGCCTGAGGTGGAGGTGCACCTGTTTGTCACCAACCCCTGTCGCTACTACTGGGGGGATCTGCTGGATCGCAAGACGTTGGCACGGCTGGAGAACAAGCTCAAACCCGGCACCGATATCGAGACGTTGCAGGGCCCCGCCAACCCGCTGCTCGCCTCCATGGGCAAGCTGGGGCGCGACTACCTGCATCAGCTGATGGAGCTGGAGGTGCCGCAAATCGAGGCTTTCGTCGATATCGACGAAGTGGATGGCCAGGGCAATGTCAGCCTGCTGCGCGCCATTCAGAAGGATGTGCTGGAGCTGGCCGAGCGAGGCGCCGGTCAGTTCGATCTCGACAGCAGCCACCACAAGAGCCCCATAGATCCGGCGGATGGATCCTTGCAGATCCACGCCTGCCACGGCCCGATGCGGGAACTTGAAGTGCTGCACGACCGGCTGCTGGCGCTGTTCGAACAGGATCCCACCCTCACCCCGAAAGATGTGGTGGTGATGATGCCGGATGTGAACAGCTACGGCCCCTACATTCAGGCGGTGTTTGGCGCGCGCGGCCAGATCCCGTTTGCGGTCTCGGATCGGGCGGCGAGTCAGGAGAGTCCGCTGCTGCAAAGTTTCCTCGCCCTGCTCAGGCTGCCCAACGCCCGTTTCGGGGCGGGGGAGCTGCTCGCCATTCTCGAGGTGCCCGCCGTGCTGCGCCGTTTCGAGCTGGATGACGACGAGTTCAACCAGCTGCGGGTCTGGGTGCAGGAGACCGGCATCCGCTGGGGGCTGGATGACGGCTACCCAGTCCGTTTCGATCTGCCGCCCATGTCCGGAAACAGCTGGCTGTTCGGCCTGCGTCGCATGCTGCTTGGCTTTGCCATGGGCGATGGCAAGCCGGTGGCGGGCATCTTGCCCTACGCCGATATCGAGGGGCAGCAGGGGCTGGCACTCGGCAAGCTCGCTTGGTTCGTCGACTCGCTGGCCGAGTTTTTGCCCCGCCTGCAACAGGCGCAGCCGCTGGCCGAGTGGAACGCCTGCCTGCTGGCGCTGCTGGAGCGCTTCTATCTGGCTGACGAGGATGAAGAGCGTCAGCTTCAGCTTATTCGCAGCCAGCTGGCCGAGTGGCAGACCCGGCTTGGCGAGGCTCGCTTCGAGCAGCCCATTACCGCCGACCTGCTGCAGGATTACCTCGGCAGCGTGCTGGGGGAGTCCCGCTCCAGCCAGCGCTTCCTCGCCGGTCAGGTCAACTTCTGCACCCTGATGCCGATGCGCTCCATCCCCTTCAAGCAGGTCTGCCTGCTCGGCATGAACGACGGCGTCTACCCGCGCACCCTGGCTCCCATGGGGTTCGATCTGATGGCGGTGGCGTCGCGGCGCGGGGATCGCTCTCGTCGCGATGATGACCGCTACCTCTTCCTCGAGGCGCTGCTCAGCGCCCAGCAGGGGCTCTACATCAGCTATCAGGGCTTCAGCGCGCAGGACAACAGCGACAAGGTGCCGTCGGTCCTGCTGGCGGAGCTGATCGACTATGTGCGGCAGGGCTTTGTGCTGGCGGGGGATGAGGATCTGGACGACGAAACTTCCGGCAAGCGGTTGCTCAACCACCTGATGGTGGCGCATCCGCTCACCCCCTACAGCCGCAACTACTTTTACCCGGAGCCGGGTTCGCGCCTCTTTACCTATGCCGCCGACTGGCTGCCCGCTCTCAATCCGGTGCGCGGCGCGGCCAACTTCCAGAGCGGCGAGCTGCCTTTACCTCCCGAATGGGGCAAGGAGCAGGGGCTGGAGCTGGCGGAGCTGCTGCGCTTCTATCGCCAGCCCACCAAATATTTCCTCAACCGTCGCCTCAAGGTGTGGTTTGAACTGAACGAGGCCAACATCGAGGACAGCGAGCCGTTCGAGCTGGATGGCCTGCAACATTATCAGCTGAAAGATCTGCTGCTCGATGCCCATCTGGCGGAAGGTGAAAGTACCGAGCGGCGCGAGCGGTTGCAGCTCACCGGCCTGCTGCCGCAAGGGTGGTTCGGCAGCCTGCTGCTGGACGATCTGGATGCCGAGATGGGCAAGCTGGCGGATCGGCTGCGGCCATGGGTTGCTGCCAATGAGTCAGAAAAGCAGGCGGTGGAGATCGATATCTCCCTCACTCAGGGTCAGCTGCAAGGGTGGATCGACACCCAGAAGGGGCGTTTGCTGGTGGTCAAACCCGGCAGCTTCAACGGCAAGGATCTGCTGCTGGGCTGGATCCAGCACCTCTGCCTCTCGTTGAGCGGCGCCCCCGGCGACACCCTGCTATTCGACGCCAAACAGAGTCTGCGGCTGCCCAAGCTCTCGGCCGACGAGGCACGGCCCAAGCTGGCGGCGCTGGTGGTGTGCTGGGCACAAGGGATGAAGCGGCCGCTGCCCTTCTTCCCCAAGACTGCATGGGAATGGCTCAAGGCGATCGAGAAGGATCCCGACAAGCCGGAGGCAGCCGACAAGGCGGCCCTCACCCGTTTCAACGGCGGCTGGATGATCAAGGGGGAAGGGGAAGACCCTTATGTTGCCCGCTGCTTCCCCGAACTCGATGACGAGGTGCTGGGCCAGTTGCAGGCGCTGGCCCGCGAACACCTGACCCCGCTGCTCAAGACCCTGGAGGAGCTGAAATAATGGCTAACCCGCTCAATACATTGCGTTTTCCCCTCCATGGTGAACGACTGATCGAAGCCTCCGCCGGTACCGGCAAGACCTACACCATCGCCGGTCTCTACCTGCGCCTGCTGCTGGGCCACGGCCCGCTCATTGAAGAGGGGGCTGATGCCGGTCAGCCGAGCGCCCACGAGCGGCCGCTCTCGGTGACTGAAATCCTGGTGGTGACCTTTACCGAAGCGGCCACCGCCGAGCTGCGCGGGCGGATCCGCGGCCGCATTCACGAGGCGCGGCTCGCCTTTATGCGCGGCCATAGCAGTGACACCCTGCTGACCCAACTGCTGGAAGAGGTGGAAGATCACGAGCTGGCGGCCCGTCGCCTGCTGGCCGCCGAGCGGCAGATGGACGAGGCGGCGGTCTTTACCATCCACGGTTTCTGCCAACGGATGCTGAAACAGAACGCCTTCGAATCGGGCGCCCTCTTTGAAACCGAATTTCTTACCGACGACAGCCAGCTCAGGCTGCAGGCGGTGAGCGACTACTGGCGCGCCGAGTTCTATTCGGTGGATAAAACCCTCGCCAGCGCCGTGCGCGCGCTCTGGCCGAGCCCCGCCGCCCTGCTGCGGGAGATGGGCAGCTGGCTCGACAACAGCGAGCTGGAGATCCACCCTGCGCTGGGTGACGAGACCCTCGCCGCCCGCCATCAGGCGGCTATGACCCGCATTGAGGCGGTGAAGCGCGAGTGGCTGGCGCAGACGGACGAGATCCGCCGCCAGACCGACGGGCAAGTAAGCCGCTACACCGGCAAGAACTACGAAGGGTGGCTTGCCAAGATAAGCGACTGGGCACAGGACGAGAGCAGTGGCTACGCCATCCCCAAGGAGCTGGATCGCTTCGGCCAGACGGTGCTGGAGGAGAACCTCAAGAAGGGGGGCGCAGTGCCGACCCTGCCGCTGTTCAGTCACATAGACGAGCTGCTGGCCAGCCGCCCCGGGATTCGGGATCTCATCCTGCAGCGGGCCGCCAAAGTAGTGCGCAGCCGGATGCAGGCCAGCAAGCGGCAGGCCCATCAGCTCTCGTTCGATGACCTGCTCAAAGACCTCGACGGGGCGCTTGGCTCCAGCCTTGGTGAGCGGCTCTGCGAGCGCATTCGCGCCACCTATCGGGTGGCGATGATCGACGAATTTCAGGATACCGATCCCCAGCAGTACCGCATCTTCCATCGCCTTTACGGCGGCCACACAGACACGGCGCTCTTGATGATCGGTGACCCCAAGCAGGCCATCTACGGCTTTCGCGGCGCCGACATCTTTACCTACATTCAGGCGCGGCGAAATGTGAGCGCCCACTACACCCTCGGGCGCAACTGGCGCTCCAGTAGTGCGCTGGTGGGGGCGGTCAACGGCCTGTTTGAGCGAGCCAAGGATCCCTTTATCTACGAGGCGGATATCCCCTTTCTGCCGGTGGAGGCGCAGGGCAAGAGCAAGGCGCTGCTGCTCGATGGCGCCACTGCACCCGTGCTCCACTGCTGGCAGCTGAGCGGCCAACCCACCTTCAATCGGGGGGATTACCAGAGCAAGATGGCGCGCGCCACCGCCGCCGAGATCCACCGCCTGCTGACCCTGGCCCGCGAGGGCAAGGCGAAGATAGGCGATCAGGCGGTGAAGGCCGGGGATATCGCCGTGCTGGTGCGCACTGGCGCCGAGGGCAAGCTGGTGCAGCAGGAATTGGCGCGCCTCGCCATCGCCTCCGTCTATCTGTCGAATCGCGAGAGCGTGCTGGAGCAGGTGGAGGCGCGGGAGATCCTGCTGATTTTGCACGCCTGCCAGAACCCGAGCGAAGAGCGCAGCCTGCGGGCGGCGCTCGCCACCGGCCTGTTTGATCTCGACGCCAAGGCGCTCGATGGGCTGGCCAGCGACGAGCGGGCGTGGGAGAGCGCAGTGCAGGAGTTTATGGAGTACCGCAAGATCTGGCATCGCCGCGGCGTGCTGGCGATGCTGCGGGCCCTGCTGCACCGGCGCAATCTCGCCTCCTCCCTGCTGGCGAGCCCCTATGGCGAGCGGCGGCTGACCAACTTCCTCCATCTCGGCGAGCTGCTGCAACAGGTGAGCAGCGAGCTGGATGGGGAGTATGCCCTGCTGCGCTGGTTGGGGGAGGCGGTGAGCCGCCCCAACGGGCAGGATGTGGAGCAGGTACTGCGGCTCGAATCCGAGCGCAAACTGGTGCAGATCGTCACCATCCACAAATCCAAGGGGCTGGAGTACCCGTTGGTGTTCCTGCCCTTTATCTGCAGCCACAGAACCGCCGAGACCCCGCTCTATCACGAGGCGGATGAGGCGGGCAATCGCACCATTCTCGATCTGACCGGCGCCGAGGGTTCTCTGGCGGAAGCCGACAGGGAGCGCCTTGCCGAAGATCTGCGGCTGCTCTATGTGGCGCTGACCCGGGGTGTCTACGCCACCTGGCTGGGGCTGGCGCCGGTGCGGGCGGGGGCGGGCAAGTCGGAGAAGACCGACCTGCACCACACCGCCATCGGCTACCTGCTGCAAAAGGGCGAAGAGGGGGATGCGCAGACGCTGGCGACCGCCCTGACCGAGCTGTCACAGGCGCTGCCCGGGGTGGCCGTCGGTGAGCCCTCGCTCACCCGTCCCGCCCCGCTGCCGCCAGAGGAGGAGCAGTTGGGCGAGCCGCAGGTGCGCCACTTTAGCGGCTCCCTTGAGCGGGACTGGTGGATCAGCTCCTACTCCGGGCTGGCGGCGCAGGGCCACGGTCACAGCAAGGGGGTCTTGGCCAACCCCGGTTTCGATGATGAGGTGGTGACCGAGGCGGCTGCATTGGCTGCCGAGCAACCGGACGAGGCGCCCCAGCCCTCCATCTTCACCTTCCCGAAAGGGGCGCGCCCCGGCACCTTGCTGCACAGCCTGTTCGAGACCATCGACTTTCAAAGCGCCGCGGGCGAGCCGCTGGCGGAGCATATCGCCATCCTGCTGGCGCAAGACGGCTTCGACGAGAGCTGGGCGCCGGTGCTGCAACAGCAGGTGGAGGCGGTGCTGGATACCCCGCTCGATACCGGCTTTGGTGATCCGGTGCGGCTGCGGGATCTGGCCCCCGAGCGTAAACAGGTGGAGCTGGAGTTCTTCCTGCCCATGGGGCGGGTGACGGCACCGGCGCTGACCGCGCTCTGCCAGCAGCACGACCCGCTGTCGCGGGGCAACAAGCCGCTCAGCTTTGCCACCGTGCAGGGGATGCTCAAGGGCTTTATCGATCTGGTGTTCGAGTGGCAGGGGCGCTGGTATCTGCTCGACTACAAATCAAACCACCTCGGCATGAGCCCCGCCGATTACAGCCGTCCGGCGCTGGAGCGGGCGATGGCCGAGCACCGCTACGACCTGCAATACCAGCTCTACTCGCTGGCGCTGCACCGGCTGCTCACCTTGCGCCTGCCGGGCTACGACTTCGAGCAGCACTTTGGCGGGGTCTTCTATCTGTTCCTGCGCGGCATGCCGCAGGGGGGCATTTTCCATACTCGCCCGAGCCGTGAACTGGTGCTGGGGCTGGATAAGTTGTTTCGCGAAGGCAGTGAGCTGCCAGCTGCGGGATCCCAAGTATTGAACGAGGTAGAAGCATGAGCGGCACCATGATCCGCACCGCAACCAGCGCAATGATGGTTGAACGGTTGAAAACACTGGCGCTGGCTGGCCGTATCCGCCAGCTGGATCTGCAATTTGCCAGGCTGGTGGCCGACCTTGGTGGCAGCCCCGAGCTGGCGCTGGGGGCGGCGCTCGCCTGCTTCGAGCTGGGGCGCGGCCATGTCTGTTTGCCGCTTGAAATGTTGACTGCCGGATCACTGCGCCCGTTCGGGCTGGATCCCCAGCAGAGCCGGGATCTGCTGCTGGATCTGGCGGATCCTGCCCGCTGGCCCGCCCTGTTTGCGGCCAGCCCCCTGGTTGGTACCGAACAGGATGAGGGGCTTGCCCCGCGCTGGCCGCTGCGGTTGTGGCACGGGCGGCTCTACCTCACTCGCTACCACGATTTTGAACTGGGGGTGGCCCGCCATCTGCGCGCCCTGAGCGAGCGAGCCGAATGGCCGGAGATAGCCCCGGCCCTGTCGCGGCTGTTTGCTCGCGACTACGGGCTGGTGTTCGCGGCGCTGCTCAAAGCCCGCCTCGCCCCCGACTTCTCGGCCCGCCACTTTATCGAAAAGTATCTCGATCTGGTGTTCCCGAGCGAGGTGGATTGGCTCGCCATTGAAGGGCTGCTGGCCAGTGCCCAGGCGGCGAGCGAGCTTGGCAAGCTGGATGCGCTGGTGCCCGAGGCGCTCTGCTGCAACGGCCAGAAGCTGGCGGCGGCCACCGCGGCTGCGCGCCCCTTTGCGGTGATCTCCGGCGGCCCCGGTACCGGCAAGACCACCACGGTGGCCAAGCTGCTCGCCATTCTGGTGGAGACCGGCCTGCAAGCGGGCAAGGCCCCGGCGATGCGGCTGGTGGCCCCCACTGGCAAGGCGGCGGCGCGCCTCACCGAGAGTATCGGCTCTGCCCTGCAGGCCCTCGATCTGCCCCCCGAGTGGGTGGAAGCGATCCCCACCGAAGCGGGCACCCTGCACCGGCTGCTCGGGGTCATTCCGGGGCGCAGCCAGTTCCGCCACCACGCGGGCAACCCGCTGCACCTCGACTTGCTGGTGGTGGATGAGGCCTCCATGGTCGATCTGCCGATGATGGCGCGCCTGCTCGATGCGCTGC
This sequence comes from Aeromonas sp. R9-2, assembly GCF_040908025.1. NCBI lineage: Bacteria > Pseudomonadati > Pseudomonadota > Gammaproteobacteria > Aeromonadales > Aeromonadaceae > Aeromonas > Aeromonas sp. R9-2. Next base: position 18,560 of record NZ_JBFOCX010000013.1, read on the forward strand.
CGAGCCACGCCCGCCTGATCCTGCTCGGCGACAAGGATCAGCTCGCCTCGGTGGAGGCGGGGGCCGTGCTCGGCGATATCTGCAGCTTTATCGAGCAGGGCATCAGCCCGGCGCAGGCGGACTGGCTCTCCCGCCAGACCGGCTACCGCTTGCAGGGCACGCCCGCCGGTGCGCCGGTGCGCGACAGCCTCTGCTTGCTGGCCAAGAGCTGGCGCTTTGATCAGCACTCTGGCATCGGCCAGCTGGCGCGCGCCTGCAACAGCGGCGATGCCGCGGCGGTGGAATCAGTCTGGGGCATGGGCTTTGCCGATATCAGCCTGCACCCCTGGGCGGGGGAGGCCTACGACGCCCTGATTGCCCAGGGGGTGGCCGGTTACGGCAGCTATCTGAAGGCTGCCCGCGCGGGGGAAGCGCCCGCCGCCGTATTCAAGGCATTCAATAGCTTCCAGATCCTCTGCGCCCTGCGCGATGGCCCGTTCGGGGTGCTGGGACTTAACGAGCGGCTCGAACTGGCCCTGTCACGGGCTGGGCTGATTGCCCGCGATGGCGACTGGTATGCCGGTCGCCCGGTGATGGTGGTGCGCAACGACCACGGGGTCGGCCTCTACAACGGCGATATGGGGCTCTGCCTGCCCGATGAAAGCGGGCGGCTCAAGGTATGGTTTGAGCAGCCGGACGGCACTCTGCGGGCGCTTTTGCCCAGTCGGCTGCCGCCCCATGAGACGGTTTACGCCATGACCATCCACAAATCCCAGGGCTCGGAGTTCGCCCATACCGTGCTGGTGCTGCCCGACAGCTCCAGCCCCTTGCTGACTCGCGAGCTGGTCTATACCGGCATCACCCGCGCCAAGGCGCGGCTCGATCTCTATGGCGATCGTGCTCTGCTGGCCCAAGCGGTGCGAAAAAAGACTGAGCGTTATTCTGGGTTGGCGGAGAGGTTGGGGGAGTGATTGATGGCGGCGGTAAAGGGATTTACCGATTTTTAACAGGGAATTTGTTAATCGAATTCTCACGTATATAAGAAATGAGTAACGAATATATTTCGAGGGATGTGGCATGAGACTTATAAAGAATGTCGAAATAGGATACTTTAGGTCAATTTATAAGGAGTCGATAGATTGCGATTCTGATTTAAATATAGTTTTTGGCCGAAATGACTCAGGCAAAAGCAATGTCCTACGCGCACTAAATTTATTCTTTAATGCTCAGACAAATCCAGGGAAAGTTTTTGATTTTGCTATGGACTTATGTCAGGCAAGACGAGTTGAGGCAGGCAGTAAAAAAGATGCAAGAAAGTTTGTTTATATTAAACTGACATTTAACTCTCCCTCAGGATGGACGAAGTCTCTCGGCAGCACATTTTATGTCAAAAAGATATGGTCATTACAAAAGCAAGTTGAGCCGGGAATTGAAACATCAATAAAAGAACAAGGTAAAAAGCAATACCTGACAAGGTTTCTTAATAAAATAAAATTTCATTATGTTCCTGCAATTAAAGACAGGCGTATATTTGAAGAATTACTTAGAAATGTGTATCGTGTTGTTGCCGACAATGGTGAGTTGACAAATTCACTTTTACCATTCTCTAATGCTGTGAAAACAGCGACTGGCTCATTGAGCTCAAGCGTGAGAACGGCATTAAATATATCAAGTATAATCTCTCCGCCAACCGATCTAACGGACTTATTCAAGTCGCTAGACTTTGAAATAGCAGATGAAACAGGAGATAAGTACTCTCTTACTCTGCAAAGAGGTGATGGAATACAGGTTCGGCATATACCTGAGATACTATCTTTTTTGTCTAAAAACTTAAGTGAGGATTATCATGTTTGGGGTTTTGAGGAGCCCGAGAACTCTTTAGAACTTATTAATGTCATTCAAGAGTCAAAGGCTTTTCTTCGTTACTCTTCAGAGCCAAACATTCAAGTGTTTCTTACAAGTCACAGCCCGGCATTTTTTAATCTTGAACATGCTACTGTGTCTCGCTTTTTTACAAAAAGAGAGCATTATGAAGAAACTAAAAGAGAGGTGACAAGGATTGTTAAAATTACCTCAGATTATTCTCCACATGAGTTAATGGGAGAGTTACCTCATTTGTCAGTGTTCAGCTCTTATTTGGCCCAAGCAGAGAAAACAGTACAGGAATATCAAAGGAGTATCACTTTTCTTAGGAAGGAGATAGAAGCATCTAAAGTGCCCACATTATTTGTGGAGGGTACAAGTGATGCAACTGTATTTAAGAAGGCTTGGGAGATGAAGTATGGGCACATTGAGCTTAATATCATCTCATGTGGTGGTACTGATAATATGATGGCTTTGTCTAAGCCAGGGCAAGTATTGACATCAATTTCAAAATCAGACTATGTTTTTGCTTTGGTTGATAATGATGCGGCAGGTAGAGATATATATAAGAACAAACGGTTAAAGCCCGAGGGCGGTAATTGGTTAAAAGACAGTCGCAATGGAGTCTACTGGTGTAGACTCGCGGTGCATGACGAATTTAAAGCTGCTATGAGTCACTTTGATATTCCAGAAAAAGCTTGGCCTTTAACTCTAGAAAATTCATATAGTATTGAAACTATTCAGAATGCAATCGCTGCTGGTGTATATGGAATAGATAATGAACCATGCACAGAAATATATGATCCGCAAAATAAGCTAATAGATAAATATATTTTGGCGAAAACCAGTGAGCACAAATACTTGCCATACTTAAGTTCTGCAAATAAGGATAAAAAGATACCTTTTGCAAATTGGGTGGCGCAGCAGGCTGATTTAGAACCAAACATTTTAAAGAATTTATATATTGTTTTAGACGCCCTATATCAACAAATATCCTTGTTGGCTACTGAAAACAGTGAGGAGCTTTTGACATCAGATTGCATATGAACTTGTATGTTGGGCTTCCCAAATTCAGCACCAACCTACCGATTGTGTAGGTTGGTGCTGAGCGTAGCGAAGCCCAACGTTTATCCTGAAATCTCTTTTTCTTTCCCCTTATCCCCGACCCCTTCTCCTCCTTTTTTAATCAATGGGAGAAGGGAGCAATGCCGTTACCGCTGTCCGATTACGCTTCGCTAATCGAACCTACACGGCTGGCGAGCATATTTCCGGTACCGCTTTATCCCCTCTCCCTCAGGGAGAGGGTCAGGGTGAGGGGAGCGGGTTGGCACAATATGCTGCACTTGGTCACCCCTCTTGCGCCGCCCGATTATTCCATCCCCCAAATGACTGAATCGTGAGTTAAATCCGGTAAATGGGGCGCGCTTGAGCCACACTTATGGCCACCCTGACTCAGCCTGCGCCGTGAGTGGCCGATAACCGGGGAAACGGTGGTGCGGTGGGGTTCTGGCTGACAGTTCTGTTGCAATATGCCAAGGTAGCGCCTCAAGACAACAGCGCGATTCCCCGTGGTGGCGCGGGGCGGAAGAACAAGGATAACTGCTATGGTGCAGGACAGTGACACGATCAGGATCTCGGATGTCAGCGAGGCCGTGGTGCATGGCATTCTGGAGGTGACCAGCGATGGCATCTGGGATTGGCATGCCAATACCGGTTTTGTCTATCGTAACCCCGGCTGGTACCGGATGCTGGGTTACGAGCCTCACTCCCTCGGCAATACCGTCTTCACCTGGGAGAACGTGATCCACCCCGACGATCTGGCGGCGGTGATGGCGAAGTTCGATCTCTGCCTGAGCGGCAGCGCCCATGAGTATCGTGCCGAGTACCGTTGCCGCTGTCGGGATGGCAGTTACCTCTGGATTGAGGATTGCGGCCGCATCATTGAGCGCAATCCCGATGGCTCTGTGGCGCGGATGATCGGCGCTCATCGCGATATCCACGCCAGCAAGTTGTTGCTGGAGCAGCTGGAGCGGCGCAATCAGTCGCTGGAGCAGCAGGTTGCCGAGCGCACCGCCGAGCTGGTGCGACTCAACGAGGCGCTGCAACAGAAAGCCGAGGAGAACCGTCTGCTGGCAGAGACCGATGCCCTGACCGGCGCCGCCAGCCGCTATCGGCTGGAGCGGGCATTGCAGCTGGAGTGCGAGCGGGCGCGACGCTTCCATCAGCCGTTTACGGTGATCGCCATGGATGTGGACAACTTCAAGCAGATCAACGACAGCTATGGCCACAATGCTGGGGATCAGACCCTGATCAACATAGTGGCGCTGGTGCGCCGCCATATCCGCGAGATCGATCTGCTGGCCCGCTGGGGCGGTGACGAGTTTATGGTGCTGCTGCCCAACACCGGCCGCGAGGATGCGCTGGTGGTGGCGAGCAAGTTTCAGGCATTGATGGCGAGCGAGCCCATCTGCCCACACGCTCCCGCTACCATGAGCTTCGGGTTGGCGGAGTATCAGCAGGATGAGCAGAAGGAGAGCCTGATGGTGCGCGCCGATCGGGCGCTCTATCAGGCCAAGCAACTGGGTAAAGACCAGATCTGCTAACGCGCAGGGTACGGAAAAAGAGCAGTAAAAAGGGCCGCAGGTTTGAAACCTGCGGCCCTTTTGCATTGTTACTGACGCGGCGCGACTTAGAAGTGGTAACGCAGACCCAGCTTGAAGGTATCCAGAGAGTAGTGCTCGTCACCCAGGCTCAGGGCGTCGAACTGGCGCTCGTAACCGATACCGGCAGAGAAGTGGTCGTTGAAGGCGTAGTCCAGACCTACTTCCAGATTGGGGTGTACCTTGCTCTTGGTTGCGCTCTTGCTTACCTGATCGCTGAAACCGAGGAAGGTGGCGTTGCCGACAACTTCCAATTCGGTGCGGGTGTAGGCGATACCCGGTTTGGCATAAGCGCTGAAGCCCCAGGCCAGCGGCTGGCTCAGCTTGGCGGCCAGGCTGATGCTGCGGGTTTCGATGGTGGTGTCGGCAAAGCCGCTTGCAATCGGGGAGGTTACCCAGGTCAGCTGATCCATCTGTTGGGCGTGCAAGCCACCTTCAACCGCCAGCCAGGGTTTGAAGCTGTAACCCACGATCAGGCTGCCGCCGTCGAGCTGGTCGTCGATCACTTTGGCGTCATAGGCGTCTTTGGCAGCACCATCGAGATCCATCTTGGAGGTAGTCAGATCCAGACCTGCATACCAGCCTTCGGCATGGGCGCCGCCATTCATGGCCAGAGCAAGCAGGGAGAAAGCGGCAATTTTATTAAACTTGTTCATGGATAAATAACCTTGTGTTGCGTGAACTGCGTGTGATTTATATTGCTCAATCCATGAAGTTTTTTATATTTCCGTCATTGCTCTGCTTTCACAGAGGGGCCGCAGTATAGTCAGCACATTTCTGAATAACAAGAGAGTGATTTCCCCATTCTTCTAAATATGACTGGCTGCAAGCAGGGGCATTTTGTTTAATAAATGGTGTTATTAGAGTTTTAGCTTTATTGAGGTTTAAATAATTAACTGGTGAGGCAAATGACAGACTGAGAGTTTGGTTTTGATTCTATGTGATTGATTTGTAACGGCATTAAGTTTTCATTCGAGTATAGCCGTGATGAGTTGTCTAAAAATTGGCATCTCAGATGTCACTCACAGGCGTCAGGCTCTTTTCGATGATTTTTTGAACGCCTCTCAAGGTGAAACCGTGAGAAAAAAATCTATCTTTTTGCCTGTTTTTTGCTCTTTTTGAGGTTTGGGATTGTTCCCATTGAGGGTTTTGGTGGTCTTTTGAGGCTGTTTTTACGTGGGCCATGTTGCCCATCAGATACGCGAATGGGCGCTTGTGGGTGGCTTTTCTCTTCACCCGGCCGCAGTTGTTGGGGTGGGCATGAGGCGTGATAAGCAGATATGGGTCGTGCGGTCCGATTAATTTTGTTTGCTTATATATACAAGCTATTTAAAAGATAGGTTTTTGGATTTTTAAATAACTTTATTATATTCGTTTTTATATTGGCTTAAGCTTTCCAAGCAAGCCATTTAAATATATTGAATGGCAATGAAACGCTATTGATGATCGTTTAGGATACCTTGCCAGAGCGGTCGTGGTGGTTGGCGCATCAGTAGGCGGCGGGTGGCCGGTGACACTTCCCCTTGCCGGGGCCCTTGACCTGACCTGCGAATTCAGGGAAAAGAAAAGGGCGGTGCTATCGGCGCCGCCCAATGCCAGGAAAGAGAAAAAACCTTACGGTTTAAAAGATAAAAATTTGGAAGCAAACAATCGATTTCTCAACCAGGAAGGGTCTTGAATTCGATACGTTTCGATTATGCGCGATGTTCTATGCAGCACTAGCAAAATGTTTGCGGGTTGAAAGATATGCACTGTCTGGTGTCAGATTTTGCGCCCTCATCGTTCAACTGGTCTGTCCTGATTGATGTTGTAGGCGATTTTTTCTCTAGGCTGTTTTTTCGGTGTCAATATCTGAGCCTTGAAGGTAAAAACAGGTCAGAAGCTGACTCGGCATAACCATGCAATGAAAGTGCGATAACAAGGAAGAGTGGCATGACCTACAGCCAGACCCTGGCCAACAATATTCTCGACACCCTGAAGAAGACCCTGACCGACAAGGGGATCCGCTATCAGACCCTGGCAGAAGCCATGGGTGTCTCCATCGCGACCGTGAAACGGATGATGAACAAGCCCTCGCTGCCGTTCGATACTCTGCTGGAGATCTGCCATCTGGTGGGGCTCTCGTTCGAGGAGTTGCTGGATCGCACTCAGGACGCCCAGAGCCGCCGCGCCGTCTTCACTCAGGAGCAGGACGAGGCGTTTCACAACGAGCCGGGGCTCTACGCCTTTCTCGCCAATATCTTCTGGCGCGACAAGACGCTGATCGATCTCAAGCGGGAGTACGGCCTGACCGATGCCTCCTGCTACCTCTATCTGCGCAAGCTGGAGAAGCTCGGCATTTTGCAGCTCGGTATCGACAACAGTTACCACTTCCTCATCAGCGAGCGGATCAGCTTCGAGCAGCACAGCCGTTTCGCCCGTCAGCAGGCACGGCAGGCAATGTCGGTGCTGGGGGAGTATCTGGTGGAGAACATGCACAAGTCGAACAACTATATGGCGCTCTGTCAGCTGCACCTCAACGAGGGGGAGGCGATGGCGCTGATCGACCGGATGAAGGAGTACTGGCATCAGGAGATCAAGCTCAACCGCCCCGCCATCGGCCAGCAGGAGCACGCCAAGACCTACACCATGTCGCTGCAACTGGCCGACTGCGGCTACCAGAGCTTCGACGACATGATCCCCAATATCGACAACTGATCCCGGCGGATCCTGCGGGATCCGCTCTGTTGGCTGGAGTCTAATCGGCGACCCAGGTTTGTTGCAGCTTGCCTGCGGGCGGCTGCAATGCTCGCGTATCCAGACAAATGCGGATGGCATCCGGCCGCCAGTGCTCGATATCGCAATCCACCAGACCACCCCGCTCGTCGTAATTGACCCGCACCAGCCGCAGTACCGCGCTCCCCTCCGCCAGATTGAGGGCGCGGGCGATGGCGCCGCGCGCCGCCGAGGGGGTGATCTCGAGACTCGCCCCGCCCTGGCCTATGCCATAGCGCTGCTGATAGAGCTCGGTGAGGGAGTTGGCCAGCGGCGCGCTGGCGATATCGGGAAAGCGACTCGCCAGCAGATGGTGGCTGACGTGGAGCACAGGGCGGCCGTCGATCAGGCGCAGGCGGCGAATTTCATACAGCGGCGTAAAAGGATCCAGCCCCATCCAGCGGCAGAGCTCGCTGCTGGCGAGCTCGCTGCCGTGGGCCAGCACCCGGGTTTCGGCGGTGCGCTGCTGCTCGCCGATCCACTGGTGAAAGTGGGTGTGGATGGCGGGATCGTAGGTGAGGCGGGGCGGCGCAACGAACCAGCCACGCCGCTCGGCCCGGTAGATAAGGCCATCCGCTTCGAGGCTGGAGAGCGCCTCCTTGATAGTGATGCGGGTGGTAGAGAAACGCTCGCTCAGGGCCCGTTCGGCGGGCAACTGCTGCCCGGCCCCCAATTGGCCGCTGCCGATATAGCGGCGCAGGGTCTGGCAAATCTGTTCACACTTGGAGGAGGAGCGGCCATCGGCCATGCTCTGTTCGTTCACTCTCTGCTCACTCAATCTCGGCTCGGTCACACTCTTGTCCCTGTTGCTTATTCAGAAGGCGGGTGGCTGGCCAATCCCTTACTGGAATAGTCCAGTCTCACTCGGGTTCAGAGTTGTAACTGTTGTGGATGACAGCGCCATGACAGGGTGATTGTCATCAAACTGCCATTAAAGCGCCCCGCCACCGTCACAATTCCCCTCTAGCATCCCTCTCGAACCTTAACTGACCTAGTCCAGAGGGATGGGATGATGAAAAGCGTGATCGCAAGTGCACTGGCCATGGTGGCCATCAGCCAACCGTTGTTTGCCACAAATAGCTATGCAGCCGAAAATATCGCGGATCTCGAAAAGGCCGCCCGTGGCGAAGGCCAGCTCCACAGCATCGGCATGCCCGACAGCTGGGCCAACTGGAAGGATACCTGGCAGCAGCTGGGCAGCATCTACGGCATCAAGCATCAGGATACCGACATGAGCTCGGCGCAGGAGATCGCCAAGTTCGCCGCCGAGAAGGCCAATGCCACCGCCGATATCGGCGACGTGGGCGGCGCCTTCGGTCCGGTTGCGGTCAAGCAGGGTGTTACCCAGCCCTACAAACCCTCCACCTGGGCCGATATTCCCAACTGGGCCAAGGACGCCGACGGTCACTGGATGCTGGCCTATACCGGCACCATCGCCTTCCTGATCAACAAGGATCTGGTCAAGGCCGCCCCCACCAGCTGGCAATCCCTGCTGGGTGGCGACTACAAGGTGACCCTGGGTGATGTGGGCGTAGCCTCCCAGGCCAACAACGGCGTGCTGGCGGCGGCCTATGCCACCGGCGGTAGCGAGAAGAATCTGAAACCTGCTCTGGAGCTGTTCGGTCAGCTGGCCAAGCAGGGCCGCCTCTCCCTGAACGATCCCACCATCGCCAATATCGAGAAGGGCGAGGTGGAAGTAGGGGTGCTGTGGGACTTCAACGCCCTCAACTACCGCGACCAGATCGACCCCAAGAAGTTTGATGTGGTGATCCCGAGTGACGGCTCCGTCATTGCCGGTTACACCACCATCATCAACAAGTGGGCCAAGAACCCCAACGCCGCCAAACTGGCGCGGGAATACATCCTCTCCGATGCCGGTCAAATCAACCTGGCCCGCGGCTACGCCCGTCCGATCCGCAGCAACGTGACTCTGCCGGATGACGTGAAGGCCAAGCTGCTGCCAGCCGAGCAGTACGCCAATGCCAAGCCGGTGCAGGATCACGCCGCCTGGGAGCAGAGCTCCAAAGCCCTGCCGCGCCAATGGCAAGAAACCGTCATGATCAACATGCAGTAAGGGAATCCAGTGCAACACAAGGTGATAGTGGTACTTGTGGATGGTCTGGCAGCCGAGGTAGCCCACACCATGGGCTACCTCGGTGGCATGGTGGAGGCGGGGCGGGGCCTGCATACGACCCTGAATGCTGCCCTGCCGTCTCTCTCCCGACCCCTCTACGAGTGCATCCTGACCGGCGTGCCGCCGGTGGTGAGCGGCATCACCCACAACGGGGTGAGTCGCCTCAGTCTGCATGACTCCATCTTCCATCTGGCCCGCGCCGCGGGCAAACGCACCGCAGCGGCGGCCTACCATTGGGTGAGCGAACTCTACAACCGCAGCCCTTGGCTGGCTGCCCGTGATCGCTTTACTCACGACGAGCAGTTGCCTATTCAGCACGGCTGCTTCTACTGGGATGACCACTACCCCGACAGCCATCTGCTGATGGATGGGGAATGGCTGCGCAGCCAGTACGACCCCGATTTTCTGCTGCTCCACCCGATGGGGGTGGACGATGCGGGCCACAAGTTTGGCCTCGATTCCCGCCAGTACCGCAATCAGGCGCGCCGCATGGACAGCTTGCTGGCCGATCTGCTGCCCCAGTGGCTGGCGGAGGGGTATCAGGTGGTGATCACCTCGGATCACGGCATGAACAACGACCAGAGCCACGGCGGCACCCTGCCCGAAGAGCGCACCGTGCCACTCTGGCTGTTTGGCGATGCCTTTATCGAGCGCTGGCCGGATGGGGTGGTGATCGCCCAGACCCAGCTCTGCGCCCTGATGGCGGATCTGCTGGGCATCCCCCACGACAAGCCGGCAGCGCCACCATTGCTCAAGGCGGCCTTTATGCGCGAGGTACACTGATGATGCCTGCAACCACCGAGATCCTCGTGGATCAACCCGTGGCCACCAAGCACAGGGTGCGCCGCCACTGGCTGCCCGCGCTGGTGCTGCTGCCGTTTATCCTCTTGATGATCCTGTTCCAGCTCGCTCCCATGGTGTGGGTGCTGGTGGGCAGTTTCCAGACCCCGGATGGCTGGGGCATCGACTACTACCGGGAGATTTTGAGCTCCCCCTTCTACCTGCAATCGTTCGGCAACTCGTTACGCATCGCCGGTATCGCCAGTCTGGCGGGGCTTGCCATCGGCACCCTCGGGGCGGCAGCGCTACGTCACAGCGGTGAGCGGGTCAAGCGGGTGCTGCTGGCCTTCGTCACCATGACCGGCAACTTCAGCGGTGTGCCGTTGGCATTCGCCTTTATCATCATTCTCGGCATCAACGGTGCGGTGACTCTGCTGCTGAAATCCTGGGGGCTGATCGACGGCTTCAACCTCTACTCGGGCAGTGGCCTTATCCTCATCTACACCTACTTCCAGATCCCGCTCGCCTTGCTGCTGCTCTATCCGGCCTTCGATGCGCTGCAGGATGAGTGGCCGCAAGCGGCCGCGCTGCTCGGCGCAAGCAAGGGGCAGTATGTGTGGCACGTGGCGCTGCCGGTGCTAACGCCTGCGCTGCTCGGCACCCTGATCATCCTGTTTGCCAACGCGGTGGGGGCCTATGCCTCCGCCTATGCCCTCACCACCGGCAACTTCAATCTGGTGACCATCCGGGTGGCCAGTCTGGTCTCCGGCGACATCTTCCTCGAACCCAATATGGCGGCGGCGCTGGCGGTGATCCTGATGGTGCTGCTGGGAGTGGTGACGGCCGCCAACCAGTGGTTGCTGAAAAAGAGCTATGTGAACAAGGGGCAATCCCATGCATGATTTGACGCCGCGCTGGCCCAAGTGGGTGCTGGGTGGGCTGGTCGCCACCCTGCTGCTGCCGCTGCTGGCCACGTTTCTCTACTCAATCTCCACTCGCTGGGGGGCGACCCTGCTGCCGGACGGCTTCACCCTCGACTGGTATCTCAAGCTGTGGGGCGATCCGCGCTTTCTGGCGGCGTTTGGTCGCAGCCTCCTGGTCTGCTTCGCCACTCTGCTGCTGGGCACCCTGGTGCTGGTACCGACAGTGCTGGTGGTGGCCTACTACTTCCCAAAGCTGGATCCCTGGATGAACCTGCTGATCCTGCTCCCCTTCGCGGTGCCACCTGTGGTCTCGTCAGTGGGGCTGCTGCAGATCTACGCCGATGGCGTTCTGCCCATCATCGGCACGCCGTGGATCCTGATCGGCACCTGGTTCACCGTGGTGCTCCCCTTTATGTATCGGGCGCTGGCCAACAGCCTGCAAGGGGTACCGCTCAGGGATTTGATGGATGCTGCCCATCTGCTGGGGGCCAGTAGTCGGCGCGCCTTCCTGCTGGTGGTGATCCCCTGCCTGCGCAAGGGGCTGCTGGCGGCGCTGTTTCTCTCGCTCTCCTTCCTGCTCGGCGAGTTCGTGTTTGCCAACATGCTGGTGGGCACCCGCTACGAGACCCTGCAGGTTTACCTCTACAACATGCGCGCCACTTCGGGCCACTTCACCAGTGCGCTGGTGATGAGCTACTTCCTGCTGACCCTGCTGCTCACCTGGGCAGCCAACAGATTTCATCGGTGATCCAAGATGTTTCATTTAGAAGTCAATCAGTTGCACAAATCCTACGGCGATACGCCGGTGTTCGAGGGGATCGAATTCGGCATTCGCAAGGGGGAGCTGGTGACCCTGCTCGGCCCCTCCGGCTGCGGCAAGTCCACCTTGCTGCGGGCGCTGGCCGGGCTCACCCCGGTGGATGGCGGTCAGGTGCGGGTGGCCGGTGAGGAGATCACCTGGCAGGCGCCCCAGAAGCGGGGCATCGGCATGGTGTTCCAGAGCTATGCGCTGTTCCCCAACATGACGGTGTGGGACAACGTCGCCTTCGGCCTCAAGATGAAACCCCAGCCGGGGCGGGAGCTGGCGGCCAGCGTGCAGGAGGCGCTGGAGCTGGTGGAGCTGACCGGCTTCGAGCGCCGCTATCCGAGCGAACTCTCCGGCGGCCAGCGCCAGCGGGTGGCATTGGCCCGGGCTTTGGTGGTGCAGCCGCGGATCCTGCTGCTGGACGAGCCGCTCTCGGCGCTTGATGCCCGCATCCGCCGCAGCCTGCGCCAGCAGATCCGCGAGATCCAGCAGCGGCTCGAACTCACCACCATCTTCGTGACCCACGATCAGGAGGAGGCGCTCACCATGTCGGATCGGATCTTCCTGATGAACAAGGGATCCATCGTCCAGAGCGGCACGCCGGAGGAGATCTACACCCGTCCCGCCAGCGAGTTTGTGGCGAGCTTTATCGGCAACTACAACCTGCTCGGCGCAGAGCAGGGCAAGTCGCTGTTCGGCCCCCGTTTTCAGGGCAAGCTGGCGCTGCGGCCGGAGTCCATCACCCTGCTGCCCGCCGGGGCGGCCAGCAGCGAGCCCAGCCTGCCCGGCATCGTTCGCCAGCAGCAGCTGCTCGGCAACGTCATCCGCTATCAGGTGGAGTGCGAGGCGGGGCTGTTGACGGTGGATTGCCTCAACCGTTCGGCTGGCGATCTGCTGGCCACCGGCAGTGCCGTGACCCTGGCGGTGGCCCGGGATCAACTCTGTGAGGTAGCATGAGGCCGCATTTCATTTCCATTTTCACTGCGAGGAGCGCCCATGGCACTGGCACTGTTTGATCTGGACGAGACCCTGATTGCGGGGGATTCCGCCAGCCTCTGGCTGGAGTACATGGTGGCCGAGGAGCTGGCGCCCGCCAGCATGATCGCGGAGGAGCAGGCCATGATGTCCCTCTACCATCAGGGCAAGATGGATATGCACCAGTACATGGCCTTCACCCTGCAACCGCTGGCGGGCAAGACGCGCCAATGGCTCGACTCGCTCTCTACCCGCTTTGCCGAGCAGGTGCTGCGCGAGCGCCTCTACCCCGAGGGGTTGGCGCGCATCGAATGGCATCGGGAGCGGGGAGACGACCTGGTGCTCATCTCCGCCTCCGGCGAGCATCTGGTGGCGCCCATGGCGAAGATGCTGGGGATGGATCACTGCGTCGCCATTTTGCTCGATGAGGAGGAGGGGATGCTGACCGGCCAGACCCGTGGCACCCTCAGCTTTCGCGAGGGCAAGGTGGCCCGCATCAACCAGCTGTTTGCCGGCAGGGACCACCTCTGGCAGGGGAGCTTTGGCTACAGCGACTCCCATAACGATCTGCCCATGCTGCGGGCGGTGAGCCATCCCCATGCGGTCAATCCTGCCCCCGCGCTGCGCCAGCAAGCCGAGGAGCTGGGTTGGCCGGTGTGGGAGTGGCAGCGCTGAGTCGTGCGTCACACAGGCTTAACGTGCGGCAAGAAGCACGAAAAACAAAGAGAGAGGCAGGAGCCTCTCTCTTTGTTTTTACTGACGACGTTGTGGTTGATGCTGGCCGCTGTGGCTACCCCTCGTTGGTTTGTTGCTGAGGCTCGCCAAAGGCGGGCACTTCCTCCTCGGCACTCTGGTGAGGGGTGTGGCGCAGCGGGAAACAGATACGGTTTTTCCCCTCCCGCTTGGCTTGATAGACCCCCTTGTCGGCCAGTTCCACCAGCTCTTTGGCCGAGAGCCCGGAGCGGCTGAAAGCCACCCCGCCGCTGATGGTGATGGTGAGATCGGGTTCGCGCCACTCCAGCTGCTCCACCCCGAGCCGGAACGCTTCCAGCAGTGAGGGAAGCATCGGCTGCTCTTCGCCGTAACGGAAGATCAGCACCAGCTCCTCGCCGCCATAGCGGCAGAACCAGCCCCACTCGTGGAACAGATTCATGCCCAGCTTGCTCACCCGCTTGAGCACCACATCCCCTGCCTGATGGCCATGGGTATCGTTGACCCGCTTGAAATCATCCAGATCGAACATCACCACCCCGAAGGGAGCGCCACTGTTGAGCTGCTTCTGCAGGCACTCGTCGAAGAAGCGACGATTGTAGAGCCCGGTGAGTTTGTCCTGATGGGCTTGCAGGCGGATCTGGGCAAAGTCCTGGCTGGCGGCATCCATCTCTTCATAGACCTTGGCCAGCTCCAGCATACGGCGGCCGTTGTAGGCGATACCGCCGGAGCGGCTGGCGCGGATCAGCAGAGTGATCTCCCCCAGCATCCGGCGGAAGTAACGGGACCAGAGCAGGGCCAGCAGCAGATAGAGGATGCAGGCGACGGCAATCATCAGCTGCACGTTGATGGAGACGCTGTCGATCACCTGCTGCATGCTGGCAGTCGGCTCGACGCTGAGCAGGATCCAGCGCTGCTCGGGGATGCGGTAGTAGGAGACCATCGTGCCGCTGGCATCATCGAGGAAAAAGCCCTGCGGCTGTTGCATCCGGGCCAGCCAGTCGGGGTGGGTGAGGGGTTTGAATACCCGTTCACGATCCGGATGGGCCAGCACCAGCCCGTCATGGTTGAGCAGGATCTGATAGCCATTGCCCAGATGGTGACTCTGATCATGCCGACTGTTTAGCCAGTTGGCGAGGGGGGTGAGTTGGGTATCCAGCGAGAGCACGCCAACCCGCTTGCCGTCAGGATCTTCAATCACCCTGGCCAGCGCCATGGTGAGAGTGCCCAAGGTGTAGTCGTAATAAGGATCGGTCCAGACAATCTGTCCGGGATGGCTGGATGCCAGCAGATACCAGGGGCGGGTTCTGGGATCGAACTTCTCGTCGGCCTGCCAGGAGGGGTGGATCAGCATCTTGCGATGCTCGGTACCCACGTAGACGTAATCGAGCTCCATCACCTTGTGATAGGCCTGCCACTGTTGCAGGTAGCGCTCGCCGTTGCGGATCTCCGGGCCGCTGAAATCCTGATAATTTACCTGCTGATAAATGAGCGTAAACTGGCGTTTGAGGGTCGCCAGATAGGGTTCGATCAGGGTATGGAAATACTGGGTGTTGCGAGCAATCAGATATTGTTGCTGCTCGTGGCGCAGGGTGCGCTCCATATGCAGGTAGTAGATGCTGCCGAGCAGCAACACAGGGATAAAGAGCAAGAGGAGGCCCAGCCGCATGCGGGTGATCAAAGACCAAGTGTTCTTGGGTTTGGTGGGGGACATGAACGGATCCTTTTCGTCTCGGGTGACACCAGCATATATGATGCGGTGCGGCTCGTCTAAAGGCAGAAAATGAGATGTTTCCGATGCTGAACCACACTCTGCTCTCAATGATTCATTATGGCAGCATAGCGGTGCTAATCCTTGCCCTCTGTGTCGAGTATCTGATCTTCCGGCGCGGCCTGAACATGCTGCGAGTGCGCCGCCTGCTGCTGGCAGATGGGGTGGCTGCGCTGGCGCTCTTCTCCATCTTTGCCACCGGGTGTCTGCTGGCCCTCGAGCATGCCAGCTCGGTGGCAGAGATCTTTGCCTATCCTGCCCACGGCCTCAAGATGGGGCTGTTTCTGCTAATTGTCGGCTCCCTCGTTTATCCCAGCCGCCTCTTCTATCGCTGGCGTCGTGCCCTGCGTCTGGGCAAGGCGCCGATGATCTCCATCCAGCAGCACTTCCGGGTGGTGTGGATCCTGCGGGGCAATCTGCTACTGATTGCCCTGTTGGCCGTGTTCACCAAGCCCTCGCTGCTGTAACACTCGCGGTGCTCAAAAGCAGTGCGATGCAGAGCGTGGAGAGCGAGAGCGCAGACAAAGAGTGGAGACAAGAGGATAGGGAGGCGGGTATCTTGGATCGGATAACCCGTCACGCGCCGATTTAAGGAAGAATCGCCATGCGCTCCAATCTGATGTTGCTGATGGCTGCCACCATCTGGGGTATGGGCTTTGTCGCCCAGCGCCTCGGGATGGATCACATGGGGCCCTATACCTTCAATGGCCTGCGCTTTCTGCTCGGCGCCCTCTCCCTGCTGCCGCTGCTCTGGTGGCTCAAATCCCGACAACCTGTTGCCGTCGCGGGCGACCATCGCCAGCTGCTGATCGGTGGTGTGCTGGCCGGGCTGGTGCTGTTCTGTGCCGCCTCCCTGCAGCAGGTGGGGCTGCTCTATACCACTGCCGCCAAGGCCGGTTTTATCACCGGGCTCTACATCATTCTGGTGCCGGTACTGGGGCTACTGCTGCGCCACAAGAGTGGTCTCAATACCTGGATCGGCGCCGTCATTGCGCTGGCCGGTCTCTATGTACTGAGCGTCACCGACGAGTTCACTATCGGCTTTGGCGATCTGTTGCAGGTAGTCGGTGCTCTCTTCTGGGCCGTTCACCTGCTGCTGGTGGATCACTACTCCAACCGTGTTGCTCCCATCAAGCTGGCCGGAGTGCAGTTCGTAGTCTGCGGCCTGCTTAGCCTTGCCACTGCTTTTGTTATTGAAACTCCGACTGTTAGCGGCGCTGTGGCCGGTTGGCAGGCGCTGCTCTATGCCGGATTGGTATCGGTCGGGGTGGGTTATACCCTGCAGGTGGTGGGGCAGCGGGGCGCCCATCCTGCCCATGCCGCCATCATCCTCAGTCTGGAGACCGTCTTTGCCGCCGTGGGGGGCGTGTTGCTGTTGGGTGAGACGTTGGATGAGCGGGCCATTGCCGGTTGCGCCCTGATGCTGGCGGGGATGCTGATCTCCCAGATCCGCTTGAGATGGTGGTGGAAGTCGCGCCGGGACAAGGTGCCCGCGACCAAGTAAACCGCAGCCCGCTGCATAACAAAAACGCCCCGACAGTCGGGGCGTTTTGCATGATGGCGATTCGGATCAGGGGCGCTGATCCAGCTCGCGCTCCAGCTCTACCGCCTTCTGACGGGCCGGATGGGTATTGAGGAGTTCCCAATAGGCTTGCAGATGCGGGAAGTGTGCCAGCTGGCCGCTTTGCGCCAGCAGATCCACCAGGAAGGAGTTCATGATGTCGGCGCCGGAGAGGCGATCCCCCACCAGATAGTGGCGACTCGCCAGTACCTCATTGAGGTAGCCCAGCACCTTGGCACACTCCGCCTTGGCGTAGTCCGGCAGGAAGCGCATCGGGCTGCCATCCTTGCGCACGAACATGTCGAGCAGCAGCGGCAGAATGCCCGAGCTCTCGGCAAAGTGGAGCCACTGCAGATATTCGGGATACTCCGGGCTATCTGGTGCCGGTGCCAGCCGATCGGCAGCATAGCGGGCGATCAGGTACTCGGTGATGGCCCCCGATTCCGCCAGCACCCGGCCGTCGAACTCGATGACCGGCGACTTGCCGAGGGGGTGGATGGCCTTGAGCTCGGGCGGCGCCAGAAAGGTGGCGGCATCGCGCTGGTAAGCCTTGATCTCATAGGGCAGGCCCAGCTCTTCGAGCAGCCAGATGATGCGCTGGGAGCGGGATTTGTTCAGGTGGTGCAGGACTATCATAACGACCTCGATTCGGTGGCAGGAAAGTGTGTACGAACGGGCGAGGGGGGCGGTTCACCGATGGCTAAAAAAGAGCGGGCTGATGCCCGCTCCCTCGTTGACTGACTCAGGCCTCCAGCGCCTGATCCAGATCCGCCAGAATGTCCTCGATCGCCTCGATCCCCACCGACAGCCGGATCATCTCCGGTTTCACCCCAGCCTTGGCCTGCTCCTCCTCGCTCAACTGGCGATGGGTGGTGGAGGCGGGGTGGCAGGCCAGCGACTTGGCATCGCCGATGTTGACCAGCCGCTTGAAGATCTTGAGCGCATCGTAGAAGCGCACGCCCGCCTCGTAACCATCCTTCAGACCGAACGAGAGGATGGCCGAGGGGCGACCGGCCATGTACTTCTCTGCCAGCAGATAGTGGGGATGACCCGGCAGACCGGCGTAGCTGACCCAGGCCACCTTGGGGTGATGCTTGAGGTGGTGGGCGACCCGCAGAGCGTTATCCACGTGGCGCTCCATGCGCAGGCTCAGGGTCTCCAGCCCTTGCAGCAGCAGGAAGGCGTTCATCGGCGCCAGCGCCGCGCCGGTATTGCGCAGCGGCACGGTACGCACCCGCCCGATAAAGGCGGCCGGGCCAAAGGCCTCGGTGTAGACCACCCCGTGGTAGGAGGGCTCGGGTTTGGTCAGCTGGGGGAAGCGCTCGGCGTGATCCGCCCAGGGGAACTTGCCCGAGTCGACCACCACGCCGCCCAGCGAGTTGCCGTGGCCGCCGACATATTTGGTCAGGCTGTGCACCACGATATCGGCGCCATGTTCGATGGGCTTGCAGAGCACCGGGGTGGCGACTGTGTTGTCGACGATGAGCGGCACGCCACGGGCGTGGGCGGCCTTGGCCAGCGCGGCCAGATCGACGATGTTGCCCGCCGGGTTGCCGATGCTCTCGCAGTAGACTGCCTTGGTCTTGTCGTCGATGAGGGCGGCGATGGCTTCGGCGCTGTCATCCTTGGCGAAGCGCACCTCGACCCCGAAACTCGGCAGCATGTGGGCGAACAAGGTGTAGGTGCCGCCATAGAGCTGGGGCGTGGAGACAATGTTGTCACCGGCGGCGGTCAGCGCCTGAATGGCGTAGGTGATGGCGGCGGAACCTGCCGAGACCACCAGCGCGGCGATCCCCCCTTCCAGTGCGGCCATCCGCTGCTCCAGCACATCGTTGGTGGGGTTCATGATGCGGGTGTAGATATTGCCCGGCACCGCCAGATTGAACAGATCCGCCCCGTGCTGGGCGCTCTCGAACTCGTAGGCCACCGTCTGGTAGATGGGCACGGCGACCGCCTTGGTGGTGGGGTCGTTGGAAAAGCCGTGGTGCAGGGCCAGGGTCGCATCTTTCATCACACACTCCTTGTTGGATGTTGCTTATGGCAGTTATAGATGGATAGACGTCCAATCTATCAGGCCCGTGGCCGATGTAAACAGCAAGTTCCGGCAAAGCAATGTCGCCCGCAGGGGACGCGTGTCCCGAGTGGTTGGTATGGCCCGCACTCAGAGACGACGGCGATACTCCTTGTCATCGATCTGGTTCATATCCCACTGCATCAGGCGGTTGAGCTGCTGCATGGGATCTTCGATAAGTGGCAGCGGGCGCGGCAGGATCCGCTTGAAGTAACGGCGCAAGGTCTGCTGGATCCGGTTCGGTTTGAGGGGGTTGGCGTGGCTCATGATGGTGTTCCTCTGCTGTGGTTCTCACGTTCGCCAGCAGTATTGAGCTAAAATACGGAAGTAAAAACTGATGACTTATAGCAACAGGATTTCCTCTTTTATGCCGACCGGTCGCCTCTACCAGCAATTTCAACGACTCGCCCAGCTGCTTGGCAGCGACGAGCGGGAGATCAGCCTCGCCGAGGTGGCGGATCTGCTCTGCTGCACCCCACGCAACGCCCGTCTGCTGCTGCGGCGGATGCAGGATCAGGGCTGGCTCAGCTGGTCGGCGGAAGCAGGGCGGGGGCGGCGCTCCCGGCTCACCTTGCTCGACAGTCAGGAGAGCCTGACCCGGCGCCGCTTGCGGGATCTGCTCAGTCAGGGCCAGCTGGCACAGGCGGTGCGGCTGGCCGAAGATCGCCTCGATCTGCTCACTCCGTTGCTGATAGAGCAGCTCGGTCAGGCCACCCGCGAGGGGCGCCAGATCCTGCGGGTGCCCTACTACCGGCCGCTGCCGCA
This sequence comes from Aeromonas sp. R9-2, assembly GCF_040908025.1. NCBI lineage: Bacteria > Pseudomonadati > Pseudomonadota > Gammaproteobacteria > Aeromonadales > Aeromonadaceae > Aeromonas > Aeromonas sp. R9-2. The sequence goes on from NZ_JBFOCX010000013.1 coordinate 38,312, forward strand.
GTTGCTGCCCACCGGCCCGATGCGCCGCTCCGAAATTCACCTGAGCCGCCAGATCTTCAACGGCCTCACCCGGCGAAATGAGGAAAATGGGGAAATCGAAGGGGATCTGGCCCACCACTGGGAGTGTCTAGGCCCCTGTCACTGGCGCTTCTATCTGCGCCCGGCGGTGCGTTTTCACCACGGTCGCGAGCTGGTGGTGGAAGATGTGATGGAGAGTCTGCTGGCCCTGCGGGATCGCCCGCTGTTCGCCCATCTGGATCGGCTGGAGAGCCCCTGGCCGCGCACCCTGGATCTCTATCTCGACAGCCCGGATCCCTGGCTGCCCCACCTGCTGGCGGAGCCGGTGGCGACCATTTTGCCGCGAGAGCTCAAGGGGGAGGCGGGCTTTGCCCTGCGACCTGTGGGCACCGGCCCTTACCGGGTGGCTGTGAACGATCCCCTGCATCTTTGCCTTGCGGCGTTTGACGACTACTTCGGCCTGCGCGCCCTGCTCGACGAGATCGACATCTGGATGCTACCGGAATTGGCGGAGCGGCTGGAGACCCACCTGCAGCTGGGGCGCGACAGCCCTGAGCTCGGTACCATGCGCGGCGAATCGGAGCTGGAGTCGGGCTGCTACTTCCTGCTGCAGGACGATCGTTCCGGATCCTTGCAGGATCCCGCCCTGCGCCAGTGGCTGGGCCAGCTGCTCAATCCGGTGGCTCTGATGGGGCGGGTCGCCCCCGAGTTGCAACGGGGCTGGACCAGCGCCCTCGGCCTGCTGCCCCACTGGCGCGAAGCACTGCCCGCCCCCTTGCCCACACCGGCGCAGTTGCCGACGACCTTGGTGCTGGCCTGTTTCAACCAGCATCTGGAGTTCAACGAGTGCGCCAACGCCATGAGCAGCCTGCTGGCAGAGCAGGGGATCCGGCTCGAGGTGCGCACCCTCGATTATGGCCGCTGGGTGAGTGGCGAGGATGAAGACGTGGATCTCTGGCTCGGCACCCTCAACCTCGAACATGCTGGCCCCTTTGCCCCCTACGCCTGGTTGCAGGGCACCCCGTTGCTGCGCAAGGTGTGGAGCAGTCAGCATGAGTTGTGGCAAGGGTTGATGCAGTGGCGCGCCAGCGGTGAGGAGCCCGGCCCCCGCGCCCTGCTGGCAACTGTGCAGCAGCAGAGCTGGTTTGTGCCGCTGTTTCACCACTGGCTGGAGCTGGAGAGCCGGGTCGGCGTGCACGGGGTGCGGATGACGGCGCTCGGCTGGTTCGATTTTCGCAGCGCCTGGCTGCGGCCCGAGCCGACCCATCAACCCGCAGAGGCGCCATAGTTCGTCCAATTTCTGTCGCGGCTGACGAGTGCTCCGTGGCCGCTTGCGTGAAAGATCCGTAAATCGGCCGCTGCTGCACAGTTTGTGTCACGCCTCTGTGCCATGCTGTTTCAGGTTATGGACAGCAGAGCAAATGAGGAAAACGATGAGCAACAATTCAGACAGTTCCGCAGGAAAATGCCCGGTCATGCACGGGGGAACCACCTCCGTCGAGACGTCCAGAATGGAGTGGTGGCCGAAGAGCCTCAACCTCGACATTCTTCACCAACACGATACCAAGACCAATCCGCTGGGGGCCGGTTTCAACTATCGGCAAGCCTTGAAGGGGCTCGATATGGCGGCCCTCAAGCAGGATGTGACCGCCCTGATGACCGACAGTCAGGAGTGGTGGCCCGCCGACTGGGGCCACTACGGCGGCCTGATGATCCGCATGGCCTGGCACTCGGCCGGGACTTACCGCATCGCCGATGGCCGCGGCGGTGGCGGCAGCGGCAACCAGCGTTTTGCCCCCCTCAACTCCTGGCCGGATAACGCCAACCTCGACAAGGCCCGCCGCCTGCTGTGGCCCATCAAGAAGAAGTACGGCAACAAGATCAGCTGGGCCGACCTGATCATTCTGGCGGGCACTGTGGCTTATGAGTCCATGGGGCTCAAGACCTTCGGTTTCGCCTTTGGCCGCGAGGATATCTGGCACCCGGAGAAGGATATCTACTGGGGGTCGGAGAAAGAGTGGCTAGCGCCCAGCGGCAAGCCGGGTGGTCGTTACTCCGGTGAGCGGGATCTGGAAAACCCGCTGGCGGCGGTGATGATGGGGCTTATCTACGTCAACCCGGAAGGGGTGGATGGCCAGCCCGATCCCCTGAAAACCGCGCAAGATATGCGAGTCACCTTCGCCCGCATGGCGATGGATGATGAAGAGACGGTGGCGCTGACCGCCGGTGGTCACACAGTCGGCAAGGCCCACGGCAACGGCGATGCCAAACAGCTTGGGCCCGAGCCGGAAGGGGCCAGCCTCGAGGAGCAGGGGCTGGGCTGGATCAATCACCACAGCCGCGGCATCGGCCGCAACACTGTGACCAGTGGCATCGAAGGGGCCTGGACCACCCACCCGACCCAATGGGACAACGGCTACTTCGAGCTGCTGTTCAAGTACGACTGGTGGTTGCAAAAATCTCCGGCGGGGGCCCATCAGTGGGAACCGATCAATATCGCCGAAGAGGATATGCCGGTGGATGTGGAGGATCCGTCGATCCGCTGCAAACCCATGATGACGGATGCCGACATGGCGCTCAAATTCGACCCCGAGTATCGCAAGATTGCCGAGCGCTTCCGCGATGACCCGGCGGCCTTCTCCGACGCCTTTGCCCGCGCCTGGTTCAAGCTGACCCACAGGGATATGGGGCCGAAGAGCCGCTATGTCGGCCCCTATGTGCCGACAGAAGATCTGATCTGGCAGGATCCGGTGCCAGCCGGACGTGCCGATTATGACGTGGCAGCGGTGAAGGCCAGGATTGCCGCCAGCGGCCTCTCCATCAGCGAGCGGGTGAGTACCGCCTGGGATAGTGCCCGTACCTTCCGAGGCTCCGACAAGCGGGGCGGTGCCAACGGCGCCCGCATCCGGCTGGCGCCGCAGAAGGATTGGCCGGGCAATGAACCGGCGCGGCTGGCGAAGGTGCTGGCGGTCTATGACAAGCTGGCGGCCGAGTGTGGCGTCAGCGTCGCGGATCTCATCGTGCTGGGGGGCAACCTAGCCATCGAGCAGGCTGCCCAGGCTGCCGGAGTGACGGTGAGCGTGCCGTTTGCGCCGGGCCGGGGGGACGCCACTCAGGCCCAGACCGATGTGGCCTCGTTCGAGGTGCTGGAGCCGTTGGCCGATGGCTTCCGTAACTGGCTCAAGCAGGACTATGTGGTGACTGCGGAGGAGCTGCTGCTGGATCGCGCCCAGCTGATGGGGCTCACCGCCTGCGAGATGACGGCGCTGGTCGGCGGGATGCGGGTGCTCGGCACCAACCACGGCTGTACCGGGCACGGGGTCTTTACCGACCGGGTCGGGGTGCTCAGCAACGACTTCTTCGTCAACCTGACCGACATGGGCTACCAGTGGCTGCCGAAAGCGAGCAATCTCTACGAGATCCGCGATCGCCGCAGCGGCGCGCTGAAGTGGACGGCCACTCGGGTGGATCTGGTGTTCGGCTCCAACTCGGTGCTGCGCGCCTATGCCGAGGTCTATGCCCAGGATGACAACAAGGAGAAGTTTGTCTGTGACTTCATCACCGCCTGGAACAAGGTGATGAATGCGGATCGCTTCGATCTGCTCGGCTAGTCCCCAAGCCGTTTGGTTATCTGCACCAGCCCCGCACAGCCAAGATGTGCGGGGCTTTTTACTGCCCGCTTTTCTGTGCAGCCCTACAATCCGCCGCGCTGCGACACCCGCTGGCCGGTATCGCAGGGCCGCTGGCATCCCTGTGCTTGGGCCAGCAGTATCATGTAACATGCTGATCCGCTGGTGATGCCCGGCTGCCACCCCATTGGCCACTGATGTCCCATGAACGGACAAGGACAGAAACAAAGAGACAAGGAGTCAACTCATGCTGGAAATGCAGATCCAACCCCGCTTTCAGGAGACGGATGCCCTCGGCCATATCAACAATACGGTGCCGGCGGTCTGGTTCGAATCGGCGCGGGATCCCCTGTTCCGGATCTTCTCCCCCGATCTGGATGTGCATAACTGGCACCTGATCATCGCGGGCTATACGGTGCAGTTCAAACGGGAGCTGTTCTACGGCCAGCCGGTCACCATCAAGACCGGCGTGCGCCGCATCGGCACCAGCTCCTTTACGGTTTGGCAGGAGGCCTGGCAGGGCGGCGAACTGGCCGTCACCGCCGAAACGACCCTGATCCATTTTGACTACCGGGCCCGCCAATCCCTGCCCCTGAGCGATGCTCACCGGGAGGGGCTGCGGGCCTGGCTGACAGAGAGTTAACCACGGGCCGGATGGCCCATCACAGGAGTGCTATGTACAACTCAATGCGTAACACAGCGATCGCGCTGACCCTGGGATTCTGCTCCCTCCCTTCTCTGGCCGCTTCTCTCGCCGAGCAGTTTACCCTGATGGATAAGGGGGCCGAGAGCGCCCTCGATACCCGTCAATTCAGCCATGACGGCGTCGATATCAAGGCCTGGATCGATGGCGCCCCCGTCATCATCGCTGTGCCCATCATGAACGAGCTGGGCAAGCTGGAAGGGGAGAGCCGCTACTACTTCAAGGGCGGCAAGCTGTTCGGGATCAAAGAGCCCGCCGCCCAGTTTGCCTTTGATGACAGCGGCAAGCTGACCCAATGGCTGGACGAGAAGGGCCAGCCTGCCGAGTTCGTCAGCAAGATGAGCATGCAGCAGCGTCAGGAGTGGCTCACCAAGCGAGCCGCCGAGCTGAGCAAGCTGTTTGTGGTGAGCGCGGCCGAACAGAAGGCGGCCAAGGGTGGCGTCAAGCTGAAGGGGGCGGAGCTCGCTCACTGGCTCTGCAACGGCAAACTGATGGATCTCGCCCACGGCGACAAGGTGATCTTCGAGCAGGATAAGCTGAAGATTGGCGAGCAGGGGATCGAAGGGGAGGTCTCCCTGCGTCAGGATAAGGGGTGGCAGGAGCTGAGCCTCAAGTGCGAGGTGCAGGGCACTCAGGTAACCCGCCTCACCTGGCAGCCGCTGCCGGGTGCCAACAAGCCGCAATAAGCGCAATAGCAAGGGGGCCCATCACGGGCCCCCTTCTCATTCGGCTTGTGGCTCCCCCAGCTTGAGCCGGGTGAGCGCCTCGACCCGGCGCCACTGTCCGGGCTCGAACCAGCGGGCCAGCAGCTCCTGCTGCTGTTCTGCCCGGGCCTCGTTCGGCAGTTGTCTGAGCTCGGCCAGAAAGCCGCTGAGCTGCTCCTCGAACCCTTGCCGGTTCTGCTCCAGCTGGCGCATCCGATCCACCGCTTCCGGCCCCCCTGTCTCCAGCAGCAGAGCCTCCCGTTTGGCCGGGTCCATCTGCGCCAGCCCTTGCAACTCCTCAAGCAGACGGCTGTTGGCCTCCGCCTCGCGAAACCAGCCCGGTTGCTCCGCCAGCCAGAGATCCAGTTCGCTGGCCAGCTGCGACTTGTCGCTGTCTCTCGCCTCCGCCAGCGCCCTGCGGCGCAGGGTCAGCTGCTCCATCAGCCGATCCTCGGCAAACAGCTGGGCCTGCTCGGCCGGGGTAAAACTCTGCTGGCGCAGCTGCTCCCGCTCGTCAAACAGGATCTGCAAGCTGGTGAGGGAGATCTCGGTGGGCACCGTCAGGCTGCTCTGGGCGGAGACAAAGGTGCGATAGCGCGCCTGCAGGGCATCGGCGGCCTCCTGCTCGGGATCGTGCGGGTGGCTCTGTGCATGCTGGCTGGCTTGAGCGGGGGATGAGTCTGCCGTCGGTGCCGTGGGCCAGAGCAACACCCCGCCAAGCAGCAGGGTGATGGCGCAGGGTACGACGAGCAGGGTAGCTATCTTCATAGTCCCAGCTCCTTGAGGCGGTTGGCATGCTGGCGATAGAGGGTGACCGGATCGGTCTCGAACAGATGGTGGATACCGAAGGACTGGTTCACTTCGTCCAGATGGTTCATCCGGTAGCCGGTGCCGATCACCTTGCCGAGGTGGCTGCTGCAGACCCCGACCAGCCCGTCATTGGGCTCCTTGAAGAAGGCGCCGGTCAGCGCCAGCGCCGGATCCACCGGATCCAGCAGATTGGTCAGGTTGCCGCGCCCGCTCCAGGAGAAGTAGTAGACGCCGTTGGTCGCCTGCATCGGCCCCTCGCCGCAATAGCGGCTGGGCAGCCCCTCCGGGTAGCGCTGGTTGAACTGGCTGGCTCCCTTGCTGGTGAGGGCATCGAGGGCGGCGACCGGATCTTGCGGCAGCTGGCTCCCGCCCGAGAGCAGTGAAATCATGCCGGAGAGGGCGTGGGCCGCGGCGGCCGCCAGCTTCTCGGCGGCGCTGCCGGGGGCGGCATTGGCCCGCACCAGATCGGCAATCTCGGAGCCGTAGTTGACCCCGCCGACGCTGGTGGCGGAGGCGACCAGCTCGGGGGCGACCGAGGCGACATAGCGGATGGTGGGGCCGCCGTGGGAGTGGCCGATCAGGTTGACCTTCTCGGCGCCGGTGGCTGCCAGCAGCAGCTCAACCTGGGCGAGCAGTTGCTCCCCCCGTTGCTCCGAACTGGCGGTGGCCGACACCTGGGCCACGTAGACTTTGGCACCATCCCGGCTCAGGGCCTGGGGAATGCCGTAGAAGTAATCGACCCCGAGCAGCTTGTCGAAGCCGAACAGGCCGTGCACCAGCACTATGGGGTAGCGGGTCTGGGTGTATCCGCTGGCGTGTGCCAGCATGGGCAGGGTGCAGAGCAGCACCAGAAGCCATCTCTTCATCATCAGCATCCTTGTTGATTCGTGAGGAACAGATTGAGTGGCGTACTCCATGTTCGCCGGTGCCAGTATGGTGGCTGCTGACGGGAGAGGCTGTGAGGGGGATCGCAACTCGGGATTCAAAAGGGGTTCATGGTGCGGGCGGGGAAGCTGAGCTCCCCGCCCTGCGGCTTATTGCCACTCCACCAGGTGATACTGCTTTTTGCCCCGGCGCAGCAGCAGGTAGCGGCCAAACAGCCGATCATTGGCACTCAGCTGATCATCCTGCTTGAGCACACCATTGAGGCTGATGGCGCCCGCCGCCAGCAGTTCGCGGGCGATGCGCCTGGAGTTAGCCAGACCGCAGCTGACCAGCAGGCTGACCAGATCCGTCTCGCCGCTGACGGTGCTGCTCGGCATGCCATCCTGCGCCAACTGGGCCAGATCGCTCTCGCCGAGGCGGGCCACGTCGCCGCTAAACAGCAACTCGCTGATGCGCTGCACCGCCGCCAGCGCCGCCTTGCCGTGTACCAGCTCGGTCAGCTCGTCGGCCAGCACCTGCTGGGCCTGCTTTCGCCCCTGCCGCTTGGCATCTTCCGCCTCCAGTGCATCAATCTCGCTCAGCGACATAAAGCTGTAGTAGCGCAGGAAGCGGTAGACATCCTCATCCGCGGTGCCGAGCCAGAACTGGTAGAAGGCGTAAGGGGAGGTGAGCGCCGGATCGAGCCAGACCGCGCCCCCTTCGGTCTTGCCAAACTTGGTGCCGTCCGCCTTGGTGATAAGGGGCAGGGTCATGCCGTGCACCTGCGCCTGATGGAGGCGACGGGTGAGATCCATGCCGCTGGTGATATTGCCCCACTGGTCGTTGCCGCCAATCTGCAGGGTGCAACCGAGCCGCTGGTGCAGCACCGCAAAGTCGTAGGATTGCAGCAGGGCGTAGGAGAACTCGGTGAACGAGATGCCCTGATCCGGGCGGGCCAGTCGCTGGCGCACCGACTCCCGCGCCAGCATGGCGTTGACCGAGAAGTGCTTGCCGATATCCCGCAGAAAATCAAGGGCGGACATCTGACCCATCCAGTCGCCATTGTTGACCAGTTGCGGGGCCGCTAGGCCCTCATCGGCGGGCAGCAGCGCCCTGATTTGGGCAGACAGGCTGGCGACCCAACCCTGTACCGTGTCGGCACTATTGAGGCTGCGCTCGGTCGCCTTGAAGCTGGGATCGCCGATAAGACCGGTCGCCCCGCCCACCAATGCCACCGGGGTATGCCCAGCCAGCTGGAAGCGGCGCAGCATCAAGAGCGGCACCAGATGACCGATATGCAGGCTGCCGGCGGTGGGATCGAACCCGCAATAGACGGTGCGCGGGGTGGCAAGATGATCGGCCAGGGCCGCCGGGTCGGAATTCTGGGCCACAAGGCCGCGCTCGGTCAGCTCATCGAGCAGGTGGGGGTTGATCATGGGTTCTCCAACAGCAGGGGGAAAAGCCGTCATCCTCGCCGTTCTGGCTGGTGGCGGATATGTCCCCTGAGGGACAGTTTTGCCACTCTCGTGCTAGCATTCAGCCATAGCGGGGAATCGCTCCCCGTCACCGGAAACGTGCCACCATGACCCAGCCATTCACCACAGATGCCTTGACCCGCAGCATGACCGAGGTGGTCGATGCCCTGCACAGCAGCGCCTTTGCGGCGGCGCTGGTGCGGCTGATCCAGCAACAGGTGGCGTTTGATTGCGCCCTGCTGCTCGGGGTAGGGCAGCGCCCCGTCTACCTCTACGACAACCTCAATCATCAGCGGGCTCTGCTGTTTGACCGCTACCTCACCAGCCACTTCAGTCAGGATCCCTTTATGCAGGCGCTGGAACAGGGCTTGCCTGCCGGCGTCTGGACGCTGGCGCAGGTCTCCCAAGGGCGGCTCGATCCCGAATATCGCCACCACTTCTATCAGGCCACCGGCTGGCAGGAGGAGGTGGGGCTGATCCTGCCGGTGCGGGACGGGTTGACGCTGATGCTGTTTCTGGGGCGGCTCGACAAGCGCAGTACCCTCAGTCGTGACGAGCTGGCGAGGCTGGAGCAGCTGTTCCCGCTGGTGCATTCGCTCTGTCGTCAGCAGTGGCGGCAGAGCCAGCCGCTGTTGGCCCAGAGCACTGCGCTGCCCGACAGCGCCAGCCTCAAGAGCGCGGTGGAGCAGGCGATGGCGAGTGTCGGGGGCGATAGGCTTACCCGGCGCGAGCGGCAGGTGGCGGAGTTGCTGCTGCAGGGATTGGATACCGAGGCGATTGCCGCAGCGCTCGGGATTGGCAGCGGCACGGTGAAGAATCACCGCAAGCATCTCTATGGCAAACTGCGGCTCGGCTCGCGGGCCGAGCTGTTCAATCTCTTTCTGAACCACCTCATTACGGCGCCGGTGGAGGCATCACAGGCGTCATCGGCGGGAGAGCGAGAGAGCCCGCCATAGGGCGGGCCGGGGTTACTCGAGGCGCGGGATGGTGGGAGTGGTTTCGGGCAGGATACTGAGCAACTGGTAGCGCTTCATCAGCTGCTTGTATTCATCCCCCTGTTTGACCTTGTCCAGCGCCTGTTGCAGGCGGGCAACCTGTTGCTTGTCTGCCCTCAGGTTGAAGGCGAAGCAGTTATCCTGCTCTTCAATAATCGCGACGGTGACAAAATCCTCGCTGGGAAAACCCAGCTCTTTGGCCTGATGGCGCAACATCACCTCGTTGCCCGCCACCAGATCGGTGCGTGCCATGATGAGCTGGCGCACCACCTGATCCATGCGCTCCACCGACATCATATTGCCCGGGCTGATCCCGCGGTTGAGCAGCAACTGCTCCCCGACATCCGCCTGCATCACACCAATCTGCAGCTTGGCGAGATCCGCTTTGCTGGCCACTTTGGGGGCATCCTGCTTGCGGCCGACCAGCGCGACCCTGGAGTGGCTGATGGGGCAGACCCAGAGGAAGTGGGGATCCCGCTCCTTGGTATGTGCCGTGGTAAAGAGCACGGCCTCTTGCTGCTGGGTCAGCAGATACCAGCCGCGGGCCCAGGGCAGAAAGTGGATGGGTTGCTCCGGCTCCCCCATTTCGCGCCACATCAGGCGCAGCAACTCGACCGCCAACCCCACAGGCTGACCATTTTTATCCTGGCCATTGAGTGGCATGTTCTGCTCCGAATAGTAGATAAGTGCCGGAGCAGGGAGCGCGATAAACAGGGCGAGAGAAGCGAGAGCAGGGAGCAGACGACGCATGATGCACTCCTTGTGCGGGTAGTTACCTAACAGTCTATGTGGCCTTTTCCATAACGTCATGATCCGGTAGCGGGATAAAAAACAGGCCACCTTGCGGTGGCCTGTCGGTTTATTTCAGCAGGGCTTCCATCTCCGCCTCTGCCTTGGCGCGAGCCTTGGCCTCCGCCGCTCTGGCGGCATCGGCGACGCTCTCTCCGGCCGTATGGGATGCGGCACTGACGGCCTGCTGGGCTGGTTCTGCAACGGCCTTGGTCGCTTCTTGTGTCACGGTAGCTGTGGCACTGCTGACTGCCTGTTTGGCAGGAGCTGTAACAGCCTTGGTGGCTTCCTGTGTCACGGTCGCCGCGGCACTGCTGACAGCCTGTTTGGCAGGCGCGGCAACAGCCTTGGTGGCTTCTTGCGTTGCGGTTGCAGCGGCGCTGCTGACTGCCTGTTTGGCCGGAGCGGCAACGGCCTTGGTAGCTTCTTGCGTTGCGGTCGCAGCAGCGCTGCTGACGGCTTGCTTGGCAGGAGCGGCAACGGCCTTGGTGGCTTCTTGGGTTACGGTCGCAGCGGCGCTGCTGACAGCCTGTTTGGCCGGTGTGACAACGGCTTTGGTGGCCTCTTGCGTCACGGTGGCGGTGGCGCGGCTAACCGCTTGCTTGGCTGGCGCAGTGACAGCGGTGGTTGCACTACGGGTCAGATCGGTCGCACTTTGGCTCACAGCTTGGGTAGCCTGCCCTGTGGCGTTGGCGGCTGCGCCGCTGATAGCCTGGCTGGCGCTGTTGGTCAGCGAGCCGGTGACGCCGCGGGTCACTGTGCCCAGCGCGCTGCCAAGGGAGAAGGGGGAGGTGCCACTCTGGCTAGTTGCCGCACCGGTCAGGGCATTGGCCGCCGGGGTGAGCTGGCTGGTGGGGGTCTGCCAGCCCTGCATGGCGGTTGGCCAGGTCGGTGCCGTGCCTGCCAGATTTTCGCCGAAGGTCAGGGTGGTGCCATCCCCTTTTTGCAGCAATACCGACATCTGGTTGGTTTGCGAGTTCCACACCATCCCCGCCTGCTTGGCAATATCCGGCACGGGCGCATACTCGGAGACCACATAGAAAAGCGGCCCCTCCTGCTGTAACTTGTCGGCAGTCTTGAGCAACTGCATGGTGCTGTCGTAGTTGGGGCCAAGGATGGCGGTCATCCGATCCTTGATCAGGGGTTGTTCGAACAGATTGACCTCGTTCGGGTCAAAGCCGACCAGCGGCTTGAGCAGGGCCCACATCAGCTGGCTGGTGGGGCTCATCATCAGCAATGGGGCAACGCAGGCGGACAACATCAGGCTCAGGCAGGCCGCCTGAAGCAACGGCATGATACGCATTGGGATAATATCCAAATAACGACTTGATAAATAAGGTTATATTTTGTCAGGACGTGACAAATTCACCGGAAGTTTGCGCGTGGCAGCGAGAGACTGCCCGCAGGCGCTGGCAGGCTACCATATTGGTTCCACAATGCCAGCAGGCAGTATGATTGTCAGTCAAGTAAACCCCGGGGCTGGTCGACTCTTCGAGAGTGCCCCCATCGCAACAGGATCCCTCTCATGAAAAATGTACTGCTCTGCCTGCTGGCCTCCCTCTGGCTCGCCCCTGCTCTGGCCGCGTCCAAAACCACTATGGTGGGCGAGTCTGCCAGTCCCGAGCTGGTGTTGCCGCTGGGCTCATTGCCCGAGCGGGTCTGCTGGTTTGCCGATCAGAAATATTCCGAAGGGGCCCGCATTCTGCAGGGCGATATCTGGCTGGAGTGCGGCCCGCTGAACGACCTCGAGAGCAATGGCGCGCTGGCCTGGCGCTCTCCTGCGGTGGTGTTGCCTGCCACCCGTGGTGCGAAAGCTCAGAAGACGATTTCCGTGGGTCAGTGAGGCTTTTCTTGATCCAGCTAAAGACATGGACGTGATCCCTGTCGCATAATGCAGCTCCTTTCTTCTCTTGGCTGGAACCTAAGAAATGGCTCGTCGCTCTTCCAATGCACAACGTCGTCGCAGTAGCTGGTGGTACAAACGCTTGTTGGCAAGGGAGCGCGAAGAGCGCGAAGCGCGTTCCGTAAGGGATTGATACTGCATTAAAAAACGGAGCCTCTGGCTCCGTTTTTGCGTTTATTACTCTTAGCAGAATAACAACGGGGGCCATCAGGCCCCCGTTTTGCTTTTGCAGATGTTGCCTGCTTGCGGCTTAGCGCTGCAAGGCGGCCAGTGCCAGTTCGACCCGTTTGGCATACTCGGGGTCGGCCTGCTCGAAGTGTTTGAGCTGGGCCGCGACGATGGCGTCATCCTCCACATTGATAAGGGAGCGGGCCAGGTTGGCGGCGAGCCGTGAACGCTGCCCCTCGTCCATGATGCGGAACAGGTTACCCGGCTGGCTGTAGTAGTCGCTGTCGTAGTCACGGAAGTCGTAGTGCAGGGCGGCCCCTTCCAGACTCAGCGCCGGTTCGTGCTGTTCGCTCGGCTGCTGGGTACCGAAACGGTTCGGCTGATAGTTGGGGCTGGCGCCGCCATTGCTGTCCGCCCGCATGGCACCGTCACGATGGGCACCGTGATGGAACGGGCAGCGCGGGGCGTTGACCGGCAGCAGACCGTGGTTGACGCCAAGGCGATAGCGCTGGGTGTCACCGTAGGAGAAGAGTCGCCCTTGCAACATGCGATCCGGCGAGAAGCCGATACCGGGCACCACGTTGGCCGGGGTAAAGGCGGCCTGCTCCACATGGGCGAAGTAGTTGTCCGGGTTCTGGTTGAGCTCAAGCACGCCGACCGGGATCAGCGGGTAGTCGCTGTGCGGCCACACCTTGGTGAGGTCGAACGGGTGGATCTGGTAGGTCTGGGCTTCGGCCTCCGGCATCACCTGCACATAGACCTTCCAGCGCGGGAAGTCGCCCCGCTCGATGGCATTGAACAGATCCGCCTGACTGGTCTCCCGATCCTGCCCGACGGCGGTGGCGGCCTCTTCATCGGTGTAGAAGCTGTGGCCCTGCTCGGTCTTGAAGTGGAACTTGACCCAGAAGCGCTCATCGGCCGAGTTGATAAAGCTGAAGGTATGGCTGCCGTAGCCGTTCATCTCCCGCAGGCTCTTGGGGATGCCGCGATCGCTGAACAGTATGGTGACCTGATGCAGGGATTCCGGATGGCGTGACCAGAAGTCCCAGGCGGCAGTGGCGCTGCGCAGGTTGGTGCGCGGATCCCGCTTCTGGGTGTGGATGAAGTCAGGGAATTTCAGCGGATCGCGGATGAAAAAGACCGGGGTGTTGTTGCCCACCAGATCCCAGTTGCCCTGCTCGGTATAGAACTTGAGGGCGAAGCCGCGCACATCGCGTTCGGCATCGGCGGCGCCCTTCTCACCAGCTACGGTGGAGAAACGCAGGAACACCGGTGTTTGCTTGCCGATGGCGCTGAACAGATCGGCCTTGCTGAACTGGCTGATGTCGTGGGTCACGGTAAAGGTGCCGTAGGCGCCCGAGCCTTTAGCGTGAACCACCCGCTCGGGAATGCGCTCGCGGTCGAAGTGGGCGAGTTTCTCCATCAACCAGATATCTTGCATCAGGATGGGGCCGCGCGGGCCGGCGGTGAGGCTGTTGTTGTTGTCGACGACGGGGGCGCCGTTGGCGCTGTGCAGGGTCTTGTCAGTCATGGCTTCTCTCCTTGTTGATATGGGGCCAGCCTACGGATCTGCGCAGTGATGGGCCAATGGGCCTTTCCTCGCCCTTTGATAGGCAAGACAAATGGGTGCAGGTGGGGGATGTGTAACCGCGCTGGATATTGCATGATGGAGGTTTCGAGAAGGAGCCTCATATGCAGATTACTATCCGTCATGCCGAACCCGCCGATGCCCCCGCCTTGTGGGATCTTTACGCCATGCCCAATGCCCAGGCGGGCACTTTGCACTTGCCTATGCCACCCCTTAGCCAGTGGCAGAAGCGGTTGGAGAGCGACAGCGTGGTGGCACTGGTCGCCGAGGTCGACGGCCTGCTGGTAGGCCAGCTCTCGCTGCTGGTTGAGCCCAATCCCAGACGCAAGCATGTGGCCGGGATTGGCATGGGAGTGCGGGATGACTGGTCTGGCAAGGGGGTTGGCTCTGCCCTGATGGCCGCGGCGCTGGATCTGGCCGATAACTGGCTCAACCTGCACCGGATTGAGCTGACCGTCTATACCGACAATGAGGCCGCACAGGCGCTCTATCGCAAGTTCGGCTTCACTCAGGAGGGACTGGCTCGCGACTATGCCTTCCGCCAGGGGCGTTATGTGGATGCGTTCTATATGGCCAGAGTCGCAGGGGGCGCCAGTCGCTAACGGTATGGTCGATTATCATGCCAGATTGCGCCCGGTGATCCGGGCGCTGGAGCAGAATCCCGATCTCTCCATTGAAACGCTGGCAAGCAGTGCCTGCTTGTCTTTCTACCATTTTCACCGGGTGTTTACGGCTGTGGCGGGGGAGACACCCGGGGAGATGTGTCGTCGTCTGCGCATCCAGCGGGCTGCTTGGCAGCTCTGCTATACCGATGCCAGTGTCACGGCCATTGCGTTGGGGGCGGGGCTCGCCAGCTCTCAGGCGTTTGCCAAGGTATTTCGCCGTTACTATGGTTGCACGCCGGGAGAGTTTCGCCGCGACAAGAGCAAGAATGGACACTTGATGAGCAAGGATGGACACGCACTTGTGCAGCCGAATCCTTATGCTGAGGGTCACTCATCAGCAAGGAGCAATACCATGAAAACCATCGAGATGGACGCCCGTACTCTGGCCTATATGCGTGTCACCGGCCCCTATGGCGAGGGGTATGACCCCGTCTGCAGCCAGCTGCATCAGTGGGCCAGCGCCCGCGGTCTGGAAGGTGGGGAGTGGATCTTCATCTATCACGATAACCCCGAGGTGACCCCGCCAGCCCAGTGTCGCACTGACATCGGGGTAACGGTGCCTGCTGGGACGGTGGGGATGGGAGCGGTCGAGATCCAGCTTATTCCCGCCGGTCGTTACGCCCAGTCCCGTTATCTTATTACCGACCGCAGTCAGTATGGTCCGCGTTGGCAGGAACATATCGGCGACATCGTTGCTGCCGGGCTGGAGTTTGGCAATGGTCCCTGCTTCGAGCTCTATCACAGCATGAGCGATGATCCGGTGCGGGACGATGTCAGCTTTTGCTCCAGTCTGAAGGGTTAGGGCATAACAAGACGCAAGGGATGGTACAGAGCGTTGCGCAGAAACGAGAGAGCCGGACAGTGTCCGGCTCTTTTGCATCTGGCGGTTTGGCGGCGGTTAGCGCTGGAACCCCTTCTGGGCGAACTTGGGACGGGCGTTCATGATCTGCTCCACCTGCTCGTCGCTCATCTTGCCGCGCGACAACCCCAGCACCTTGTAGGTGAGCAGTGGTCGGGCGGGCAGGGCGATCATCAGGGCGCGGATCTGGTTCTCGTCATCCTTCTCCCGGGTCGGCTTGCCGTAGGCGTAGGTGAGGACGCCGGCATCCATCAGGTTTTTGACGGCGGGCTCGGTGATCGGCAAGTTTATGACGCTTTTACGCTGCAGCACGAACTCGCGCAGCACCGCTTTCTCGTTGAAGTCGAGGAAGCCGATCATCTGGGCCAGCTGGTCCTGCTGACGGCGCGCCTGCCACTCTTCACAGGCCCACTCCCAGGCGATCAGGAAGCCCTGACTGCAGAAGTAGGAGATGGCGATCAGCATGCCGACCCCCAGCCAGGCCGCGTGATCCGCAGCCCACTGGCTGACGGCCCCTTTCATCAGCCCGGCCGGAAACAGCAGAATGATGCTGCAGCAGAGCAACAACCAGACCATCAGCCAATTGAGGCGGTTCAGTTGATAGAAATGTTGGATCCACCGTTTCATTGTTCATCCTTCCCAAACTGTTGTGGATAGTGAACTACCTACAGCAATCGGTGTGCCAACAGCGCAATAGCGGTGGGGAGGAGGGGCTGGCGAGGTTACATTCCCTTACAACTTATTGAATGAGTTGTCATTAATTTGCCTTGTGAGGCGGCGGTCGCGTTGCTAAAACGTCCCCTCAGTCATTGGGGAGTAGCAACCCGCCCGGATTCCGGGCCGGGCCCATGTCAACACTCTTGGATCCTCGCATCCATGGCATGGGCGGCGATAGGCACTATCGCTCTGCAAGACCTTTGGCCTCGATATGCACGCCAGCCGGGCGAGCCATATCGGGTCCATCGGTTATTCTGCTCGCCTGGCGGTATCTATTATGTTGATTACCCTGCTGTTATTTCTCGTCTCTGCGGTCACCATCTACCTTGCCTGCGAATATTTCGTCAACGGCATCGAGTGGACCGGCCACCACTTCAAACTCTCCCAAAGCGCCACCGGTTCGCTGCTGGCGGCACTGGGTACGGCCCTGCCCGAGTGCATCGTGACCCTGACCGCCCTGCTGATGGGCAACACGACTGCCCAGCAGGAGATTGGCATCGGCGCCGCCCTCGGTGGGCCGCTGGTGCTGGCGACCATCGGCTATGCAGCGGTCGGTCTTACCTTGCTGCTTTGCATGGGGCGTACCGAACGGGCCATCGATGGCGAGGTGCAACGGGAGAGTGGCCGGGATCAGCGCTGGTTTATGGGGATTTTTCTGGTGGCAACCGCGCTGGGTCTGGTCGCTTTTACCGGCAAGAGCTGGCTGGCCCCGCTCTTTGTGCTGGTCTATCTCGTCTATGTGCGGCGCGAGCTGAAACAGACTGACTGCCACGAGGTCGAGCTGCCGGAGCCCCTCAAACTGGCTCCCGGCGCGGGGATCCCGCCCCTTGGCAAGGTGCTGCTGCAGACGTTGGGTGCGTTGGTGGTGGTGGCGCTGGCGGCGCAGCTGTTTGTTCATCAGCTGGAGAGCATGGGCGAGCTGTTTGGTCTCTCGCCGGTGCTGGCAGCCCTGCTGCTGAGCCCGGTGGCGACCGAGATGCCGGAGCTGATGAACGTGCTGATCTGGGTGCGACAGGGCAAGAACCGGCTGGCGCTGGCCAATATCTCCGGGGCCATGATGATCCAGGGCACTATCCCCAAGGCGTTCTGTCTGCTGTTTACCCCATGGCTGCTGGATGGCGCCATGATGGCCTCCTCGCTGGTGACGTTGCTGGCGGTGGGGTTGCTCTGGTGGGGGTTCAGAAAGGGAACCATGACCGCCGGGCGGTTGGCGCTGGTCGGTCTGCTCTATCTCGGTTTTTGCAGCTGGTTGCTGGTGAGCTGAAGCGGGAAGCGCGGATATGAAAAAGCCCCCTTGGCAGGGGGCTTTGTTGTATCGGTAGGGGCGGTGCTTACAGCGCGGCGATCTCGGCCTGCTGGGCTTCCAGCTTGGTCAGCTGGAGACGGTAATCTTCCAGCTTCTCGCGCTCTTTGGCGATGACCGCTTCCGGTGCCTTGGCGACGAAGGCTTCGTTGCCGAGTTTGCCTTCGATGCGGCCGCACTCGCCCACCAGACGGGCAACCTCTTTGGCCAGACGGGCCAGTTCGGCATCCTTGTCGATGAGACCGGCCATCGGGATCATCAGCTCGGTAGCGCCGATCAGCTTCTTCACTGACAGCGGGGCGGTTTCACCGTCCGCCAGAACGCGGATGGACTCCAGACGGGCCAGCGACTTGAGGAAGGCCTCGTTGTCAGCGGCGCGCTGGGCATCCTTGGCATCGCACTGGAGCAGCACGTTGAGGGGCACGCTCGGTGCCACGTTCATCTCGGCGCGGATGTTGCGGATGCTGACGATGAACTCCTTCACCCACTCCTGATCCGCCATCGCGGCTTCGTCCACCTTGGCGGCGTCGAACTCCGGGAAGGCCTGAATCATGATGGTGTCGGCGTGTACGCCAGCTAGCGGAGCGACCGATTTCCAGATGGTCTCGGTGATGAACGGGATGATCGGGTGTGCCAGACGCAGCAGGGTTTCGAGCACGGTCACCAGGGTGTGGCGGGCAGCGCGCTGCTCGGCCTCGGAACCCTTGGTCAGTACCGGCTTGGTCAGCTCCAGATACCAGTCACAGAACTGGTTCCAGATAAATTCATACAGCACGCCAGCCGCGATGTCGAAGCGGTAGGTATCGAGGGCGGTACGGAAGTCACGGATGGCCACTTGCAGCTGGGACTGGATCCAGCGATCCGCCAGGCTGAACTGCATTTCGCCACCGGCAAAACCGCAATCCTGATCTTCGGTGTTCATCAGCACATAGCGGGAGGCGTTCCACAACTTGTTGCAGAAGTTGTTGTAGCCGTCCAGGCGCTTCATGTCCCAGTTGATGTCACGACCGGTAGAGGCCAGCGCTGCCAGAGTGAAGCGCAGGGCGTCGGTACCGTGGGCATCGATCCCTTCCGGGAACTGCTTGGCGGTACGCTTGGCAATCTTCTCGGCCATCTGCGGCTGCATCATGTTGCCGGTGCGCTTCTCCAGCAGATCTTCCAGCGAGATGCCGTCGATCATGTCGAGGGGATCCAGCACGTTGCCCTTGGACTTGGACATCTTCTGGCCTTCTTCGTCACGGATAAGGCCAGTGATGTAGACGGTCTTGAACGGGACTTGCGGCTGGCCGTTTTCGTCCTTGATGAAGTGCATGGTCATCATGATCATCCGGGCAATCCAGAAGAAGATGATGTCGAAGCCGCTCATCAGCACGTCGGTCGGGTGGAAGGTCTTGAGTGCCTCGGTGTTGTTCGGCCAGCCCAGAGTGGAGAAGGTCCACAGGGCGGAGCTGAACCAGGTGTCGAGTACGTCTTCGTCCTGACGCAGGGTAGTCACGGACGGGATGCTGTGCTTGGCGCGAACTTCATCTTCGCTGCGGCCAACGTAGACGTTGCCGGCGTCGTCATACCATGCCGGGATGCGGTGACCCCACCACAGCTGACGGGAGACGCACCAGTCCTGAATGTCGCGCATCCAGGAGAAGTACATGTTTTCGTACTGTTTCGGCACGAACTGGATGCGGCCATCTTCCACCGCTTCGATGGCAGTCTTGGCCATCGGTGCCACGCGCACGTACCACTGGTCGGTCAGCATTGGCTCGATGGGCACGCCACCGCGATCGCCGTACGGCTGTTGCAGCACGTGATCCTTGATCTCGTCCAGCAGACCCAGCTCTTCCAGCTTGGCCAGGATCGCTTTACGGGCGGCGAAGCGCTCCAGCCCGGCGAATTCGCTCGGCAGGGCGGCGTCGTAGGCGGTGCAGGGGTTGCCGTTGGTATCGACCACTTCGGCCTCGGCACGCACGTGGGCATCCAGAGTGAAGATATTGATCATCGGCAGGCTGTGGCGCTTGCCCACTTCGTTATCGTTGAAGTCGTGGGCCGGGGTGATCTTCACGCAACCGGTGCCCTTCTCCATGTCGGCGTGTTCATCGGCGACGATGGGGATCAGACGGTTCACCAGCGGCAGCAGGATGTGCTGGCCGATCAGCGCCTTGTAACGCGGGTCTTCCGGGTTCACGGCCACGGCGGTATCGCCCAGCATGGTCTCCGGACGGGTGGTGGCGACGATCAGGTAATCTTTGCCTTCGGCAGTCTTGGCGCCGTTGGCCAGCGGATAGCGCAGGTGCCACATGTGGCCCTTTATCTCGCGGTTTTCCACTTCCAGGTCGGAGATGGCGGTGTTGAGTTTCGGATCCCAGTTCACCAGACGCTTGCCGCGGTACATCAGGCCATCTTCGTAAAGACGAACGAACACTTCCTGCACGGCGGCGGAGAGACCCTCATCCATGGTGAAGCGCTCGCGCTCCCAATCCACGGAGTCGCCCAGACGGCGCATCTGGCGGGTGATGGTGCCACCGGACTCTTCCTTCCACTGCCAAATCTTGTCGATGAAGGCATCACGGCCGTAATCGTGGCGAGTCTTGCCCTCTTCTGCGGCGATCTTGCGCTCAACCACCATCTGGGTAGCGATACCGGCGTGGTCGGTACCTGCCTGCCACAGGGTGTTCTTGCCCTGCATGCGGTTGTAGCGGATCAGGGTATCCATCAGGGTTTGCTGGAAGGCGTGACCCATGTGCAGGCTGCCGGTGACGTTCGGCGGCGGGATCATGATGCAGAAGGAGTCTTTGCTGGTATCGCCGTGGGGCTTGAAGTAACCCTGGGCTTCCCAGTGCTGATAGAGCGCCTGTTCGATGGCGTTGTGATTAAAAGTCTTTTCCATGGTCTCGCCGTAATCTGGATGGATGGAGTCTGGTGTTGATTCTTTATGGATCAATTGGTTGCAGTCAGGGCTGCGCCGGATCCGGTGCGGCAAGGACGGGCTGATCCCTCATTTCGAGGGTATGGCCTGCCTGGCGATAGTGCTTGTAGCGCTCGCGGGCTTGCTGCTTTTGTGTTTCGTCAGTGGGGACAAAATCTACCACTTGAGCGAAGTGTCCTGCAAACAAAGGTGTCGCAGTGGCCAGATTGATGAGGCGGGCGTAGCGCCGTTTCGGTGGCTGATAGCCGATCTCCACCGGGGCCATACCGCTTTCGCCTTGCAGCTGGTGCGGTACGAAGCGCTCCGGCGGCAGCTGCCACAGCAGCTCGTCCAGGCGCAGAGCCTGAGCCTCATCGTCGCAGAACAGGTAGATATGGCCCGCGGCCCACGACTCGGCCGCAAGAGTGCAGGCCAGTCGCTCGACCGCAGAGGCCTGAGCGTCATCCTGTTCGCTCATCAGGTAAAAGGTCACTTGGCTCATCAGGTTGATCCCGTTTTGCTGTGACGGACTGTTGACCGCCTCATGAGGCTGACGGGGCGTTTCCCGTCCGCAGCTCACTGATTCAAGAATGAAACAAGGAAGAGGCGGGCCTCTTCCTTGTGGTTCAGGGTAACGCCAACCCTTCCGATGCACGCATCAGAAGGGATGAAAAAGTTACTCTTTCTCTTCGATATCCACGCCAGCCCGGTTCAGCAGGAACTGGGTCAGCAGGGGCACCGGACGACCGGTGGAGCCTTTATCCTTGCCACTCTTCCAGGCTGTCCCGGCGATATCCAGGTGGGCCCAGTTGTACTTCTTGGTGAAGCGTGACAGGAAGGCGGCTGCGGTGATGGTGCCGGCCGGACGACCGCCGATGTTGGCCATGTCGGCAAACGGGCTGTCGATCTGCTCCTGATACTCGTCAAACAGCGGCAGACGCCAGGCGCGATCACCCGCCTGCTCGGAGGCGTTGAGCAGCTCGTGGGCCAGCGGGTTGTGGTTGGCCAGCAGACCCGAGGTGTGATGGCCCAGCGCGATGACGCAGGCACCGGTCAGGGTCGCCACGTCGATCACGGTTTCCGGATCGAAGCGGTCCACATAGGTCAGCGCATCACACAGCACCAGACGACCTTCCGCATCGGTGTTGAGCACTTCGATGGTCTGGCCGGACATGGAGGTGAGGATGTCACCCGGACGATAGGCGTTGCCACCCGGCATGTTCTCGCAGCCAGCCAGTACGCCGATGACGTTGATCGGCAGTTGCAGCTGGGCCAGCGCATGCATGGTACCGAGCACGGAGGCGGCGCCACCCATGTCGTACTTCATCTCGTCCATGCCGTCGGCCGGTTTGATGGAGATGCCGCCGGAGTCAAAGGTCAGACCCTTGCCGACCAGCACGATGGGCTTGGCATCCGGATGACCCTTGTATTCGATGATGGCCATCATGGCTTCGTTGTCGGAGCCGCGAGCCACCGCCAGATAGGAGTTCATGCCGAGTTCGGCCATCTCCTGCTCGCCCACCACCTTGGTGGTGATGTTGTCGTAGGCATCGGCCAGACGACGGGCCTGGGAGGCCAGATAGGCCGGGTTGCAGACGTTGGGCGGCATGTTCGCTACGTCGCGGCAGACCCGTACACCCTTGGCCACGGCCAGACCGTGAGCGATGGCTTTTTCACCAATGGTCAGTTCCCGACGCGTCGGCACGTTGAATACCAGCTTGCGCAGCGGGCGACGTGGCTCGGCCTTGTTGGTCTTGAACTGATCGAAGCTGTAGAGGCCCGCCTTGGTGGTTTCTACCGCCTGGCGCACCTTCCAATAGGTATCCCGCCCCTTGACGTGCAGCTCGGTGAGGAAGCAGACCGCTTCCATGGAGCCGGTTTCGTTCAGGGTGGTGATGGTCTTGTTGATGATCTGCTTGTACTGGCGTTCGTCGAGTTCCCGCTCCTTGCCGCATCCGACCAGCAGTACGCGCTCGCTGAGCACGCCCGGTACTTGATGCAGCAGCAGCATCTGGCCTGGTTTCCCTTCCAGGTCGCCACGGCGCAGCAGCGAACTGATATAGCCATCGCTGATCTTGTCCAGTTGTTCGGCAACCGGAGAGAGGCGACGAGGCTCAAATACGCCGACTACGACGCAGGCGCTCCGTTGCTTCTCTGGACTGCCACTCTTTACACTGAACTCCATGGAATCTCCTACATCCTAAAGACAAAAGGCACCTTTTATTGAATAATGCGGTGCTTGTTGGGGTATCAGAGGCGGAGCGAACAGCCACAGGCTCCGCAGTTCAAACTGGTAAAAATCCAATATACGGCCCTATTTTTCAGGCATTCGACTAAAAACACAAGTTTACTTGGGAATGACTGTGATCGTTTTCCGATATTTGTTCAGGGAAACCCTGAAAACCCAGCTGGCAGTGTTATTCGTATTGCTGCTTATCTTTGTCAGCCAACAATTTATCAAGATCATCGGTGACGCCGCCGATGGCCAGGTGCCGACACGTCTGGTCTCTACCCTGCTGCTGCTCAACTTGCCCAATATGGCGCTGTTGATGCTGCCAATCAGCCTGTTTTTGGCCATCTTGTTCGCTCACGGACGCCTCTATGCCGAAAGCGAGATGACGGTGATGCATGCGGTTGGTTTCAGCCACCGTTTCGTGATGCGCAGCGCCATGTTGCTAGCCTTGCTGACTGCCGCAGTCGCAGCGTTCAACACCGGCTGGATCGCTCCGCAGGCCAAGGAGCGCGAGTCGCAGGTGATCGACCAGTTCAAAGCCGATCCGGGTATCTCCTTCCTGCAGCCTGGCCGCTTTATGGAGCTCGACAAGGGGCGCCTGGTTGCCTATATCCAGGATTTGAACGACAACGGCTCAAAACTGCAAAAGATCTTCGTGCTGCAGCGGGCGGAGGGGAACAATCCTCCCTCGGTGGTGGTGGCGACCGAAGGGGTGGTGACGGTCGACGAGAACGGTCTGCAGTGGCTGACCCTGATGGATGGCTCCCGCTACGAAGGGAACTTCTCCGGCAAGCAGTTCCAGATCTCCGATTTTCGCGAATATGGTCTGGTGATCCGTCAGCAAGAGATGGAGCGTTCCAACCGCAAGGCGGCGGCCAAGCCGACCATGGAACTGTTCGGTACCCAGGACAACGCCATGATGGCGGAATTGCAGTGGCGTATCTCGCTGCCCCTCTCCATTCCGGTGCTCACCCTGCTGGTGGTACCGCTGGCGCGGGTTAATCCCCGTCAGGGGCGCTACGCCAAGCTGTTGCCGGCCATCATGCTCTATCTCTCCTACTTCCTGCTGCTCAGCGCTGCCCGTTCGGCCATCGACAGCGGTCGGCTGCCCTACTGGCCGGGGATGTTCCTGGTGCCGCTCGGTTACCTGCTGTTTATCGGCCTGCCCCTCAATCTGCAGGGCACCAGCTGGTGGAACGGGGTGAAAGGGCGCTATTTCAACAGAAAATCAGCATGATGCTGCAACATAGGAACTTCTGCTGATGTTTGGCATTCTCGATAGATATATCGGTAGGGTCATCTTTATGTCGATCCTGCTGTGTGAAATCACGCTGGTTGGTCTGGCGGCGCTCATCAAGTATGTGGAGCAGCTCAAGTCGGTCGGTGACGGCAACTACGACATGATCAACGCCCTCTACTATGTGCTGCTCTCCATGCCCAAGGAGGCGGTGCTCTTCTTCCCGCTGGCCGCGCTGCTGGGTGGCCTGATTGGTCTGGGTCAGCTGGCGACCAGCTCCGAGCTGGTGGTGATGCAGGCGGCGGGTCGCTCCAAGATCAGTATCGTGATGGCGGCGCTCAAGACGGCGATCCCGCTGATGATCATGGTGGGGTTGATGGGGGAGTATGTGGCCCCCATCGCCAAGCGGATGGCAGATGACATCAAGGCGGGCGCGCTCTCCGAAGGTCGTCTGACGGTTTCCGCCTACGGGGTGTGGGCTCGCGATGGCAACAACTTCGTCAATATCAACGGGGTGCGTAACGATGGCGCCCTCACCGGCATCACCCTCTATCGCTTCACCCCCGAGCGCAAGCTGATCGACGTGGTGCAGGCGCAGGAGGGGGTGTTTGAGCGTCACCACTGGCTGCTCAAGCAGACCCAGGTTACCCGCTTCGACGATCCCGCGCAGATCCGCAGCGAGCAGCATGACAAGATGGAGTGGAGCTCGGAGTTGACGCCCAAACAGCTGGGGGTGGTGAGTATCGACCCCGAGAACCTCTCGGTCTCCGGTCTGCTCGACTACATCGGCTATCTCGATGCCAACAAGCAGGATGCCGGTCGCTACAAGCTGGAGATGTGGCGCAAATTGCTGTCACCACTCTCGGTGGTGGCGATGATCCTGCTGGCCTCCTCCTTCATCTTTGGCCCGCTACGCTCGGTGAGCATGGGGGCTCGGATGCTGATGGGGATCATGACCGGCTTTGCCGTCTATGTGAGTGATCGGGTGTTTGGCCCCATCAGTCTGGTCTATGCGGTACCGCCGATTCTGGCGGCTATCGCGCCCAGCTTGCTGTTTGGCGGCATCTCCTTCTACATCCTCAGCCGCAAGCAGTAATCCGCACGAGGTTATGAGGAAATGCAAAGAGGGCACCTGTTGGTGCCCTCTTTCGTTATTGCATTGATCCGGGATTACTTGTTCAACAATTCCAGATTTGCCTCTTTGCTCAGCACAATCACTTCGCACTCGGCCCAGATATCCTGGAACGCCCGCGGACGCTGGCGGTTGAACAGGCACATCAGGTTGCCCAGACCAAAGGCGGCAGTGGCGAGACGGATCAGTGCCTGGGTAATACGGATATGGCTGCCATCTTCGTTCTGAATGCGCAGCCGCCAGGCGCGCATGCCGACGGTCTGGCCAGCACGGGTCCAGAACCAGGTGTAGAAACCACAGATGACGAAGGCGAGCCACAGGGTGTAGATCAGGCTCAGGTGGTGGCGGGTCAGCAACCAGACGGTATCTTCACCCGCCGGTACGCTGGCCATGCCGGTGACCAGCAACAGCTTGGCGACACCCATGCCGAGAAAGCCAGCGATGATCAGCAGCGAAGTCACCACCAGCGCATCATAGATGAGGGCGCCGAGGCGACGCAGCAGACCCGCTGACGGGTATGGCTGAGTGGCGGGAGAGGGGGATTTTTGTTGGACTTTTTTAGGCTTGGCCATCGTTTTTATTCCATTAAGATGATGGCGGCATTCTATGTAACTGGCCCCGCATCGGCAAGGCGTTGAATAAATGAACAAACGGGAGTGTTCAATCGAAAAACACCTTGCATGGCATCGCGCCATTCGTATAATCCCTCGCAGTTGCCCGGGTGGCGAAATCGGTAGACGCAGCGGATTCAAAATCCGCCGGTGAATAACCGTGTCGGTTCGAGTCCGACCCCGGGCACCATTATTAAACCCTGTTTGGTCAACAGGTTAACGTAGCTGATGCGGCGTTATGTCTCCTGAGTACTGCGGTTGAAAACCAAAACTTCGTGCAATTTCGTGCAAAGGGTTTCAACCATGGCAAACATTCAAAAAATCACCGGTAAGCGTGGCAGTAGCTATCGCGTCCAGTTCATGAAAAATGGCCGTCGTATCGGTCAAACCTTCAAAACCAAAAAAGCAGCCGAAGCCTTTATGGCACAGCTCATTGTTTACGATGACATGGCCGATGCTTTGACGCACTCCAGCCTTTCCACAATCCTAATTGATTCCGCAATAACGGCATTTCTCGATCAGTACAAAGGCCGTGATCGTTCCATCATCCAACGTCTTGGTTGGTGGGCTGAGCACCTCCAGGGGAAGCCTGTCGGTAAGGTCACGCGCCAACACATCAAGGCTGCCCTAGATGTGCTGACAAAGCGCAAGAAGTCCCCGGCTACACTTAATCGCTACAAGGCAGCTATTTCCAGCTTGTTCGAGTGGTTTAACGAGCAGCACAATACCAAACACAATCCTGCCCGCGAAGTTCGCCAGAAGGCTGAAAACAATGGCTGCACCCGTTTCTTATCTGATGATGAGCTGTCCCGCCTGCTGAAAGCTGCAAGTGTCAGTAAGTGGGAACGCTTGCATCTGCTTATCCACATGGCTATCGCTACCGGCGCTCGTAGGAGTGAGCTGATCAATCTGAAATGGTCAGATCTCGATTTTCAGCGTAAGACGGCGGTCCTGGAGCACACGAAGAATAGTTCGAAGCGTGTTTTGACGCTGACAACAGCTGTTATCCAAGAGTTAATGCCGTTTCGTCAGGTGGGCGACGCTTATCTGTTCCCCCACACTTCTGAGCTGCATGGTCCGTTGGAGCATTTCGATCATCACTGGAAAGCATGCCTTATCGAGGCCGCAATCACCGACTTCCGATTCCACGATTTGCGCCATACTTGCGCCTCCCTGCTTGCCATGAATGGCGCAACCCTGTTGGAGATTGCCAACCACTTGGGACATAAAACTCTTGCGATGGTTATGCGGTACGCCCACCTGTGTTTGTCACATAAGGCAGCCCTGACTGAGCGAGTTTTTGGCAATATTGTGGGTACTCAAAAATGAATAATGAAAATATGAAGCATCTTTCCCAGAAAGTATTGAAAGGTCGTTTATTGTACGGCCATGACCTTAGGGAAGATAACCTACTGCAGTATGAGAGCTGCATGTATAAGAATATAAGGGTTCGTGCAGTACGTTCTAACTTCGACAGCTTGCTCGCAGAAGGTAAAGAACTACCTGACTGGATGAAGGCACTCCACACCAATCGAGCTAGCCGAGGCCTTCATGGGCCGACATATAGCAAGCGTGAGATATGCCCACGAGTGATTGCTATGGTACAGGTCATAGAGGAGCGCTTTGGAAGGATTAATGGGCGTCGCAATAGAAAGCTTCGGAGTGACATAGCTGCGCACCTTGGGTGTACACCACAAACGGTAAGTAACTATCTTCGCAGAAATGGGTATGAAATCGCCATTTTCGTTTTCTATTTTAGGTATGAATATCCCGAAAAGAACACGAGGAGCAACCCTAAAGCTGATCTTTGTGAAATGCTTAACATCCTCGCAACACTAGTAGAAACACCCTTTAAGAAGATCTTTGATAAATTTGACCCAGTAGTTGTTACCTTCTTCTATAGTTTTCATCCGTCGGCTGAGCAGCGTATAAGTACGCCTCGTTCGCGCAAGCTACAAATTACTCAGAGGAAAAAAGAGAAGGATGATCGCGGCCGAACCCTCTTGGACGACCTTAAGTCCGAACAGTTAGAGTTAATGTCTAGAATGGAGTCTCTTAGTAGGCGAATATCACAAGCGGAAGAGCTTCTGCTGGGAAGTTGTTCCGAATAGTAAGTCACTGCATGGAAACCATGAAGCAGAAGAGGCGCCAGTTGCGCCTCATTAACCATATGTATTCCAACCCCAGTTCAACACAGAAGAAGCGGTAACTCCTCAAGGGGGATGAGCTCCGGTGTGTCACCAAAACTCTCGAAAAGTCCCTAACTATTCACCAGAACTATCTTTGATGGCATCAATTCCATTGGAATAGGGTAATCCGTTTTCCAAATAGCCTTTGCATGCATCGTTCTCGGCTCAGCAGACCTTATCCATAGCAATGCAGGGTCACCGTGTTCACTAGAAACATTAGCCGGGAGCAGATGGATTGAATAACCGGGTCATTGCTCATCGCAACCGTAGCTACAGTCTATTGCGTGTGGACTCAGCAGCGCTGGCGCGTATTACTTTCGATGAGACGGTTACTGAACGGTCACCAGTATCCTTCCAACTCAGCACCCCGTGACAGTACAAATTTGTGGGATGGCTAAGTTCGACCTGAAATATGCAAAAACAACAAATTTCATTTTTTTGCGAATGGCTAGCTGGATTGTTGCAATCTGCGTTTGACCAAAACCGCAGTGACTCAAGACAACAAATTTAGGGGGTTAGATGACTAATCGCGAACTTATTGGCATGACGCAGAACCTAGATAACTGGGTTCCGATGAGCCAGCTACCGAACATCTATAAGCAATTTGGCTATTCGACACTGAAGACGCTTTTCTGGAAACGCGCCGAACGCCCCGGCTTGGAAAGGTGCAGCCGTCTGGTGGGGAAGCGTCTGTATGTCAATGTGCCGTTATTCGGCCTGTGGCTGGCGGGTCAATTACCTGAACAGCAGTAGGTGATGGATGACCAAACCCACTGAAACTCAAGCACAGCGCGGCCCCCGTGCCAATGGTGTGCAGAATGTCGTGCAAATGGCGCCCTTCACCAAGTTTTCGGACCTGAAGAGTTTGGGCACCATCGTTATCCATACTGGGCACCAAGCAGACCCGAACGCCGAGAACCGTGAAATCTGGCAGCGTAGCAATAATGTCTCCATCCAATCCGCCGACCCCATCACCGGAGAGCAGGAGCCAGTCCAGAGCCTCTACGTGAGCAATAAGCAATTGGAGGAAGGTGGCAAGTTGTATCAGATGGCTGATGGTGATATGACGACCAAGTTAATCATTCATGTTCGCGGTTCCCTCCCAGTCCAGAAGCTGCAACGGCTGGCCTCCGAGCTGCGCAAGCAGGCACCCAATGCCGCCATCTATCGCGGGCGCAATGGTGACACCGCCGAACCTTGGGACAATTTGGTGAATGCCGTGCTGGCTGCTAATGATGAGGCCCATCAACCCGAGTCATTCCCGTTGGTTGCTGGTTATGCCGGGTTTGATCGGCAATCGGCGTATTTGATCAAGGGGCTGCTGCCCGCTGAGAGCATGTGTTCCATCTACGGCCCGTCCGGCTCGTACAAGTCGTTTGCTGCCGTGTCGCTGGCGTGCCATGTTGCGACCGGCAAGGAGTGGGATGGCCGCCGTGTGGAGGAGGGCGCTGTGCTCTATATCGCTGGTGAGGGTGGCCCAGGTGTGTCACGGCGCATCCGCGCTTGGTGCGACCAGTACAACCGTGGTCAGGATGTGTTCAACTTCTACCGCATTGATATGCCGGTATTCATGGCTGATGGTGCCCAGATCGCCCGCCTGAATGCTGCCGTTAATCAGGTGAAGGAGGCTACCGGTCAGCCCGTGCGGCTCATTGTGGTTGATACGGTGGCTCGCTGCTTTGGTGGTGCCGATGAGAATAGGGCTGCGGATATGGGGGCCTTCATCAACGGTTGCGACACAATCAAGGCGCTGACCAAGGCCGTTATTCTTCTGGTTCACCACACCGGTAAGAACGAGGACAACGGCGCTCGCGGCTCCAGCGCGTTCCGTGCTGCCCTGGATGCTGAATTTCTTCTCAAGCGTGAAGTGACAGACGCCCAAGCGTTCACCTTGCTCTGCACCAAAATGAAGGACGGCGACGAGCCCGGCCGCCGCGCATACGACCTGCGTACCCGTGTCGTTTGCTATGACGACGACAACGACGAGGTAACGAGCTTGGTGGTTATCGCTGATAGTCGCGACCCGGCAGACCCTGATGAACTGGAGGGCGCTGGCAACGTGACCATGAACCACAAGGCGCTGTTTCAAGTCATCCGTACGGCATGCGAAAAGCAGGAAGGGCCAGTCAAGCGGGCAACCATCGTCAAGCAGATGAGGGCTGCGGGCACTTGGCACGAAGCCAACGGCTGGCGCTGGTTCAAGAAGCTGAACGATGAGGGAGTTATCGGTGTCAACGTCAAAGAAAAGACAGTCTGGGTGATGAGGGGCGCCGAGGACTAAAAGTGATGGAGAGGTGATGGTCATCACTGAAAACAACCAGACACCATCACTTTTCTTGCTTATACGAAAAAAGTGATGGTGAAGGGGGTAGATTGACCTGAAACCCGCGCGGTTACTGGGATAAGGCAGCTATCACTTGGTCTGCTTTTTCAGGGGGGAGTGATGGTGAGTAAAAGTGATGACCTAGTGATGGCGAAGTGCAGCTATTGCGCGACAAGGCGCTGTCCTAGGAAAAATTCGAGAAGGAGACCCGGAAGCAGGCAAAGCCCGCTCAAAGTATCATGGTCAAAGGTCCCCCGGAGCCTTTTTCGTTTTTGCACACGTTTTTCCCCGCTGCTGGCCGCAATGCCTTGCTCTGAGTAGCCTCGCGCCAGATACGTAATCCACTGTTCCAGCAAAGGAGGGCTGGCTGATTTATTTCCGCACATCCTAGCAATAATGAGCGTCTTCCCCCTGTAGGGCTGGAACCGGTCTCCCCCCATAGTAAATACTGGTCGCCTATGACCAATTCCCCTATGCAGACAACAGATTATCCAGACTGGCACGGTATCGAACTCGCGTACTGTGCTGGCCGCCAGAGTGTGCGCCAAATAGCGATAGAGCACGGCGTTTCACATACTGCCATTAACAAGCGGGCCAAGACTCACGAATGGTCAAGAGTCACAACACCTGTTAACGCTGCCTCATCTTCAGGTATGCCTACGGCCCCTATAAGTAGCTCTGAACACGTGGATTCTACAACTCAAGTTATGATCCCAGTTTTCACTCCTAAGGTTTCCACTGTGGAAACCAACACGTCGAATTCCAAGTCGGTAACTAGAGGCCGTCGGAGTGCATTCACAAACGAGTTGGGGGAGGCTATATGCAGCGCCATTGCTGATGGGATGAGTCTACGCGCAGTGCTTGCTCGTCCAGGTATGCCGTCCAAATCCATGGTAATGCGCTGGTTGGCTGATGAACGCTACATAGAATTTAGGGACCAGTACGCGTGCGCGCGCGAGGATCTTGCCGACAAACTGGCCGATGAGATCCTCCAGATTGCCGATGACGGTAGCAATGACACCTTCCTCGACGCCAACGGGAACGTAAAAGTTAACCATGATGTGATTGTTCGTGCCCGCCTGCAGATCGATGCTCGTAAATGGCTGGCCTCAAAGCTGGCTCCCAAGAAGTATGGCGATGGGGGGCGGCGAGAAAATACGGGCGTTAACCACGGGAGCATGCAGGTGAAATCCACAGTAACGTTTGTGCATCCACCCAACTGGTACGAAGATAGCGAGGTTTATAAGGATGACTGAATTTTGCAAGATCGAATGAAAGCCCCAAAGCCATCGTGGCAATCTCGTTCGGGACGAAGGGGTCGGAGGTTCGAATCATCTCACACCGACCAAATTCAACAAGCGCTTAGCTTCGGCTAGGCCCTTGTGCTTTTCCTGCCTCCTAGTTCTGTGGGGCATTTTTCTCGATACTCCTTTTCTCGTTCCTTCATCTAAGGTCACTCTCGGTGGTTCACTCAGGGCGGCTTCCTTCCCCCATACCAACGCAATAGATCCGTTCCTGCTCAAGTTTTGGGCTCATATCCTTATCATGCTTCCCCCGTATTCATGAGAACATCTGGGTGAATCCTTGTTTGCATAGGAACGCCCTGTGTCGCCCATCAACAAAGCTACGCTATATCCCGACAAAGCAATGAGGATGCGAATGGTCGAGTCACATTTTGGAGCCAAGCCAGAACAACTAACCAATAGGGTCAACTAGCAGTGAAGACAGTTACAAACTTTCAGCCACGATCTGGTTTGTAAGGGGCGAGATGATGGGCGTTTACCGCGTGAGCGGGCAGAAACGGGGCGTGCGCCCCCATTTTTCCAAGTGAAAATGGTCATTAAACACAAATGAGCATTCGATACACTACCTTTGGCCGGTGTTCTGACCATGATGCCGATGTGAATGACGGTTTGGTGATCGCGTCGATGGTTTCGCCAAGAGACCCATTCAAGCTCAATTTAAGCTTGGCTATCATTTGAGCAACAAACAATAGTGGTTCTGTGAGGTCTTATGTCTGTCCTTGTGCGCTCCTTGATAATTGCAATTGCGTTGGTCGGTGGGATTACAGTGCTTTTACCAGAACGTGATCCTCAGAAACAGTTTGAGAAGGGCATGGCATATGAATATGGTGCAGGTGTGCCACAGAACGATACCCAGGCGGTGGCGTGGTATCGCAAAGCTGCCGAGCAGGGGTATGCCAATGCGCAAGTCGCCTTGGGGATGATGCACTACAAAGGTAAAGGGGTGCCGCAAGATGATGCCCAAGCGCTGGCTTGGTTTCACAAGGCTGCTGAGCGGGGGGATGCCAACGCACAATACAGGCTGTGGAGAATGTACACTTTGGGCGATGGTGTGGTGGAGGACGCAGCCCAAGCGAAGAGCTGGTTACATAAAGCTGCCGAGCAGGGGCATATCGATGCGCAATACAATCTGGGGTGGGCTTACGCCTCCAGAGATGGTTCACTGGCGGCGTACTGGTTCCGCAAAGCGGCTGAGCAGGGGCATGACCACGCGCAATACCAACTTGGGGTAATGTACGCCAACGGCGAAGGAATCAAACGAGACCTTGGTGAGGCGATGACTTGGTTCCGTGAAGCTGCCGAGCAGGGAAATGTTGTCGCACAATACGACCTAGGGGTGATGTACGACAACGGTGAAGGGGGGTTGCAGGACTATGCGCAGGCGCAGAACTGGTATAGCAAAGCTGCTAGGAAGGGGCATGCTGCTTCGCAATTCGCCTTGGGGGTTATGTACGAAAACGGTAAAGGTGTGGCGAAAGATGATACCCAAGCGCTGGCTTGGTATCGCAAAGCCGCCGAGCAGGGGTATGCCAAAGCGCAATTCTCCTTGGGGGTTATGCACGACAAAGGTCAAGGGGTGCCGCAAGACGATGGGCAGGCGCTGGCTTGGTATCACAAGGCTGCTGAGCAGGAGGAGGTCAACGCGCAATACAACTTGGGGAT
Organism: Aeromonas sp. R9-2; assembly: GCF_040908025.1. Taxonomy (NCBI): domain Bacteria; kingdom Pseudomonadati; phylum Pseudomonadota; class Gammaproteobacteria; order Aeromonadales; family Aeromonadaceae; genus Aeromonas; species Aeromonas sp. R9-2. Next base: position 71,092 of record NZ_JBFOCX010000013.1, read on the forward strand.
GATGTACTACAACGGCCAAGGGGTGCCGCAAGACTATGGGCAGGCGCTAGCTTGGTACCGCAGAGCTGCCGAGCAAGGGTATTTAGCCGCGCAACACAACCTTGCGTTGATGTACTACAGAGGCCAAGGGGTACCGCAGGACTATGGGCAAGCACTGGCTTGGACCCGCAAGGCTGCCGAGCAGGGAAATGCTGTTGCGCAATACAACCTAGGGGTGATGTATGGCAAAGGTCTGGGCGCGCAACAGGATAACGAGCAGGCATATGCGTGGTTAGCTGTCTCGGTTGCGAATGGAAACACTGAGGCAGTAAAGAATCGCGATATCATAGCGAAGGCTTTAACACCAGACCGGTTTAGGGAGGCGCAAGCCTTAGCCACGCAGTATTTCGAGGCATCTCGGCCTAAATAGGGAAGGCACTGTCTGTCACCGCACATACGGAGCGTTACGGTAAACCGGCGCTCCTTTTTGCTACCTGCTCATTCATGCGGTTCAAAACGTGTACCTTTTGACCCACTCAGCCATCCCTTTCAAACCACTGGCTCAAATCTGTTGTTTTTTCTATGAGCTATATCTACATTTAGAGCCATAGATAATGAGCCAACCAAAAGGGCACATCATGGCGGTGATCGGGTATCTCAGAGTCAGCACCGGCGAGCAGAGCATTGGTGCTCAGCGTCACAGTATTGAGCAGACTCACAAGGTGGAGACCTGGTTTGCTGACGAGGGTGTATCGGGTGCAGTGAAGGCACTACAGCGCCCTGGCTTTGCCGAGTTGTTCAAGTTCATACGCAAGGGAGACACGCTGATCGTTCCTGCGGTAGACCGTCTTGGGCGCAATACCATCGACGTGTTAAATACGGTTGAGGCACTTCAAGGCAAGGGCGTTTCAATCATCAGTCTGCGGGAAGGGTTTGATCTGTCAACGCCGATTGGCAAAGCCATGCTGACAATGTTGGCAGCTGTTGCAGAATTGGAACGTTCAAACATCAGGCTCCGGCAGATGGCAGGGATTGCCAAGGCGAAGGCAGAAGGTAAGGCGCTGGGGCGGGAGAAGACAATTGACGATGCTGCCGTTGCCATTTGGCGCAAAGAGAATTCAGCAAGCATCAAGTTGACGGCTGAACATTTCGGTATCTCGCCCGCTAGTGTGAAGCGCGCATGTCGGTCTGCGTAATTAGCTTGCTGTGCAGGCGTTCACCGGCCCCGCTTGGTGACGCGCAGGCTTGGGCCACACAATATTTCGAGCATTTCCGACCCAAAGAGAATGTCGGCTGGCGTTGTTGACGGAAGCTTTGATGCTCTTGAATGCCAGCCACTGCGAAAGTCGGCAATGTGCCCCAGCCCGAATACCCGTCGTCCAAGCGACATTCCCAGAATCTGCCGTTTGTGGAGTTTCTATACCACCGATCCATGAGCCGATTCAGGATAGCCGGTGCCGGCATGACTCCAATAAGAACCGTATCATCGGGACGTTGGGCGCTTCAGTCTCTAGCACATAGTCCATATCGTCTTTGCATAATTGCAGGCGTCGTGTGGCAAGTGCCAGCAGGAATTCACTTGCAGCACCGCCGCGAGGGCTTTGGCTGGCGAGGATGACCCGCCTAATCAGCCGGCCCATTTCACGACTTTCAGCGACCGTGTCAGCGAAATTGAGCTCGTAGGGATAAGCAGCGCGCAACAGTGAAGCCTGAATGACATCGTCGTTGAATCGGCCGAAGTTGCCGGGCGCAAGAAGCGTCTGCTGGAACCAATTGCTGATGATCCGGCGCTCGCTGGGTACGAAAGCATTCGCACGGAGCCGCTGTAGCACCGAAGAGATCGTGAAGTACACATCCGCCTGCCTGTGTCCGGGCTTTTCCGGCAGGCTTTTTGGCCAGAACACAAATCCTGGCTGGAGACACAGTTGCTGCTGCGCATTAGCCAAGAACAGGTCATCGCCCATAGGCTGGCTCGCAAGACGTAGGCGGTTAATCCGCGACTCTACGACAGGCAACAACTGCTTCGGTACCAGTTTCTTGATTTCCGGATCGATCAGCAACTGGAGCTCGGCGGCCCAAGCATGATTATCGTATGAGGCTGGCAGCACGATCTGGTCGACCGTCAGCAACTGATAGGGAAAGAGGTTGTGCGTCTGGATTAGGCTGTTCTCAAGCCGCTCGCGCTTTGGTTCGCCTGTGGTCTTCGCCATGCCAACTAAGTACATTAGTGGCGCATCGGGCGAGATGCTTCGCAGGTCTCGGCTGATATCGAGCAATGTCCTACCGCTCTCAATGACACTCGCGACAATGACTATTGCTTCGCTTGTTTTGGCAGGAATGTCATCGATATTATCCCGTGCAATCACCAGCGCTGGCGTGGCGAGGTGGGCCGCCACGCGCGTTGCAAGCGCCTGTGACTGTTGGTCGGCGGCGATCACATGCGACAAACGCGCCGGTAGCGATCGGCGCAGAGCATAGTCGAGCTTGTTGCCAAACTCTGCGCTTTGGAGCAGCTTGTCAGCGTTTATGTGGAACAAGCGAGGCATCTTCAAACCGCTACGTCCGAGCCCTACCTCGAATACTTCGGCGCAGGCGTAGCGCCCCATCAGTGCTGAAAGTCCCTTCGGTGCGTCGGCGAGCCCCACAAGCAGCGCATCCTGTTGGGGGCCCGCGAACTCGAACTGATCACCCCGGAGCTTGATAGCGTGTGAGCCTCTTTTGCACATTGGGCAATCCATGGATTCGTTGGCTGAGGGTAAAGTCGTGAATCCGGTGGGGTTCGCCTGGTTGTCTTGAGAGAGGTCACAAACGACCGATGTTGTGCTCGGGTTTTGCCCGAGGTACAGCAAGTGCACAATCCGCTGCGGCTCGACATTCTTCTCGTCGATGAGGCGAGCAGCGAGAGAGCCGCTGGAGGATGCAGAGATCAACACCACTGCGTTATCGTCGCTGTCGAACTCGCATTGATCAAAACCGGCATAGGACGAGAAATTGTCAGCGAGAATCCAACTCGCACCGGAAAATGAGCGACGCTGCTCATTGATTGCGGCGACGACGGCGTATAGCGAGGGAGTATCAAGGTAAGCCTTCATTGCTGAGGGGGCTATGTGAGGCAGGCAGCAGAAACCGATAAATGCGATCTCTGCTCCACGCGCCAATATGTTGGATAACCGTATGAACCGCTCGGTGTGGCGGCCAGAAGGGTTCTCGAAATGATAAGTGGCGTTCGCCTCGACGAAGCCTTGGCGCTCGTTGAAGATAAAGGTGATCCCACGGCGCCGCACATCATCGATGGTCATGCTGGTGGTAGGCATGGTGCCCGCGATGCTGTGGCGTCTACTTTCGCCTCCATTGCAGTCGTAACCGATGAGGGTGACGGTGCTATGGCCGAGCCTACCCAACGTCGAGTGATGAAGCGAATGGCTGGTTAACATTTTCAGCGTGGCCTCAAACGACGGATCGCGCACAATGATCGCAACATCGTCGGGAACGAGATTGGTTTGAATCTCTGCCTCCATCAGACTTGCGAACGCTTCTGGGTCGAGTTGCGGCTCCGCGACGAAGACCATCAACGTATCACGTGTGCAGGCTTCGGATTCTTCGTTCGAACGGTGGAGGTCGAACCTCAAGTGAAACAGTGATTTCACCATCCCCTCCGCAGTGGCAGTAGGACTGTAAGTAGACTTCCAGCTACCGGGGCAAGGACCTCGCCCTCGGGACGGAAGACCTGGAGGGCCTCAGGGCCTTCCCGCTCATTCGTGTCCGAGAAATCTGCATGGATCGATAAGCGTCCTGTTCGCAGTCTCAGAAACCCCTGCTCTTGACGTAGGACCCGCAGCACATGCGGTAACCCCTGTCCAAAGCGCGAGCCTCCCTTGGCGCTGAAGGTTGTAAAGCAGTCCCGGACCGCGGCCTCTTCCTCTTCAATATCGAGCTCAATGAGCTTTTTGCCTGCACGCGTGACAGCAAAGCCTGGTCCAGAATCAAGAATAGATAGCTCGAATAGGTGAGTCTGGGCGGCTCCTTCTGCCGGTTCTAGGGACTGGCAATAGTGAGCGAGCGGGGGATAATCCGCCACGATCTGGGCTAACGTTTCCGGCTTGATAGCATGATGTACGGTCTTGATAGCGCGGATCGACATCGACAGGATATTGCCGAAGGCATCGGACTGACCGTGTTCCTCGGTGTTTTTGAACAACTCAAAGATCATGCCACCTAGGGCATCGGGCATTTGTGGCGCGATCCTGTTCTGGTACGCGTTCGGCACGGTTTGTCGCAAAAGCCACGAGGCCAACGAGGTAAAGGAGTGTCGCGGCCGCAATTGGGAGGCCTGGCCGCTATCGGTCTTGTAGAGGAGATAAGGCGCATTACGCCCAAGGTGATCTGCGCAGATAATTTCCACCGAAGAGCCGCGATAGGCCGCTTTCGGCTTGGCACTCTGTAAAGTTGTTAGGCGAGCAAGCGCTGCATTCCGCACCTGATGAGTTAGATCTCCCGCTTTGCCACCGCCTATGATGGCCCCTGCGCAAAGGGCGCCAGTCAGCCCGGGCAGGCGACGGACTAGCTCCCCGATCTGCTCAGGCGTTTCAACGTAAGTTTTCAGAGTAACGGGAGGTCTCGGCTGGGCCCATGTGACCAGCAATTGGTTCAGGGCCGCCTCGCCGCCGCATCCGAAATGACGCAGGTTCGACGGCAAAATGAAGGGCTCATTCTTGGGCGCGCCGGCAGCTTCACGCAGCGCCCGCTCGATGTTGGCTACACTCGCCTGTGCTGGAATTCGCAACACTGTCTCCTTGAACCCTTCAGCTGAGGCCTGGGCCCAGCAGTTAGGAAATGAATGCAATCAGCTTCAACATTGCCGCAACGGTTGAGGGTCGCTCATCCGATATCTCGTCGACTCTACCGGGATGTTAAAAACATGACGGGAATGTTAATCCGGCAATTGGAGTTGCGATAGCCCCAAATGAGATTTTTCATATGTTCAGTAAACCATCCTTTATGGATGGTCATCGGGATTGGCTCGTTGAGTTGCACGAGGTGAAGGGGTTCTGGGAGGACGATGCCAGGGTGAAGATCAAGGTTGCGGCCAAGCAGCACTGGATGTTCACCTTCGTCGGGGTTCAGCGCAAAGGCGCCCACTGGTCACTGGAGGAATTCTGATGCGACTCGAATATGCGCTGTCGATAGGGGAACCCCGCTCGGCGATGATCCAGGCCATTCAGCCCCGCTCCACCGGACCCTCTCACCTGACGCAGGCCGATGTGCTGGGGCGCTGGGGCTGGTGCAGAAATATGAAGGGGTGGGCCTGGCGCTGATGATGGCCCGCTACACCAAGGAAAAAGCCAGCCACCACAAGGCGGTGATCGGAGTGATGGCTCAGTGCAGCAAGCTGGCGCCCAAGTATGTGGGGGTCATCAAGGAGCGCGGCTAGGGGATGGCCTTGAAGGCGATCGCCGCGCTGGCGGTGCAACACTACTGCCGCACGGTGGATACCCCGGGGGCAGCCTGTCACCCGCAGTTCTGCCGGGGGAGGGGCGTGATCCGCGATCTGGAGCTGAGCCACCTGCACGGTAAGGCCGTCGACAAGGTGTGCCCGCGCTGCGGCGGTACCGGGCAGCGTCCCATCCCCGGAACCCTGGTGTGTCGCGCCATCGAACCGCTGCTGGGGACGCTTAGCCGCGGGAAATGGGAGCGGCAGTGGTACCCGCTTTATCAAGCAGTGTTGGCCTGGTGTCATGTTCAGGAGAGCGAGGTGTAGGCGTTCTACAAGCGTGTGACGGCGACATGATCTGAGCATGTTCGCAGGGTTAAAATTTGAAAAAAATCAGTCTTGTGTGGGGGGGGGTACTGGACAAGATGGTTTCCGAATCGGACACTGTAAAAAATTGTGTCTAAAGAGCATCATTTTTGATGCATAGAAAAGCAATAGTTCGGTGCAGTTTTCCGCACTCTAAAACTCAACTTAAGGTTGAAAAGTGATTAATAGAACTGTATTATCTTTTACAGATAATCTTTACGCATACAGACGTAAAAAAGGGAAGCTAAGCTTCCCCAAAACTAGATGCGATTTAGTGATTAAAAATCACTAAAAAAATCTTTAAGAAAATCAACGAAAGCATCGATGGGGTTAGTGTCCGGCAAGACGTAGTTCAACCCCATCTTCATTTTGTTGATGAAAAAGTTAATGACGAGTTGCCGCCCAAGTGAGCGGGCAAAGTCACGAACGAAATTTTTTGGCTTTTGGTTCTCATTTGAATCGTTATTTTTTTTGCTGCAGACGCAGCCCTTCTGTTTTTTGAGCATATATAGCTCTCCTCTTTTGTTGATTTAGTTACTCATCTAAAGCCCCTCGTTGGGTTTGTTTAGCTTGATGATTAGCACGTGCCAAATAAAAAGCGCGGCTAAATGTCATTATAGCACATTTTTTAGAAAATTCAATTATTTCATTGACTTTTCCTCATGTTTTTTCCGTTATGCCCTCGCAGAGGGAAGCTCCATGATACAGGTGGTATAGCGGGGGCTTAGTTGCTCTCGCTTCATTGTCCACTCCGTAGAGTCCCGGCCCCGGGCTGCAAAGTAGACCTTCCCCAACCTTCCCTGATTAATCAGGTCAATCACCTTCATCAGTGCCTCGCTGCGGGGATCCTGCTGCCGGTCAGCGAACAGGTCTCCCTGGTGCATGCTGGTCGGGGTGAAGTCAGTCAGCATCACGCCTCCCTTCATATAGCGGACATCATCCCGCCAGATACGGCGCAGCAGCGGTTCAACCAGGGCAAGCAGGTCCCGGGTGTCTGAGGTGGGGAGCTGCAGCTTGGTCGATACTTGGTTGCTGTAATAGGTCTCTCGCTCCGAGAAGGGGCTGCTCCTTATAAAGAGGGTGACGAGTCGGCAGCACATGCCCTCCGCTCTGAGCTTTTCTGCGGCCCGCTCCATGTAGCCGGCCAGCGCCTGCTGTATAGGGCCAAACGCGGTGATGCGTTCACCAAAGCTCCGGCTGCAGATGATCTGCTGCTTGGCCTGGGCCATCGGTTCCAGCTCGGCACAGGGGAGCCCCTGTAGCTCCTGCACGGTGCGTTCGACGACGACCCCATACTGTCTGCGCAGGCTCTTGGGGTCGGCCGCCACCAGATCCGCCACTGTGTTGATGCCCTGTTTGTTGAGCTTGGCGGTCAGCTTGCGCCCTATCCCCCAGACTTCCTCAACCGGGATGATGGCCATCAGCCTGGCGCGGCGCCCCTCATCACGCAGATCCACCACGCCGCCGGTGGCAGGCCACTTCTTGGCGGCGTAGTTCTCAAGCTTGGCTAGGGTCTTGGTCGGCGCAATGCCCACTCCGACGGTAAGACCGGTCCACTGCTGCACCCGTTCGCGGATCTGGCGACGACACAGCCATCGTTGTTGGAGAGCACCACGATCGGCACCCCCTTGAGGTCGGGGCGAAACAAGCGCTCGCAGGAGGCATAGAAGTTGTTCACGTCGACCAGGGCAATGGCGGTTGGCATGGCTACCCTCGCCGGGTTTTGTGCAGGACGAAGGTGACGACGCCGAAGATATCCAGCTCCTGCCCTTCTTGCAGAATGATGGGGGAGAAATCCGGGTTGGACGGTAGTAGCGCGGGTGGGGCGGACTGCAAGATTTTGACGGTGAACTCACCATCCAGACAGGCCAGCACGATATCGCCATGGCGAGCTGTGACGGCGCGGTCGATGATCAGCATGGCCGACGGCATGCCCTTCGCGGTGGCCGGCACCTGGCGGGCATGGCAGGAGGAGCAGGGCTACACCTTCAGCTTCTCCCAGCTCACTATCAATGCCGACACCCACCCACTGCTGCGGCGAATGCACAAGCCCGGAGACGAGAAGCGTAGCCTGGTCATCGTGTCACCGGATGACTACGACACCTGGCTGGGGTGCAAGGACCCTGAACTGGCGCGAACCTACCTGGTACAGCAGCATGCTGAGCGGTTGATGGGAGGGCCGATGCCACTTGTACGCCGAGGCTGACGTTAGCCCAGTGTTAGCCCGTCTCAAAAATGAATAAGGATCGCATCGCTGCGAGTCTTGCTACATATGGTGCCGGAAACAGGAGTCGAGCCTGCGACCTTCGCATTACGAAGAGACCGGCCCGACTACCCATAAAACTCATAGTGAATCGCCCCCGGGTTGCCAAGCATCCAATCCATGGCTGTGAGTCACGAATTTAACTTAGAAGTGCGACACCAGCCTATGCGGTCGGACGATACTCATCGAATACCTTGTCAGGTTGTCTAAACCTGAGACATTTCCGAGGCCACCAGTTGAGCAATTGCTCCGCTCGTCTAACCTCTTCATCCGTCCTCTCTCGCTGGTCTGCTCACTTTGGCATGAACACGTGCTTGGTCTTTGATTTGATATGCTGGGAACCCAATTCGGGCCTCTGTTTTGCCTGCCGTTTTCGTGCAATTTCGTGTAATTCAGTGCAAACCACCAGAAACTGTACGCAACCAAAAATAACCAAACAGCCTTGAATCAATGGTTTATAACTACCATAATTTAATCTCAACCGTTGTTTAGGGATTCAAAATCCGCCGGTGAATAACCGTGTCGGTTCGAGTCCGACCCCGCCATCAAATTCATGACAAAAGGCCATCAGCAATGATGGCCTTTTGTTTTTTAGCGTTCCTGCACATTGGAGCGTTACTGTTGAGCTGGCAGTACTTCCCGTTACCTCTTGGTATCCCTTCTCTTTTCCCTCTCTCCGTTATTTCTTTTTCTTGATATAGCCGCTGACGGCATCGCCGCCAGCGGCCTGTCTCTATTGCGGTTTTCTCTCCAAACCTTGCTGCATCAGAACATGGTTGCCGCACTATCCCCGCAGGGCAAACAGCAGGGTACCGAGGGTGCCAACCAGTGTCAGCACGATGATGGCTCTGGGTGTGCCGTGCAGCTTGGTCCACATAAACAGGCTGGTGAGGGCCAGCAGCAGCAGGGCCAGGGCGGCGATATCGCCAAACAGCTGCCAGCCGAGGCCGGTACCCATGCCGCGATGCAGCCGGTTGAGGCTGGCGGCAAAGTTGGCTTGCTGCAGGTCGGTACGTACCAGCAGGGTACCCTCGACATAGCTGGCGGCCACGCTCTGGCTGAGGGTGACGCCGCGCATCTCCCACTTGGCGGGCAGGGTGAGCGGGCCGTTCGGGGTGGGCAGGGTCTGGGCCGGGGTGATCATGGTTCGCCCGTCGGCAAAGGTATCGGGATAGCGCTGTTGCAGCAGGCTTTTCAGCTGCTCCGGGCTGGCGAGTGGCGCCTCCAGCATTATCTCTTCACTCGATTTGTCGGTGTGGGGGCCGGGGATGGGCAACACGGCACGGTGTTGCAGCCAGAGACCGGTGATGCCGTACATCAGCATCAGGGCGAGGGTAAAAAAACCGGCCCAGGCATGGAGGCGGCGTACCCATTTGTTGTTGTGAAGGGGAACTCTTCTGCGTTTCATCGTGGTTGCTTCATAAAAAAACTGGCCAGCAAGGGCTGGCCAGTCGGGGTGGTTGTCACAGAGATCAGAAGCGGTAGGTTCCGGTCAGACTCAGCTGACGGGGCGTACCCGGCATGATCTGGTTGGCACTGGTAGCGCTGACGAAGTACTCGTGGTCGGTCAGGTTTTCGGCGCTCAGCTCGGCTTCCCACTGCTGCCAGCGATAACCGGCGCGCGCATCGAAGCGGGCGTAACCGGGCAGTGTGGTGGTGTTGGCGTTGTCGGCAAAGCGATCGCCCACCGCCGTCACGCCGGTTTCGCCGAACCAGCCCTGCTCGCCACTCTTGTAGCCGAGATAGAGCTGGCCATTCTGACGGGAGACGTTCATCGGGCGCTTGCCCTGCAGATCCGCATCCGCCTTGACCTGCTCGGCATCCTGAATGGCGAAGCCGCCACGCAGGTAGATCTCGTCGGTCAGCTCGGCGCGGGCGCTCAGCTCGACTCCCTCGGTACGCTGCAGGCCGGTGAGGATCACCTTGGTGGGATCCAGAGGATCCTTGGTGCGCTTGTTGTACATCTCCAGTCGATAGAGGGAGAGAGTGGTCGCCAGCTTGCCGTTCAGCCAGTCACTCTTCACACCACCTTCGTAGAGGCGGGTGTGCTGGGGTTCCAGCCCGTTGTTCTTGTCACCCGGGGTGATGCCGATCAGCTCGCCGCCCACCGGAGTGAAGGTCTTGCTGTAGGAGGTGTAGAAGGCGTGATCCTCGAGGGGGTTCCACACCAGACCGAGGCGCGGGCTCAGGCTGTTGACCGAGACGCTCTCCTCCTTGTTGAGGTCGTAGCGGCGACTGGTGACGGTGAAGTCGTCACGGCGCAGCCCGCCAACCAGATGCCAGTCACCCAGGCTGAGCTGATCCTGCAGATAGAGGCCATTGCCGCGCACCTTGTGTTTGGCGTCGCTGGAGAGCTTCATGGCGCCATTGTAGGTAGGCAGTGAGCCCGGGTCGTAGAGATTGCCAGACGGGATGGCGGTGGCGTTCTGGTAGAGCTTGGGTGTGCGCTCCTGCCAGTTCTGCTCGAAGCCAACCAGCAGGCGATGTTCCACCGGGCCGGTCTGGAACAGACCCTCGGCCTCGGTGTTGCTGATCAGGTTCTTCGCTTTCAGATCCTGTTGCCAGCGGGAGCGGGTCACCTTATCCCCTTTGACGCTGGTGACATAGGTGTTGTCAAACTGGCTGTCGAGGGTGGAGTAACCGAGCTGCTGGCGCAACTGCCACTGATCGTTGATATCCCAGGAGAGGCGGGAGCGGGTGGATTGCGCCACGTCATCAATGAAGTCGCGGCTGGTATCGCTGTAAACATACTCTCGCGGCACATCGGCCGGACGGCCATTGACCCCGGGAATGCCGCGATCCGGGGTGCGGTCATGTTCGTTGCGCTCGTACTGCACCAGCCAGTTGAGGTTGTCGCTGATCTCCCAGTTGGCGGAAGGGGCCAGCAGAGTGCGCTTGCTCTTCACGCCGTTGCGGAAGCTATCTTTGTCCTCTTGCGCCATGTTGAGGCGCAGTTGCACCTGCTCACTCGCCTCGCCATTGAGGTCGGCGGCCAGCCGCTGGCTGTCAAAACTGCCGACCCGGGCGGTGACGCTGGACTCCTGCCCTTTCTGCGGCTTCTTGCTGACCCGGTTGACGATGCCCCCCGTGCTGCCACGGCCGTAGAGTACGGCAGCCGGGCCCTTGAGCACTTCCACCCGCTCGATGTTGCCGAGATCCCGGGTGTACTGCATGTCGTCGCGGAACCCGTCGAGATAGAAGTCGTTGCTGGCGCTGAAGCCGCGGATATTGACTCCATCGAAGCGGGTATCACCGCTGGCGTTGACCCCGGGAATACCGCTCAGGGCTTCGCTCAGCGTCGGTTGGCCGAAGGCGGTCAGCTCGCTGACCTTGACGCTGTCGATGGTCTGGGGAACCAGCTTGGCTGGCGTATTGGTACGGGTTGCGGTGGCAACTTCCTGATGTTGGGAGCGTTTGCCAACCACTGTCATGGTTTCATCGGCGGCTTGGGCAGTGAAGCCGGTGCCCAGCAGTGCCAGCGAGACCAGCGTTCTGCGAAAGTGAGGGTGCTGCATATTCAATATTGACTCTTTGGATGTCGACCTGACGGCTCGAACATATTGATTTAATTATAATTAGCCTGACCCGCCAAAGCGGGATGCCAATGATATTGATTTTCATTTGTCTGGCAAGGTGAAAATGGAGGGGAGCATTGGGGACTGGTTGTGCGGTCGGGGGTGCTCGGCTGAAAAGCAGAGCCATTGCAGCAAACCGCGCGAACGAAGCGAGGGAAAAGGGCTTAGCGGAAGAAAAAGGTGCGAAATGTGAAGCGATATCCGGCCCGATAGGACGGGCCGGATATCGGACTCAGCGAGTACGCAGCAGTCGATGGGCGAGTGGCTGGGCCGCCAGCAGGCGATAGGCCAGCAGAGACGATCCCAGCAGCAGCGGCACCTTGGCAATCTCCCACAGGATGGATGCGCCCTGCGGGCCGAACACGAAGAGCCAGACCACCAGCATCATGTGCAGGCAGTAGATCCCGAGCACTTTGGGGGCTTGACGTTCAAGCCAGCTGCCCTTGCCCAACTCGGGGTTGGCCAGCAGCAGTCCAAACAGGCCGATAGCCCAGGGAAGGGAGCCGAGCAGGAAGTCGTGGCGGGTGAGCGGCACTGCGGCAAAGTGCTGCAGCGCCCAGGCTTCACAGCCATAGAGCGCCACGCCCGCCAGCAGTAGTTGCCAGCCGGTGCGGGCATCGGGCTGCCACTGACGCTGGCGCAGCAGGGCCCCGAGCGCCACAAACAGCAGGGAGAAGAAGGGGCCGTTACGGGTGAGCAGTGGCCACTCGGCGCCCAGCAGCGGCTTGGCATAGGAGCCCCCCAGCAGCGCCAGTAGGTAAAGGCCAAGACCCAGCCAGAGGGCGAGCGATGGTCTGCCAAGCCGGTAGCAGAGTGCCAGCAGGGTCACCGCCATGACCAGGGCTGGCAGGAACCAGAGGTGGATCATGCCGCCCACCAGCCAGCCATTGAGGGGGTCGCCGAGCTGGAATTGCCACTGCCCGCGCAGGGAGGTCAGATAGCCTTGCTGCACGGCATCCAGTGGATTGAACGGCACCAGCAGGTAGACCAGACTCCACACCAGCCAGAGCAGCAGCAAGGGGCGGCAGTAGCGCCAGGCAACGGTCAGCGGCGCTTCGCGGCTCAGTCTCGGCTGCAGAAAGTAACCGGCACAGAGGAAAAACAGCGGCACGGCAAAGCGGCATAGCTGGTTGATTGTGCCGCTCAGCCAGAGCCAAGATCCGCTTTCCCACAGGGCGGGATTGAACGGATTGGCGAAGGGGGAGACGTGAATGGTCATCACGGCCAGAATGGCCAGCACCCGCCCGCACTCGATACTGGAAATACGCATGGTGGCTCGTCGTTACAGGGGTTGTGACGGCACGCTAAAATTCTTGCCGAAAACTTACAACCAATTGATTCTATTAGTGTGAATCACGCTGTTGAGTAGTTACGTTTTGTAACGGGATGGCGGAAGGTGTTACCTGTAGCGGGAACTGGATCCCATTTTTTGGGCGCGCTCATGCAGATAAAAAAGGCGAGGCAGGTGCCTCGCTTGGTTGGGGAGCTCGAGCTTACTGGTGAGTCAGCATGCTGCTCTGGTTGGCGGCCAGGGTGGTTCTGCCCGAGCTCTCCAGCCAGGTTTTGATCCGCTTGGCATCGGCGACCCGATCGTTGGTTGTCTCGGCATTGAGCAGCACCATGATCACCGGCTCACGATTGACCTTGGTACCCAGCACCAGACAGCGGCCCGCTTCGCGGATATAGCCGGTCTTGGAGAGGGTGAACTCCCATTGCCCTTCGCGGATCAACCGGTTGGAGTTGAGGTAGTGCAGCTGACGCTTGTTGGTGCGCACATAACTCTGCTCGTCGGTGGAGTACTGGCGGATCAGCGGATAGGAGGCAGCTGCGGCGGCGAGTTTGGCCAGATCCTGCGCGGTGGAGACATTGCGTGGGTTGAGCCCTGTGCTGTCGGCGTAGCGGGTATTCCACATCCCCAGCATGCGGGCTTTGGCGTTCATCGCCTCGACAAAGGCACGCTGGCCGCCGGGATAGTGGCGGGCCAGCGCCGATGCGGCGCGGTTTTCAGAGGACATCAGGGCGATATGGAGCATTTCGGCGCGGCTGAGTCTGGAACCTATGGCCAGGCGCGAGCCGGTTCCCTTGATGCGGTCGATGTCGGCATTGGTCACGGTGAGCATTTCATTCAGGCGCAGGTTGGCATCCAGCACCACCAGCGCCGTCATCAGCTTGGTGAGTGAGGCGATGGGCATTACCCGGTTGCCGTTGCGCTCGGAGATCACCTCGCCGGTTCTGTGGTTGGCCACCACGAAGGCAGCCGAGCTGAGGTTAGGCACATCCCGTCGCTCGAGAAAGCCGCTGCTGCTCTTGCTGCTGGCGGCAAAGGGGTTGGCATGGGCACTGTCCATAGTGGCCGGCAGCATTACTGCGCCAAGCAACAGGGGAAGGAGGGAACGCATCATCATGATCAGCTCTACCGGACGAAATACAGGGATATCTCGCTAAGTTATATGTCGTGAACTGGCGCTTCACAATCATTCTCACCTTGATATTGATAATTTACGGCGTTGAGCGTGCTTTGACGGCGAGGAGAGCGTAAAAGAGGTCTCCATGGAGTCTTTTTTGCATTGAAACTATGGACTGGCCGTGATGGCGAGCGGAAGCCGGCGCTAAAAAAATCGGGACCAAAACGGTCCCGATTGGCATGGAGCATTGCCTGCCGGTTAGTGGGTATCTTCCTGCTTGATCTTGAAGCGCATGGCGATCACCACGAACAGCAGCGGGCCAATGATGGTCCAGACGCCGGTGGAGATATCGCCGGAGATAAAGGGGGCCACCACGGTAAAGACGTTGCCGAAGGCGACTAGGATCAGGCTGATGATGGTGGCAAGCAGTACCGAGCCCGCGCTCTTGAAGAAGGTCAGGTCCTTGCCCAGCGCCGGGTTGTTGCGATAGCGATACCAGGCGTAGATGAGGAACATGTAGGGCAGGGTCATGCCGACGTTGGTCATGGTGATGATCAGCTCATAGAGGGCGGCGGCCCCTTCCGGGTTGATCAGGGTAAAGATGGACTTGGCGGCAATGAACAGACAGACCACCCAGGCTTGCACCTTGAGGGCTTCAATCCGCACGCCATTCTCGTTCTCGCGCTGGAAACGCTCCGGCCAGAAGTAGCTCGGGGTGCCGGTGATGAACTGGCGCAGCGGCGCGTAGGAGAGGGCGATAAAGGCACCCAGATAGCTCAGGAACATGCCCAATCCGGCAAAGCGCATGAACACCTGTCCCAGCCACTCGCCACCAAGATGGCGCCCCAGCTCCAGCATGATGATGAAGAGAGCGGAGAGAGAGGTGATCCCCTCGGCCGGGAAGTCGCTCCAGCGCATGATGGAGCCGACCGCCAGAAAGCCGATGATGTAGCAGAGCACGATGAAGGCGCCGGAGAGGAAGATGCCGCGCTTGAGGTCGCGCTCCGGATCTTCCAGCTCGTCAGCCACCCCGGCCATCGCCTCGACCCCGCCGTAGGCGAAGATGGCGAACACCATAAAGCCGAGGAAGGGGATGATGTCGTTGAAAGCGGCATTGGGAGACGCCGTCAGCGATGCCTGGGTGAAGGGCTCCTGCAGAGTCATGCCGCTCACCGCGAAGGTGAAGACGCCACCGACCAGCAGCAACACGTTGAGTGCCACCACGGAGAGACCGCCGATGGCCGCCACTTTGGCGAAGCGGGCGCTACCCAAGGTGATGAGCTTGGTGACGGTGGCAACCAGCGCGATGGCGACCACTCCCAGAATAAAGGGGCCGAAGTCGATGCCGGTGCCCAGGGTGACCGGGATGACGGTGATGTCGCGGCCAAACAGCATGAAGGAGAGGGGCACCCACATGGAGAGCGCCTTGCCAAACATCCAGATGACGTAGGAGGCGAACCACATGGTCAGACCGATAAAGGCGAATCGGGTCGAGACCGAGTGGCGCATCCAGGTAAAGATACCGCCCGCCTCTTTGCGAAAGCTGGTACCAAACTCAATCATCATCAAAATGAACGGGATGAAGAAAAACAGACCGCCGATCACGAACATCGGAATTGCGGCATATCCCATTCGGTAAAAACCGATCCCGATATTAGTGACGCCAAATACCGATGTTAATATCATCAATATAAAGGCGCCCAACTTCAGCTTTTTTGCCGACATATTAAAAACTCCCTGATGGTGCTGGATTTAAAATAATCAAAAATTAAACAGACGAAACCGGACCCATTAATAACGCGGTAGCGCCATGCCATCCTGCTGTGGCGGGCGCGATCAGGTTATCTCTGACCGGGCTGGCTTACCCGTCAGGCGGTCAATGAATGTATGGGCGGAGCGGCATGGTCTGTGCCATGCGCGGTATTGGTCAGCGTTGCCGAAAATTAACTGTGAACGATTTTATCATTAATGCTGCTGGGCAGGTAAGTTTCCCGAATGAAGCTGTGGTTGAAATAAACAGACCTGCCAGTTAATTGATACGTTGCGGATGTAAACATTTACGCCCGGGCCGAGACTTATTTCCATTATTGGTATTCGGCATATTTGGCGGAGTGAATTACGCCATCCTGCCTGATAAATCCGCACCAATGGCGACCGCGCTTATCCTCCCAGCCGGGTCAGCAGCACGCCGCCAGTGATAATGGCCGCCGCCGTCAGCCGCATGCGCCCGAGCGGCTCTTTCAGCAGCCAGACCGAGAGCAGCATGGCAAACAGCACACTGCTTTCGCGCAGAGCCGCGACCACGCCAATGGGGGCTTGGGTCATGGCCCAGATAACAATTCCGTAGGCGAGCAGTGACATGGCGCCTCCCGCCATTCCTGACAGCGCATGGCGGCGGATTTGGCGCCATGCGTTGCGCCTCTGGTGGACGATCAGCACCAGCAGCATCGCCAGCCCGGTACAGGCAAAGAGCCAGAGGGTGTAGCGTACCGGTTCACCTCCTGCGCGGGCGCCGGCTCCATCCGAGAGGGTATAGGTCGCCGTGAACATGGCCGTGATCAGTGCCGCCCGAACTGCCTTGCTGTCAAGGCGCTGCTGCCCGCCTCGCCAGGCCATCAGCAAGACCCCCATGATCAGCACGCAGGCGCCGATGATGCCGCCGTAACCGGGGTAGTCCCCCAGCAGCAGGGCACTTAACACCATGGCGAGCAGCGGGGCACTGCCACGGGCCAGCGGATAGATCTGGCCAAAATCGCCCTGATTGTAGGCATGGCTGAGAAACAGGCAGTAACCGATATGGAGCAGGACTGAGAGGCCGAGCCAGGGCAGCTCGGCAGCAGAGGGAAGCCCCATGGGCAGCAGTGCGATGGCGGCGATAAGCCCTGAGAAGATCGCCACTAGTGACACGCCTATCAGCCGCTCTTCGCCAATTTTGACCAGCGCATTCCAGCTGGCGTGAAGCAGGGCTGCCAGCAGAACGGCAAAAAAGACGGTGGTGTTCATGGGAAAGGGCTCTCGGGCGATGGGGGTCAACAGCATACCCGCCCGGAGCCTGATTGGCCGAGATCTTTATCAAGGCTTCGGCTTTTCGGGGCTCGCCTCCTGTGTGGTGGCGTTACCCAGCTGCCCCAGCACCAGTTTGGGATGGGGGTCGGTCTGCAGCGGAATATCCTGCAACTCTGTTCCCTGCTGATGGCGATGGATGATCCCGGCGGCCATCTTGCCCAGCGCCTCGTAGCTGCTGATGGTGCCAACGCTGCAGCCGTGTTCAACGAACAGCTCGGCACTGCAGATGGTAGGGATGGCGGCCTCGTTCAGTGCATTCAGCAAACGGGGGGCGATGGAGAGCAGATAGCTGTCTGCGGCCAGAAAGACGATGTCGTTTTTGGCATCCTGTTGCAGCCGCTTCAGTTCGTTGTCCAGCCGCCGTGGGTCAGGGGCCATTCGCCAGGTGACCATCTGCCACTGGTAGCGTTTCGCCTCATTGAGCAACATATCGGCCACCAGCAGGGTGTTCTGCTCACGGGGGTTGAAGGGTAGCAGCAGCCGTTTGCCGGTGGCCAGATGCTCGCTGGCGTTGGCCAGTTGCAGTGCCATCGGCACCATGTTGCTCACCCCGGCCACCATGCTGTTCTGGGCTCTGTCTTCCGAGAGGATGTCTGCCCCAACCGGATCGGATACCACGTTGAAGATCAGTGGCTTGCGGTTGGCCACCAGACTCTTGGTCATGGTGGTGGCGGTGGTGCCAAAAGTGTAGATGTAGTCGTATTCGGCCAGTTTCGGCAGCATCTGCTGGCGCAGCATGGTTGCCAGCGCCGTACGATCCTGATCGGCGTTATAGGTGGTGATGGTGGCCTGATAGCCAAGACGGGTCAGCTCTGCCCGAAAGCCCGCTTCGGCTGCGGTTTCACCGCGCCACAGCACCATGGCGATAGAGAGGGCGTGAGCGGGAAGAGCCAGCAGCAACAGCAGGACGAAAGGCAGCCTGACCATGATCATCTCTCCGGCGATACATCTACTGTTGAGCCTAGGCTACTTTATCCGGTCGTGAGCGACGCCCAGCAAAAAGCGCGATGGCAAGCCATCGCGCTTTGGGGATCCGCAAAACCTCGATTAGAAGTCGTAGCGGGCAGCCAGCTGGAAGTCATCCTTGACGTTGAGCTTGCCGCTCTCCTTGCTGTCCAGATTGTTGATGCGGTACTCGCCAATCACCCGCAGGTTCTTGTTGAATTTGTACTGGGCACCCAGGGTGTAGTAATCCACGTTGTCTTTCTTGATGCCAGCCTTGTCCTGCTCCTGTTTGTTCCACAGGGCCATCAGACCGAAGCCGTTCTCGAAGTTGTAGCCCAGCGCGGCTTCCCAACCGGTATGATCAGTGCCGGTCGCCAGGAAGTCGCTGCCATCGGCATAGCTCAGGGCGGCGTAGGCAGCCTTGTTGTCGAACTTGGCAGAGATCAGCCACAGCTTGGCATCTTCTTCACCGCTCTTGTCGCGGATACCGACGTTGTAAGCGGTACCCAGAGACAGGTTGAACGGGAAGGTGTAGGCCACGGCAGCACCGTAGGCGGCGTCGCTATCCTTGCTAGTGGTCTCTTCAGTGTCACCACCGTCGAACTTGTAGCTGGTGTCGAGCTGGAAGCCATTGAACAGACCGGAGTATTTGAGCACGGAACCGGCGCGGTTGGTGGCGAAGGTGTCAGTCTTGGCGCCCAGCGCTTCATTGCCGTAGCCGTCGGAGAGGGAAACATCAGTCCAGTCGGCCAGGAAACCCGGGGCCCCTTTCTGGCGACCGAAGGTCACGGTGCCCCAGTCAGCGCCGACACCGGCGAACGCCAGACGGGTGCGCAGGTTGTCGGAGTTCTCGCTGATGGTCTTCTCGCTGTCATTGATATACATCTGTACTTCGTACTGAGCCAGAGCCTTCAGGCCGCTCTGGATCTGGGTCTCGGCCTTGGCGCCGAAACGGACAAACTGGTTGGCACCCTGTTTGTCGCTGTATTCGCTTTTCGGTTTGCCGCTGGCATCCAGTTCCTTCTTGTCACCAAAGAAGTGGCCAGCGTAGACGCGGCCATAGAGATCCAGCATGGAGGTGTCATTTTTGTACACTTCAACGGCTTGAGCCTGGAAGGCTGCGGTGAGAGCCAGTGCCACTACAGTCAGCTTTTTCATCTTAATCCCTTGTGGTGTTGCAAGCTTTTGTTTTGAAAACGGGGTCATGCTAGGTAGCGGGGATGACAGCGGGGTGACAGTTGGATGAAGAGTCGATGGCAATTGGGTTGCAATTGGATGAATTGGCTACATTCTTGCTCGCAGCGGCTACTTTTGTGCGCAAAGGTTTGCCCTTGTGGTAGAATGCCGCCCGTTTTCGAGCTCCATAGGTTGGATATGCGATGAGACGTGAACTGGCAATCGAGTTTTCCCGAGTGACGGAAGCGGCTGCACTGGCTGGCTACAAGTGGCTCGGACGTGGTGACAAGAATATCGCTGATGGGGCGGCCGTAGCGGCCATGCGCCACATTCTCAACCAGATCGAGATCGATGGTGAGATTGTGATCGGCGAAGGTGAAATTGATGAAGCGCCGATGCTCTATATCGGCGAGAAGGTCGGTACCGGACACGGCGACGCGGTGGATATCGCGGTCGATCCCATCGAGGGTACCCGCATGACCGCCATGGGTCAGGCCAACGCGCTGGCCGTGCTGGCGGTGGGCGACAAGGGTTCTTTCCTGAAAGCGCCTGACATGTACATGGAAAAGCTGATCGTCGGGCCCAAGGCCAAAGGCGCCATCGACCTGGATCAGGCTCTCGAGCTGAACCTGAAGTCCGTGGCCAAGGCGCTGGGCAAGCCGCTCTCCCGTCTGACCGTCATTACCCTGGCCAAGCCGCGTCATGACAAGGCAATCAAGGAGATGCAGGGTCTGGGCGTGCGGGTGTTCGCCATTCCTGATGGTGACGTTGCCGCCTCCATTCTCACCTGTCTGCCGGACAGCGAAGTCGACATGCTGTATGGCATCGGCGGCGCACCGGAAGGGGTGATCTCCGCTGCGGTGATCCGCGCGCTGGATGGCGACATGCAGGCCCGTCTGGTGCCGCGTCACCGCGTCAAGGGTGACAGCCCGGAAGTGCGTGCGCTGGGCGAGCAGGAAATTGCCCGCTGCGAAGCGTTGGGCATCGATGTCAACAAGGTGCTCAAGCTGGAAGACATGGCGAAGAATGACAACGTCATCTTCTCCGCCACCGGCATCACCAAGGGTGATCTGCTGGATGGCATCACCAGCGATGGCGTGATGGCGACCACCGAGACTCTGTTGATCCGTGGTAAATCCCGTACCATTCGCCGTATCAAGTCGATCCATTACTTGGAACGCAAAGACAGCGTGGTACGCGACATCATCCTGTGATGATGGCTCGCTGAACTTCCCGTGTTGTCTGAAGCCCGATCGCCCGTGCGGTCGGGCTTTTTGTTGTGCGCCAGCTACGTTTGTGCCGCCGCTTCGGCTATGGTGGCTCAGACCGTCCCAAAGGAGTGGAGTCTATGGAGTGTCGTAGCGGCTGTGCTGCCTGTTGCATCGCCCCCAGTATCAGCAGTGCCATTCCCGGTATGCCAGATGGCAAACCGGCTGGCGTCCCCTGTATCCAGCTCGATAGCGCCCTTGGCTGCAAGATTTTCGGTCAACCGGAGCGGCCAGCGGTGTGCGGCGGTTTCCGCCCCATGATGGATGTGTGCGGCAGCCATCGCGCCGAGGCCATCTGGCTGATCGGCGAGCTGGAGCGGCTCACCACCTGACGAGTGCAGGGCGAAGAGATAAAAAAAGAGGCCGCATCATGCGGCCTCTCGCGTTTCTGTTTGCCGGGGATCAGATCCCCGCCAGTTCCAGTGCCTGACGATAGTACTCGTTGGCCTTGTTGGTAAGGCGGCGCTTGTCCATCAGCTGGCCGAGGGCGTGGTAGGCGGCGGCGCTCGGCGCCCGCTCCACCTCCTGCTCCAGCAGCTTCTGGGCATCGTCCAGCTGACCTGCCAGCAGATAGAGCTGGGCCAGTGCGGTGTCCACCTCCGGTTGCCCCTGCTGTTTTTGCAGCAGTGCCAGCAGCGGCTGGTAGCTGTCTAGTTTCAGCTTGGGCAGACGAGCCAGCAACTGGGGCATCGGCTGTTTGCGCAGCGCCTCCTGCCACAGGGTGGCAGCCTCGCCGTCGGCACCCAGCTGGCGCAGCAGATCGCCGTAGCAGGCCAGCAATTCTGGCTCAAGGCGCAGCTTGCGCGGCAGATCCTGCCATACCGCCTTGAGGGTCTCGAGGCTGCCGGCAGCCTGTTGCAGGCGGCCACACCAGGCCTGTTGCAGCAGATCTTCTTCCTGTTTCGGGGTCAGCTTGCCGACCTTGTGCAGTGTCGGGATCAGGTCGCATAGGGCGCTCCAGTCCTGACGGGCCAGATGTACCTGACGCAGCTGATCCAGCACCATGGGGTGGCGCGGGTTGAGGGCGTAGACCGACTCCAGCATCGCCAGCGCGGTATCGTACTGGCCCTGCTCGATCTGCAGCTGGGTCTGGGTCAGGGTGAGCGCCAGCTCGGCCTTGGGGTTCTCCTCCTGCGCTTTTTGCAGGTATTGATCCCGGCGGGCGTCGTCACCACGGGCCTGTGCCGCCTTGGCGGCGCTCAGGTAGTTGAGCAGCGGGGTGTCGCTGTTGCTGGCCCCCTTGATCATCAGCTTTTCAGCCTGACTGTAGTGCCCTTCGGCCATTGCCAGGGTGGCGGCGACGGTCTGTTGATTGGCCTTGCGGCGGCGGCGCGAGCCGTACCAGCCGAGGGTCTTGCGGCGCAGGCCGAATACCCGGCCCAGCAGCCACTCGACGATCAGCAGGGCGCCGTAGAACAGCACGGCCAGGATCACCGCACTGGTGACGGAGGATTCGATGGTGTAATTGCCAAGGGCAATCAGCACATAGCCCTTGTTACCGGAGGCTTGCGGGCCAAAGATCAGCCCTGCGACCATCACGGCAACCAGAATGATTATACGGATCATGGTGCCCTCCTCAGCTGCTGGCCAGAATGCGTTGCAGGCGTTCGGTCAGCACCTGCTCCAGCATGGCCTGGGTCTTGAACTGGGCCGGATAGTCGATCTGGATCTGCTCACCTTTGAGCTTGTCGATCTCGCCCTGCATGTAGCGGGTGGCGCTGTTGTCGGTGTCGAAATATTGGGTCAGCCAGCGCTGGGCCTTGTCCAGGCTGTCTTCGTAGAGGGCCTGCTGCTCGCGATAGACGGAGAGCTGGGCCTGCAACAGCTTGGTCTTGAGGTTTTCACGCAGGAAGATCTCCTGTTGCGGCGAGAGCAGCGCCTCGACCGCGCCATCGCGGCGACGGATGGTGACGAAGTTCTCGGTGAACTTGACCCAGTTCTTCTTCAGGTTGCTCTCCCACTCGTCGGGATTGGTGCTGACCGCCTGATCCGGCTCGGCCTTGGCTTCCGGCATGCTGACGGTGGAGAGGGGCAGCAGCTCGATCTGGTCGGAGAGCGCAGCTAGCTTGAGGGTCAGCCCCTCGCGGTCGATGCGCGGCATCCCCTTGAGCTTGGCGATATCCTCGGCCAGCGCCTTGCGGATCGGCATCAGGCTGGGGTCGTTGAGGGCGGCGATCCGCTCGTCGGCATTGCCGAGCAAGGTGATGGCGGAGACGAGGTCATGCTCCAGCCACAGCTTGCGGCCCGCCATTCGTACCAGATATTCGGATTCGGCCAGCATCCAGTCGTTGGGGCGCTTGTCGTTGAGATCCAGTACCCGATTCTGCAGGCCCTGCATCTCCCCTTGCAGCCGCTGCTGGGTTTGATCCAGCGCGGCCAGCTGCTCGGCATCCTTGCTGCTGGTCTGGTCGATCTTGCTCAGGGCGCTCGCCAGCTGCTGCTTGAGCTGGGCCAGTTCGGCCTGCTGGGCTACCGCATTCTTGTGACCGTGCAGATAGAGACCGCCGGTCAGGCCAAGGGCCAGCAGGATAGCAACCCCTCCCAGTACGGCACCGGAGCGGCTCTTGCTGCCATTGACCGCAGCGGTCGGCTGGGGTTTTACCTGGGATTCTTGTTGTTCTGTCATTCCATCTTCCTCAGTTCCAGTGCGGCCGTCAGGGCCTGGTTGGATGCACCTTGGGCAATCGTGATATGGATAAAGCCCGCTGCGCTGGCCATCTCGGCCACGCGCGGGCTGGGGACCACCAGCAGGCGGTCAAAAAGCCAGGGCTGCTGGCTGGTGGGAACCAGCTCCAGCAGGCGTTGCAACAGTTCACCACTGGTAATGAGCAGGCTGTCCAGCCCCGCTGCCTGCCAGTGGCGGGTTAATGTGTCCCCGTCTAGCTCGGGGTAGTGGCGCTCATAGGCCGCACAATAGTGCACCAGAGCACCGCGTGAGGCCAGCGTGCTGGCGATGAGATCCCGCCCGCCATTGCCGCGCAGGATCAGTACCCGTTTGCCTGCTACCTGCAGCAGGGCGGGCAGGGCGAGCAGCCCTTCGCTACGCGGGTCATCCGGGCAACTTGCCGTGATGCCGATGGCTGCAAACGCATCTGCGCTGGCCTGACCCACCGCAAAGTACTCAATATGTGGCCAGGTCTGACCAGTTTGCAACAGAAAATCGTGTGCAAAATGAACGGCATGGATGCTGACGGCGATAACTGCGTCGGCACTGCGCAGCAGGCCGGGCAGGAGAGGGAGTTCGCTGCCCGCCACGGTTTCCAGCAGCGGGCAGCAGAGTGGTGCATGACCGTGCTGGCGCAGCAACTGCACCAGCTCGGCGGCCTGGGCGGCCGGACGCACCACCAGCGGGATCATGCGCGGTAGACCTCGGCCAGGATCTCGTCGGCACCGGCGGCCAGCAGGCGCTGGGCCAGTTGCTCGCCGAGGGCCTCACCATCGGCCAGCGGGCCGCGGATCTCGTCACGGATTACCTGGCTGCCATCCGGGCTGCCCACCAGACCGCGCAGCCAGATCTGCTCGCCTTCGACCAGTGCGTAGGCACCGATAGGCACCTGACATCCCCCTTGCAGAGCGCGGTTCATGGCGCGCTCGGTCAACACCCGGGCGCGGGTCTCGGCGTGCTCCAGCGGCGCCAGCAGAGCGTGCAGCTCAGTATCGTCGAGGCGGCATTCGATGCCGACAGCCCCCTGACCGTTGGCCGGCAGGCTCTGCTCCGGCTCGATAAAGGCGGTGATGCGGTGCGCCATCTCCAGTCGTTTCAGACCTGCGGCGGCGAGGATGATGGCGTCGTACTCACCGGCATCCAGCTTGGCGAGGCGGGTGTTGACGTTGCCACGCAGGTCGCGGATCACCAGATCCGGGCGGGCGGCGCGCAGCTGGCACTGGCGGCGCAGGCTGGAGGTGCCGACCACGGCCCCTTGCGGCAGTTCGGCAATGGCCTTGAAACGGTTGGAAACGAAGGCATCGCGGGGATCTTCCCGTTCGCAGATGGTGTGCAGGCCGAGCCCCTCGGGGAACTCCACCGGCACATCTTTCATGGAGTGAACGGCGATATCGGCCCGCCCTTCCAGCATGGCGGTCTCCAGCTCCTTGACGAACAATCCCTTGCCGCCCACTTTGGCCAGCGGGGTATCGAGGATCTTGTCACCCTGAGTGCTCATGGGCACCAGTTCGACCTGCAACTGCGGGTGCAGGGCTTCGAGCCGGTCTTTGACAAAGTTGGCCTGCCACAGGGCCAGCGGGCTCTTGCGAGTGGCAATTTTCAGGGTTCGGGCTGCCATATCAATCAGTTGTTTCATTTTTAGAAGGAAATCGATATTACCACCCTTTGCCCGGGCTTTCATGGCGGAGCCGGCAAAAGCGGGGCCAAGCTCAAAAATGCATGCTGAAAATGATTTTCATTAAGCAAGAGGTGTTGATTAATTCATTGAATGTATTGGAATTTAATGATTTCCCCTGATACTTGATGTGGTCATACCAGAAATAATCTGGCGTTTAGCTGAAGGCTTGTTTACCACCGCTGTTTGCATTGTTAACATGATCACACTTTTTTGATGTATCCCCCTTTTTGGTGCGTCATTTTCACTTAGGTGATAGGCAGGGCATTGCAGGAACACATCGATACGCTGGTTGCGCGTTATGACGACATTACCCGTCTCAAGACGCAACGGGCGTTAGGCCTCATGAGTCGCTATGGGCAGCAGGTATTTCAACTGCTGCCTGTCATGCTGCACTTCAATCATCCCCTGCTGCCCGGTTATGTCTCCGGTGATGTCCCTCATGGCATCTGGAGCTTCAGCGCCACCGCCGAGCAGCAAGCCTTTATCGATGACCTCTGCCGCAACGCCAACTGTCAGAGCGGTCTGGCAACCCATGATCGAGCCATTCAGGGGCTCTACTCCATGGGCAGCACCTCCTCCATCGGTCAGTGCTGTCACTCCGATCTCGATATCTGGGTCTGCCACGTGGCCGGTTTGTCGCAGGAGCGGCTCGATCTGCTGGAGCTGAAGTGCCAGCAACTCTCCAAGTGGGCCGAACAGCGCGGGGTCGATCTCAACTTCTTCCTGATCCCGGAAGACAAGTTCCGCCAGACCAACGATGCCCAGATGCAGGGGGAGAGCTGCGGCAGTGCCCAGCACCTGCTGCTGCTCGACGAGTTCTACCGCAGTGCCATGCGTATCGCGGGCAAACGCTTGATCTGGTATCTGGTGCCCACCGAGTGTGATGATCACTACGATGAGTATGTGAACGAGCTGTTCGAGAGCGGCAAGCTCAAGCAGGACGACTGGCTCGATCTCGGCAGTTTTGACCGTATTCCGGCCGAAGAGTATTTCGGCTCCGCCCTGTGGCAGCTCTACAAGGGGATCGACTCCCCCTACAAGGCGGTGCTCAAGTCGGTGCTGATGGAGGCCTACTCCCACGAGTATCCCAACACCCGCCTGCTGTCGATGATTGGTCGCGACTGGTTCCAGCACAACGAGGGGATGCACTACCGGCTCGACAACTACTGTCTGATGCTGGACAAGGTGACCAACTACCTCAAGTCCATCGGCGATATGGCGCGGCTCGATCTGGTGCGCCGCTGCTTCTACCTCAAGGTGTGCGACGGTCTCAGCCATCCCAAGGATGATCACTCCCCCGAGTGGCGTCGCGAGCAGATGAGCCAGCTGGTCTCCTACTGGGGCTGGAGTCAGGACAAACTTTATCAACTCGATCATCGCCATGAGTGGAAGATCGAAGAGGTGAAGATCGCTCACGCCGAGCTGCTGGAAGCCCTGATGCAGAGCTACCGCAACCTGATCCAGTTCGCCCGCCGCAACAACATCAGCGAGTCGATCAACCCGGAAGATATCGGCATTCTGTCGCGCAAACTCTACGCCGCGTTCGAGAGCCTGCCGGGCAAGGTGCAGCGTATCAACCTCAAGATCGCGCCGGATCTGAGCGAGCCGGATCTCAGTTTCGTGCAGGTGCCGCATGGTCGCCTCAACCGCGCCGGCTGGTACCTCTACAAACATTCGCTGGAGCCGGTGGACATCATTGGCCGCGCGCCGCTGGAGTTCAACGGCTACATCAGCAAGCTGGTCTCCTGGGCCTACTTCAACGATCTGTTGACGCCCCAGTCGCGGGTGCACCTGTTCAATCAGGGTTCGGATCTGCACATCGACAATCTGCACCAGTTCTGCCGCGATCTCTCCGGCTGCTTCCCCGAGAAGTACCCGCTGGCCACCAACCTGGCCCTCAGTCGGCCGTGCGAGATCCGTCAGCTCTCCATCTTCCTCAATCTGGAGATGGACCCGACCAGTCACTGGGTCGGTCAGGTGATCGAATTTGACGCCAACACCGTGGATGTCTTCTCGTTTGGTCGCAATCAGGAGTGTCTGGTCGGCTCGGTGGATCTGGTCTATCGCAACTCCTGGAGCGAGATCCGTACCCTGCACTTCCAAGGGGATGAAGCCGTGGTCGATGCCCTCACCACCATCCTCGGCAAGATGCATCAGGATGCTGCCGCCCCCGAGATGATCGAGGTGTTCTGCTACAGCCAGCACTTCCGCTCTCTGGTGCGCTCCCGCTTCCAGACGCTGGTGGCGGAGTGTATCGACCTGCGCCTTGCCCGCGACAAGCAGCAGCTGGTCAAGACCATGGCCCTTGGCCGCGAGAAGTACGGCATCTTCTTCGAGCGGCGCGGTGTGTCGGTGAAGAAGCTGGAAAACGCCATCGATTTTTACCGTCACATCTCCCACAACAAGCTGGATCACCTGCCGCTGCGGCTCGACAAGACCCACAGCCAGCATCTGCCGAGCATCGTCGATGCCTACGCCAGCGAAGGATTGGTGCAGTTCTTCTTCGATACCCGGGATGCGGGCACCAACATCTATATCCTCGATGAGGCGAACCGGGTGGAGATCTACCAGCACTTTGCCGGCAACAAGGATGAGCTGGTGGCGGGGGTCAACCGCTTCTACACCTCCA
This sequence comes from Aeromonas sp. R9-2, assembly GCF_040908025.1. Taxonomy (NCBI): domain Bacteria; kingdom Pseudomonadati; phylum Pseudomonadota; class Gammaproteobacteria; order Aeromonadales; family Aeromonadaceae; genus Aeromonas; species Aeromonas sp. R9-2. Next base: position 98,538 of record NZ_JBFOCX010000013.1, read on the forward strand.
ATCACGAGCGGTTCAGCGATGATGGGCAGTTCATCAACTTCAACCTGCCGCAGTACTACGAGATAGTACAAGTGAATGGCGAGCTGGATGTGATCCCCTATCGCAGTCAGGGCACTCTGCGCGAACAGGTGCCGCCCGCTCGGGAAGTGGGCTGACCCGTCAGTTGGAATCGCAATAAAAAACGGCCTGCAGATGCAGGCCGTTTGCTTTGCCGGAAGGGCTCACGCGCCGAGGCGGGCCAGCAGCCAGCTGCGAATGTCGCCCAGCTGCGGGCGGCAGATCTCGTGACGCATCGGGTACTCGTGCCACTCGGGGGCGAGTCCGGCGCTTTCCAGCCGGTTCTTGGCATCCCAACCGAGCGACAGGCTCACCACATCGTCATAGATGCCGTGCATGTAGCAGATGGGCAGGGTGCGAGCAGCCTCGCTCATCTCGCCGAGCAGTTTGTCGGGGGCTGCCAGATAGGTGGACATGCAGAGCAGGCCCGCCAGCTGTGCCTGATAGCGCAGCGCGGTGAAGGAGGCAATTACCCCGCCCTGAGAGAAACCTGCCAGCACGATATGCTCGGGGGCAAACCCGTCGGCCACCAGCTGATCGAGCAATGCGGCAATCTGGTCGGCTGATTCACGGACATGGGACTCCACGGCCCGCTCGGCGGGATCCTCGAAGCTCCTGATGTCGTACCAGCCGCGCATCTTGAAGCCCATGTTGATGGTGATGGGGCGCTCGGGAGCATCCGGCAGCAGGTGACGCACCGGTAGCTCGGCGGGCAGATCCAGCGCGTCCACCAGCGGGGCGAGACCGGCGCCGGAATCACCCAGCCCATGCAGCCAGATCACCGCGTGACGGGCGCCCTGCGGGTGCAGGTCGATCATGGGAACACCACCTCTTCGCCCGCCTGAGCGGTGCAGGATTGGCTCAGCAGCGCCTTGAGCTCGTGGCCGAAGCGGTTGTCGATCCAGGTGTCACCCTGCAGTTCGAAGTGGAAGCCGTTCTCGCGGGTGGCGACCCAAATCTGGTGCAGTGGCTCCTGCTTGTTGATGATGACCTTGGTCTTGTTCTCGAAAGAGAGGGTCAATACGCCGCCGTTGCGTTCGCAGTCGATATCCGGATACCCCTCGTCGAGCGTGTCTTCCACATATTGGAAAAAGGCGTCGGTCAGGGCGTGATACTCGTGATCCTTCATCGGTTTATCCTGTTGCTTTTAACAATGTGAGTGCGATTATAGAGGGCCAAAAATTTTTTCGCAGCGAACCATTATGATCACCCAGTTCACCAAGTGTCTGCTTGCCACTCTTCTGTCCCTCGGGTTGGCCGCGTGCGGTCTGAAGGGGCCGCTCTATATGCCGCCCCCCGAGCAGCCACAGAGCCAGAGTACACCGCAAGCAGTACCGCCTGCGACCTCCGAGGCTGCCACCGAGGCCGCGCCGCACTAATGCCGCACCCATTCTAGGAAGGAACCGCCCCCTTGGATCACTTTAACTACGACGCCGCCGGCCAGCTTCAGGCCGAGCAAACCTCGCTGCAACAGCTTGCCGAGCAGTACGGTACCCCGCTTTACGTCTACTCCCGTGCGACCCTCGAGCGCCACTGGCACGCCTTCGACAAGGCCGCTGGCGATATTCCCCATCTGATCTGCTATGCGGTGAAGGCCAACTCCAATCTGGCGCTGCTCAACCTGCTGGCCCGACTGGGCTCGGGGTTTGACATCGTCTCCGGTGGCGAGCTGTCGCGGGTTCTTGCGGCGGGCGGTGATCCGGCCAAAGTGGTCTTCTCCGGGGTCGCCAAGAGTGAAGCGGAGATGCGCCTCGCGCTGGATAAAGAGATCCTCTGCTTCAATCTGGAGTCGGAAGCCGAGCTGGAGCGCCTCAATCGGGTGGCGGGCAGCATGGGCAAGAAGGCTCGCGTCTCGGTGCGGGTCAATCCGGATATCGATGCCGGTACTCACCCCTATATCTCCACTGGCCTCAAGCAGAACAAGTTCGGCATTCCCATCGAGCTGGCGCCAGCCATCTATCGCAAGGCAGCCGCGATGGCGAACATCGAGATTGTCGGGGTCGATTGCCATATCGGCTCGCAACTCACTGAATTGAATCCCTTTATGGAAGCGGCTGACAAGCTGCTGCGGCTGATCGACGGTCTGGCTGCAGAAGGCATTCATATCCACCATCTGGACGTGGGGGGCGGCCTTGGGGTCAACTATGGTTCCGAGCAGCCACCCCATCCGACCGAGTATGCCGAAGCGCTGAAGCAGAAGCTGGCGGGCCGGGATCTGACCCTGCTGTTCGAGCCGGGCCGTGCCATCGTCGCCAATGCCGGCGTGCTGCTGACCCGGGTCGAGTACCTGAAACCGGGCGAGACCCGCAACTTTGCGCTGATCGATGCCGGCATGAACGACATGCTGCGCCCCTCGCTCTACGGCGCCTGGATGAACATCATCGAGGTGGATAGCCGTGCCGGTCATGCTCCCGCGATCTATGACGTGGTGGGCCCGGTGTGCGAGACCGGCGACTTCCTCGGCAAGGAGCGCACCCTGGCCATTGCCGAGGGCTCCCTGTTGGCAGTGCGTTCGGCCGGAGCCTACGGCTTTACCATGTCATCCAACTACAACACCCGTCCGCGCGCAGCCGAAGTGCTGGTGGATGGTGCCGAGGCACACCTGATCCGCGAGCGTGAGCAGTTGGCCGATCTCTGGCGCGGTGAGCACCTGCTGCCCTGATGCAGTAGATAGAGACGACAGAATTTTACAGCCCTGACAGCACAGGAGTGCGCGATGTGGACAGATTGTTCCAGGATGCATGGGGCTGTGGCCAATGACTTCATAGTGGTTGATGGTGAGTATTTACAGCCCTAACAGCACAGGAATGCACGATGTTGACAGATTGTTCCAGGATGCATGGGGCTTTGGACAACGACTTCATGGCGCTTGGCGACCCTTGGTTCGGTGAATTTTTACAGCCCTAACAGCACAGGAATGCACGATGTTGATAGATTTTTCCAAGATGCATGGCTTGGGCAACGACTTCATGGTGGTGGATGGCGTCACCCAGAAGGTATTTTTCAGCAATGACGTCATCAAGAAGCTGGCAGATCGCCACTTCGGGATCGGCTTTGACCAGCTGCTGCTGGTGGAGCCGCCCTATGACCCTGAACTCGACTTTCACTATCGCATTTTCAATGCCGATGGCAGCGAGGTGGAGCAGTGCGGCAACGGCGCCCGCTGTTTTGCCCGTTTCGTGCGTCTCAAGGGGCTGATCAACCGGGATCGCATCGCGGTCAGTACCGCCCGGGGTCGCATCGTATTGCAGCTGGAGGGGGAGAATCAGGTCACGGTCAACATGGGTGTTCCCCAGTTTGAGCCGGGCAAGATCCCGTTCCGGGCCCAGAAGGCAGAGAAAACCTATCTGCTGCGGGCGCAGGAGCATACCGTGATGTGTGGCGTGGTCTCCATGGGCAATCCCCACTGTGTCATCGAGGTGCCTTCGGTCGCCGATGCGCCGGTCGAGACGCTCGGTGCCATCATGGAGCGCCACGAGCGTTTTCCCGAGCGGGTCAACGTCGGTTTCATGGAGATGGTCAATGCTACCGAGATCAAGCTGCGTGTATTCGAGCGGGGCTGTGGCGAGACCCTGGCCTGCGGCACCGGTGCCTGTGCGGCGGCGGTGATTGGCATCAGTCAGGGCAAGCTCAAGGAGCGGGTCACCGTCAGCCTGCCGGGCGGCAAGCTGACTATCGCCTGGAAGGGGCCGGGCCAGCCGGTCTATATGACAGGTCCCGCCGAGCATGTGTTTGACGGCCAGATAGAGGTTTAGCCGATAAAGGTTCAGGTACGGGGGGCGTTGGCCCCCTTTGCCCATGATGTCGGGGCAGCGAGCCCCATTTCTCTGATGGATCAACCAATTTATGAGCGAACTCAAACGGCAGGAGCAATCGGTGGATGAAGCCACTGTGCTGGAGTACCTGGCCCGTTATCCCGAGTTTTTCCAACGCCATGCCGCCGTGCTGGACCGGATCCGCATTCCCCATGAACGCAAAGGGTCGGTCTCGCTGGTCGAGCGCCAGCTGGAGCGTCAGCGCGAGCGGATCGAACAGCTGGAGCAGGAGATCACCGAATTGATGGGGATCGCCAGCGAGAACGAACGGATCTTCCGGGTCTATGCCGATCTCTACGGCGAGCTGTACGGTTGCCAAACTCTGTTCGAAGTGAGTGCCGTGATGGGCAAGGCTTTTGTCCAGCGGCTGCGCCTGACCGGGCTGCGGCTCTGGCTCAATCCCAAGAAGTTTGCCCTGAGCGGGCCAGAGCAGCGTTTTCTGGCACAGGGCAAGCAGCTCGAATCCCTGCTGGGTCAGCGTCTGCCGGGGCAGGATTACTACTTTGGCCGCCTGAGCCAGAGCGAGAAGCAGGCGCTGTTTGGCCACGATGTGCTGGTCAACTCGGTGGCCCTGATGCGGCTCGGCGATCTCGGTGTGCTGGCCTTCGCCAGCTCGGATCCCGGCCACTTTACTCCCCACAACGACACCCTGCTGCTGGGCCAACTGGGGCGCCTGCTGCAACTGCGTTTGCCCGAGTTGACTCATGGCTAGAACATCGGCCAGGGCTCCCGCCAAAGCTCCCGTCGTCGCACCGCCACTGCCTGCGGCACTGGCGGACGAGCTGGCGGCCTTTATCGAATACCTGAGGGTCGAGCGTCAGCTCAGCCCTCATACCCGCAATAACTATCAAGCCCATCTGGAGGCGATGACCGCCGAGCTGGTGGCCCTCGGGCTCACTGACTGGGGTCGGCTCGAGGCGAGTCAGGTGCGCACTCTGGTGACCCGGATGCACAAGGGGGGACTTGCTCCTCGTTCCCTTTCCACCAAGGTCTCTGCCCTGCGCAGCTTTTGCGACTGGCAGGTGCGGCAGGGTCGGCTGACCGCCAATCCGGCCCGTGGCATCGTCACCCCCAAACAGGGGCGGCCGCTGCCGAAAAACCTCGATGTGGACGAGATGCACCAACTGCTCAACATCACCGACGAGCAGGATCCGCTGGCGGTGCGGGATCGCGCCATCATGGAGCTGATGTACTCCTCAGGGCTGCGTCTGGCCGAGCTGGTGGGGATCAATCTGGTGGATCTGAAGCTCGACGACCGTCAGCTCAAGGTGACTGGCAAGGGTTCGCGGGAGCGGGTGCTGCCCATCGGCCGGATGGCGGTCGAGTGGCTGCAGAAGTGGCTCAAGGTGCGCCCGCTGCTTGCCGGGGACGAGAGCGAGGCGCTGTTTGTCTCCAGCCGCAAGCAGCGGCTGTCGGCGCGCTCGGTGCAGGCCCGCCTCGATGGCTGGGGCAACAAGCAGGCGCTCAACGCCCACGTCCATCCCCACAAGCTGCGCCATAGCTTTGCCACCCATATGCTGGAGTCTTCCGGCGATCTCCGGGCGGTTCAGGAGCTGCTGGGACATGCCGACCTCTCCACCACCCAGATCTATACCCACCTCGACTTCCTGCATCTGGCCAAGGTCTACGACAGCGCTCACCCCAGGGCCAAGCGTGACCCGGATGCGCAGGATGATGAATAACGGGCCCTGAGCACCGTTGCAGAGGAGAGTCCATGCACTTCTATCGCCGCTGGCAGCCGGTTGCTGCCATCTCGTTTGACCTCGATGACACCCTCTATGACAACGGCCCCGCCATCGTGAGCGCCGAGCAGTGGATGCTGAGCCATCTGCGCAGCGAATATCTGGCGACAGCCATGCTCGACAAGCAACGCTGGCTGGAGCTAAAACGCGCCGTGTTGCTGGCCAACCCCGAGCTGCGCCACGATGTCAGCCTGGCGCGTCAGCAGACCATCCGTACCGCCATGGTCGAGGGTGGGATGGCCGACCAGCAGGCCAGCCGCGAGGCGGAGCAGGTGTTTGCTGCGTTTCTGGCAGAGCGCTCGAAGATCGAGGTGAGCGAGTCCACTCATCAGCTGCTGGCCAGACTGGCCGAACGCTATCCGCTGGTGGTGATCACCAACGGTAATCTGGATCTGGTTCAGGCCGGGCTGGATCGCTACTTCACGCTGGTCTGCAAGGCGGGGGCGGGCGCCAGAATGAAACCGGCGCCGGATATGTTTGAGCAGACCCGCAGTGCCCTCAAGCTGCCTGCGGAGCGGATCCTCCATGTTGGGGATCATCCCGAGACCGATGTGCTGGGTGCCCGTTTGCACGGCTTTCGCGCCGCCTGGCTCAACGAGCGGCAGCAACCGTGGCAACAGCTGCAACTGTTGCCGGACGTGGAGCTGACGGCACTGGAGGAGCTGGCTGAGCTGCTGCTCTGATGGCGCTGGCGGGTGGCCCGGCTCAGGCGGTAAGGGCTGTCATCGAATAGCGATATATGGCAAGGGGTGACGCCCGCTATTTGCGACAAATCAACCCGAGCAGGGTGTTGCGATCGCGCTGGTTGACGCGGCAGTAGCTGATGCCGACGGGCAGCGCCTGCTGCAGGGTGATGGCGCTGTTCTGATAGCGGCAGACCAGATAGAGCGGGCGCAGGCTGCTATCGAGCTGGCTCCAGTAGTGGATCTCGTCGCTGTCGCCATTATCCGGTTTGAGTTGGGCCAGCTCGGTAGGATCTCCGTCGAACAGGGCCAGATTATCGAGCCGGTGGCTGAGGGTTTCGTCCGGTTTGCCATCGTCATTGCGGGTGAACGCCTGCCAGCCCTGCTGCGGGGTCAGCAGCTGCTGGCGACTCTCGATGGTGGCGGGACAATCAAATTGCAGGCTGGCGGCAAGGGCGAGGGTGGTCAGTAACATGGCTGCGGTTCTCTCTTCACGTCCTCAATACGATGCCATGCTACGTCATCTTCCGCCGAACAGCTTCATCAGCTTATCAAGCAGATCAAGCTGTTGTGGTGGCTGTTTCATGGCTTCCGCTTCCCGCTCCAGCAGCGCCTGCTGCTCCTGCTGGCGGTCGCTCAGCACCCGGTAGAGGGGCTCGACCAGCGCCTCGCGCTGCATCACCAGCTCCTGAAACATTGCCTGATTGATGCGATAGGTTTCGACGGTGGCCACCGCCCGCACCGTGAAGGAGCTGGGCTCGCCGGTGAGCAGGCTCAGTTCGCCAAAAAAGTCTCCCGCGTTGAGCGTACCGAGTTTCAGCTCTCGCCCTTCGACATTGACCACCATCTCGGCCTCCCCTTTGACCAGCACGAACAGCCAGCTGGAGATATCCCCCTGCTCCAGCATGATGTCGCCGCTGACGAAGGGGGCGAACTTCACCTGATCGGCCAGCTGAAGCAGCTCATTCTCCTGCAACATGGCAAACAGCGGCAGCTTGCGCAGGGTATCGGTTCGTTCGGCGGTGTGGCGCTTGTGGCGGGCATCCAGATGCTGCTTCTCCTTGGCCATAAAAACGTTGAAGATTGGCGGGGTGAGGCGGCGATCGTTGCGGCGCAGGGCGGCATCGATCAGGCTGCGCACCATGGAGTCGGTCGGATCGTCGCGAGCCAGGTCAGTGAGCCAGTAGCGCACCGCATAGCGGGCGATGCCCCCTTCGACATTCATCAGCAGGCAGTCCGGTTGCGGATGCTTGGCGACGCAGGGGAGCTTGGTCTCCCGCAGAGATTTCTCGATCAGCGCGATGATCTGGGTCGGCAGGGTATCCAGGGTCAGATCGAACCAGACCCAGCGCCGCCACTGCAAGGGTTCGCCACGGCGACGCCCGAGCACGGTGAAGCGCTGTTTAAGCAGGTGGCTGTTGGGGATGACGACTGTCTCCCAGTTGCGGGTCTCGATGGTGGTGGCACGCCAGTTGATCTCCACCACCCGGCCCTGGGTGGTATCCACTTGCAGCCAGTCACCGATGGCGATGGAGTTGTCGAGCTGAATGGAGACCCCGGCCAGCAGGTTGCCAAGGGTGTCCTGCATGGCGAAGGCGATAACCGCGGTGATGACCGCCGAGGTAGTGACTATCTCCCCGAGCGCCATGCCGGAGGCGTAGAGGCGAAACAGACCCCAGCCGATATAGCCGATGGTGATGACGATATCGGCGATGATCCGCGGGATCCGCACATGGCAGAGGGGGAGCAGAAACTCGAACAGCAGGATCCCCCATATCTTGACCAGTATCAGGCCAGCCAGCAGGGTGGAGATCTCGATCAGCAATTGATGGGGCAGCGGCAGTTTGAACCAGCCCCCTTCCAGCTGGATCAGCAGGATCACCACCGCGCTAATCATCACGAAACTGAGCTCGGAGAGCAGCTCCCGTCGCTGTCCCGGACGGCGCCAGAAGTGGAGCAGCATCAGGGAGAGGGTGAGCAGGGTCCAGAACGGGTGTTCGCCAATCCAGATCAGCGTCGGTAGCGCGGTGAGGTTTTCGCCAGCCATAGCAGCACCTTATTGTGGTTTTATTTCCAGCATAGCTGCTACGGCGCGGGGAAATAGTGCGTTGGGGCGGCAATTTATTTATCCTGTGCAGAACCGGGCAAAGGAGTGCGATTGAGTGAAATTTTCAAAGAAAATCATCTGTTTGATGGCCCTGTTGCCATTGGCTGGCTGCGACCTGCTGGCCGAGAAATATCGGGTCGAATTCCGGGATGGCTCCTGGCGTGAAATAGCCATTACCCCCTTCTCCAGTGAGGCACGCTGGCGCGAGGGGTGTGCCACCGGCGAGGTGCTGAGCGACATGAAGGTGCCCATCAAGCGGGGTGACACGGTCAATGGCCGCGAGCAGTTGCTGATTGGCGGCGAGAAGTTCGAGCTGGATGATAACAACCTCTACCGCAGCAACGGTATGGTGTTTGGCCATTCGCCTGACCATATCCAGCGCGGGCTCAAGGGGATGGATATCTGCCGCACCTTGCGCCCCGAGCGGGGTGGACTGCCCAAGCTCAAGGCGCGCGGGTTTGGCGACTGAATCGATGAGGGGTTACCTCGCTGCCATCAATGCACTGCGTTGGCGGCAGGCATCGCCAAAGGCTTGAAAGATCTTGATGGAGTGGGGGTTTTCATTGGCTTTCCACTCCGGATGCCACTGCACTGCCAGCAAAAAGGGTGACAGTGCGGGAGCATGAAGTGCCTCTATCAGCCCATCTTCGGCGTGGGCCAACGGCTCCAGACCCTTCCCCAACCGGTTGATGCCCTGTCCATGCAGGGAGTTGACCGGAATCTGTTCTTCCCCCATCAGCTTGGCAAACCAGCTGCCCGGCAGCAGTTTGATCTGATGGCTCGGCCCATACTGCTCGTCGACCGGATCGTCGGCATCCTCCCGGTGATCGTCATAACCCGGCTCGTTATAGACCTTCTGATGGATGTCTCCCCCCAGCGCCACGTTGATCTCCTGCATGCCGCGGCAGATCCCGAGGAGCGGCAAGCCACGGGCGAGCGCCCCCTTGATGAGGGGCAGATCGAACAGGTCGCGATCCCGATCCTGTTGTTTCTCCGGCGTGAGGTTCTCCTGGCCGTAGAGGGCTGGATCGATGTTGGAACCGGCGCCGCTCAGATAGACCCCATCGGCGAGATCCAGATACTGCTCCAGATCGGCGGTGCCGCAGCAGGTGGGTACCAGCAGCGGGACGCAGCCGCTTATTTCCACCAGCGGCATGATGTATTTGTGGGTCATCACCTGATAGGCGTGGCCGTTGCGGGGCTGGGCACCCATGGTCATCAGCACGACAGGTTTACGGGGAGCGGGAGGCTGGGGATTTGGCATAGGGCACCTTGATTATCCTTGGCGTTGAAGTCTCATCCTGCGCCTTGGGCAGGCCCTTGCAAACCGGCAGGGCAAGGGCATGCCTCAAGGCATGGTCATGGGATCCCGCGTCGGGCCGGGTGGCAGAATCGTTGGTCAGCCTAGGCAGCGACGGCATGGATCCTCTCTTCAGTCTGCCAAGGCCGTTCAATATGTCAAACAAAATGATGCCAAATTGTTAACTGGTTTATCTTGAACTGCTCTGAAGCGGCGGTTTAACGGGGCTGTTGAGATGAGCCGTTATGGCTGGGGTAGCAAAATGGTGGATATATTAAACGCGCAGGGCTGGCGGGAGATGTGGAGAGGAAAAGGCATCAATAGAAGCACGCCTCCGCAAGGGGAGGCGTGTTTCGGGGGTCACAGCAGGTCTTCGATCTCGCCGCGCAGATACTGGTACATCTCGCGGTAGGCGACCGGCGGCTTGTTCAGCTCCCGCTCCTTGTTGGCGGAGCGGATCAGCTGGCGCAGCTTCTGGCGATCCAGCTCGTGGAACTGGGACATCAGCTCGTTGAGGGCGCTGTCACCTTCGGTGATCAGGCGCTCGCGCCACTGCTCCAGGCGATGCAGGCGTGCATTCACGGTGGAGTGACGGTTCTTGATGATGGAGAGCGCTTCGGCAATCGGCTCGATATCGCGGCTGCGCATCAGGCGGCCGATGAACTGCAGATGGCGACGGAAGGACTCATCCTTCTTCGGCTTGAGTTTGCGACCCAGCTCGACAGCTTCTGCAAGTTCTTCATCCAAAGGGATTTTTTCCAGCTCGCTGTGGCTGAGGGAGACGATCTCTTCCCCCATTTTCTGCAATGCTTCGGCATCGCGCTTGAGCTGGCTCTTGCTGGGGCCCCAGTCTTCGAACTCGTTGTCGTCTTGATATTGACTCATCGGTCTCTTGATTCCTGTCATTCACGTTTGGCGGATATGTTACCAGCTTCTCCCGCTGGGCGCAGGGGTCTGATATGCTTACCCCCCTTTCCTTCTTTCATACAGATGTGAGTTATGGATCAGCAAGACCAAATCCGCCAGGATCAAGCCCATCTCGAGGCCGTGGTTGCCGAAGCCCTGGAGATAGCCAAAGGACTGGGCGCCTCGCTGGCCGAAGTCTCCATCAGCAAGCAGACCGGGTTGTCGGTGAACACCCGGGGTTGTGAACTGGAAAGCATTGAATTCAATAAGGATGGCGCCCTCGGCATCGCTGTCTATCGCGATGGTTGCAAGGGATCCTCCTCGACCACCGATCTGAGCAAACCCGCCATTCGTGCCGCCGTTGAAGCGGCCATCGAGATTGCCCGCCACACCTCGGCTGATGATTGCGCCGGTCTGGCAAACGCCGAGCTGCTGGCCTGGGATGCCCCCGATCTGCAACTGTGCCACCAAATCGAACTGGATCCCCAGCGCGGCATCGAACTGGCCATCGAGTGCGAGCGGCTGGCGCTTGGTCGCGATGCCCGTATCAAGCACTCCGACGGCGCCGGTTTTTCCAGCCATCTTGGCATCAAGGTCTATGGCAACAGCCACGGCTTCGTCAAAGGCTACGCGGCGTCGCGCAACTCCCTGAGCTGCGTGCTGATAGGCGAGCAGGATGGCGATATGCAGCGTGATTACGGCTACTCCTCCAGCCGTACCCTCGGCGGGCTCTGGAGCCCGCAGCGCATTGCTGACGAAGCCGTTGAGCGTACCGTCTCCCGCCTCGGTGCCCGCAAGATCTCTACCCGTCACGCGCCTGTGCTGTTCCACCCCGATACTGCCTCTGGCCTGTGGGGCCATCTGGTGATGGCCATCAGTGGCGGCAACCTCTATCGCAAGTCGAGCTTCCTGCTCGACAAATTGGGCAAGCAGATCCTGCCCGAGTGGCTCACCATTCAGGAGTTCCCCCACCTGCTTGGCGGGCTTGCCAGTACCCCGTTCGATGGCGAAGGGGTGCGTACCCGCGACATGGATATCATCCGTAACGGCGAGCTGATGAGCTGGCTGCTGACTTCCTACTCCGCTCGCAAGCTGGGGCTGACTACTACGGGTCATGCCGGTGGCATCCACAACTGGCAGGTCTCCAATACTGGCCAGGATTTTCAAGGCATGCTTAAAGAGATGGGCACCGGTCTGCTGGTGACCGAACTGATGGGGCAGGGGGTCAATATCGTCAATGGCGACTACTCCCGCGGCGCTGCCGGTTTCTGGGTCGAGAATGGCGAAATAGCCTATCCGGTCGAAGAGATCACCATCGCCGGCAATCTGGCCGAGATGTTCAGCCATATCGTGGCGGTGGGTCGTGACGAGGATGAGCGCTCCAGTCTCAAGACCGGCTCGGTGCTGGTAGAAAATATGAAGCTGGCGGGTCACTGATCCCGGTTTCAACTGAACCGAAACCATGAAAAAGGCCCCCTCGCCAACGCGAGGGGGCCTTTTTATCGGCCAGCGATCAGGGGGCTATCAGCCCTTGATGCGCTCGATGCGGCCACCCAGACCCTGAAGCTTCTGCTCGATGTCTTCGTAGCCACGGTCGATGTGATAGATACGGTCGACGATGGTGGAGCCTTCGGCCACGAAGCCGGCCAGTACCAGACTGGCGGAGGCGCGCAGATCGGTCGCCATCACCTGGGCACCCTTGAGTTGCTCGGTGTCACGGCAGATGGCTACGTTGCCCTGCAGTTCGATGTCTGCGCCCATCCGTACCAGTTCGGGAACGTGCATGAAGCGGTTCTCGAAGATGGTCTCGGTGACCATGCCGGTACCTTTGGCGACGGCGTTCAGCACGGTGAACTGTGCCTGCATGTCGGTCGGGAAGGCCGGGTAGGGGGCAGTCTTGATGGTGACCGGCTTGAGGGTGCGGCCAGTCATGTCGAGGGTGATCCAGTCTTCACCCTTCTCAATCAGGGCACCAGCTTCTTCCAGCTTGACCAGTACCGCTTCCAGCAGGGTCGGGTCGGTCTTGCGGCAGGTGATCTTGCCGCCGGTGACCGCTGCGCCAACCAGGAAGGTACCGGTTTCGATGCGGTCAGGCTGCACACTGTAGTTGCCGCCGTGCAGACGCTCGACACCGTCGATGGTCAGGGTGTCGGTGCCCGCACCCTGAATCTTGGCACCCAGGGTATTGAGGAAGTTGGCCAGATCGACCACTTCCGGCTCGCGTGCAGCGTTTTCGATCACGGTGCGCCCATCAGCCAGGGTGGCGGCCATCATCAGGTTTTCGGTACCGGTCACGGAGACCATATCCATCAAGATGTGGGCGCCTTTCAGGCGACCATCGACACGGGCCTTGATGTAACCATCTTCGATGGTGATCTTGGCACCCATCAGCTCCAGGCCGTGGACGTGCAGGTTGACCGGACGGGCACCGATGGCGCAGCCGCCGGGCAGGGAGACGTCAGCCGCGCCGAAACGGGCAGCCAGCGGGCCCAGCGCCAGAATGGAGGCGCGCATGGTCTTCACCAGCTCGTAGGGAGCGACGTGGTTGTTCACCGCACCGGTCAGCACGGTGACGTTGCCGTTGACCTTGGTGGTCGCGCCCAGCATCTCCAGCAGCTTGATGGTGGTGCCCACATCTTTCAGGCGCGGCACGTTGGAGAGGTGTACCTCTTCATCACAGAGCAGGGTCGCGAACAGGATCGGCAGCGCGGCGTTTTTGGCGCCGGAGATGGTCACTTCGCCGTTGAGAGTACAACGACCATCGATTTTGAATTTGTCCATTTTTACTTCGTTACCAAATCAGGAGGGCAATAGGAATTTACGTTCGCGTTTCCACTCGGCGTCGGTGAACGCCTTGATGGAGAGGGCGTGAATAGCGTTGCTGGCGATCTTGTCCATCAGCGGGGCATAGATGGCCTGCTGCTTCTTGACCCGGCTCATGCCGTCAAACATGTCACCGACGGCGATCACTTGGTAGTGACTACCGTCCCCTTTGACATGGACTTCGGACAATGGCAGAGCCTCAAGGAGTATCGCTTCAATTTCAGAGACTTGCATTATGCGTCCTCAGTTGTGAGCGGGGTTGACTGAAACAGCCCGGCCACCCCGTAGAGGTTGGCCAGGGTATAGAAATCACTGGAGGCGCCCACCAGTTGCGGTGTGGCGCCTCGCGCTAATACGGCTTTGGCCCATTTGACCAGCAGGGCCAGTCCGGCGGAGTCGAGGGTGGTGACGCCGCCGAGCTCGAGCCGGTCGTCCTGCCACCATTCGGCGCGGCGTTGCCACAGGTCATTGACCTGTGGCGCCTGCAGCTCACCGCTGAGGGTCATGGTTTGAGTACCAGCGGCTTGGCGTTGTGTTCGCGCAACTGGGCGATCACTGCATCGATGCCATTCTGGCGAATGAGGCCGCCCAGCTCGCTCTGCTTGGCGGAGAGCAGGCTGATCCCCTCGGCCACCATGTCAAAGGCTTTCCACTCGCCAGTCTTGTTATTCTTGCGCAGTTTGAACTCGAGGAAGATGTCCGGCTTGCCGGCCTCTTTCACGCTGACGTTGACGGCGGTGATGTTGCCGCTGGGAGCTTTGCCCGGCTCGACCTTGACGGTCTGCTTGTCAAAATGGGCCAGCGCATCTGCGTAGGAGCTCACCATGTACTCGGTGAACACCTCGACGAAGGCATTGCGCTGCGCTTCGGTAGTCTCTTTAATCTGGTTGCCAAGCACCTTGTAGGCGGCGAAGCGGTTGTCCACATAGGGCAGCAGCTCTTCGCGGATGATCACCCGCAGGTGATCCGGATTGCTCTTCACCTGGGCCTGATCGGCTTTCAGGCGGGCAAAGGTCTGCTTGGCAGCCTGATCCACCAGCGCGTTGGGGTCGGTGGCATCGACTGCGGCCTGGGCAGACAGGGAAAAGAGCATGCTGGTCATCAGGCCCAGCAGCAGGGCGATTTTCTTGAACATGATTACTCCTTCTTGCTGTCTGATTTGCTGTCGGAGGATTGGCTGTAGAGGAACTTGCCAATCAGATCTTCCAGTACGATGGCGGATTTGGTGTCTTCAATCAGGTCGCCATCCTTGAGCATCTCAGTGCCCATCTCCTCATCGCTGAAGCCGGGGGCAAGACCGATGTACTGCTCGCCGAGCAGACCGGAGGTGAGGATGGAGAGGGAGCTGGTATCGGCGAACTCGCCAGCGCTCTTTTGCATCATCAGGGTCACTTCGGGCACCTGGGTTTTCGGGTCCAGTACTATGTCGCTGACCCGACCGACCACCACGCCGCCGACCTTGACCGGCGAACGGACTTTCAGGCCGCCGATATTATCGAAATGCGCGCGCAGGGTATAGGTTTCTCCTTCCGGTTTGAAGCTCAAACCGGCCACTTGCAGGGCCAGTGCCAGAATGGCACCGATGCCAGCCAGCATGAAGGTGCCGACCAGGAATTCTACTTTGCTGAACTTCATCTTTACCTTATCCAAACATGACTGCAGTGAGTATAAAATCCAGGCCGAGCACGGCGAGGGATGAGTGGACCACGGTACGGGTCGTGGCCTGACTGATCCCGGCCGAGGTCGGCTTGGCATCATAGCCGTTAAAGAGCGCAATCCAGGTGACCACCAGGGCGAAAATCAGGCTCTTGATGGCGCCCTGCATGATGTCCTCATGCCAGTCGACGGAGGCCTGCATGGCAGACCAGAAGCCCCCTTCGTCCACGCCGAGCCAGTCCACACCGACCAGCTTGCCGCCGAAGATGCCGATCAGGCTGAACATAAAGGCCAGCAGCGGCATGCTGATGACGCCAGCCCAGAAGCGGGGAGCAACCACCCGGCGTAGCGGGTCGACCGCCATCATCTCGAGGCTTGAAAGCTGCTCTGTGGCCTTCATCAGGCCGATTTCAGCGGTCAGGGCCGAACCGGCACGGCCGGCAAACAGTAGCGCCGTGACCACAGGGCCCAGCTCCCGCAGTAGGGAGAGGGAAACCAGCGGCCCCAGACTCTGCTCGGCGCCGAAATCCTTCAATACGTTGTAACCCTGCAGCGAGAGCACCATGCCGATGAACAGGCCGGAGACCAGAATGATGGCCACCGACTGCACACCCACCACATAGAGCTGCTGGACAAGCAGCGGGAAGTGCTTGCGCGGCTCGGGTTTGCCCGCCAGCGCATGGAACAACATGATGGTGGCGCGACCGACGGAGCTGATAAACCGCACTCCGACCCGCCCCAGCTTGCTTATTTGACTTATCAACATCAGAGATCCTGTAGCAGATCGCCTG
Organism: Aeromonas sp. R9-2; assembly: GCF_040908025.1. Lineage (NCBI taxonomy): Bacteria > Pseudomonadati > Pseudomonadota > Gammaproteobacteria > Aeromonadales > Aeromonadaceae > Aeromonas > Aeromonas sp. R9-2. The sequence goes on from NZ_JBFOCX010000013.1 coordinate 114,418, forward strand.
CCGGAAAATGAAACGGAACAGGACCGTCGGGCAATCCTTTGAGGAACTGCTCGACTTCGGGATTGTGCTCCTCGCGCAGCTGATCCGGCGTGCCGTGTGCCACCACCTTGCGATTGGCAATGATGTAGGCGTAATCGGCGATGCTCAGCACCTCTTTCACATCGTGGGTGACGATGACGGAGGTGATGCCAAGGGCATCGTTCAGCTCCTTGATCAGCTTGACCAGCACCGCCATAGTGATGGGGTCCTGCCCGACAAACGGCTCGTCATACATGATGAGGTCGGGGTCAAGGGCGATGGCCCGTGCCAGCGCTGCCCGGCGTGCCATGCCGCCGGAGAGCTCGGAGGGCATCAGTTTCGCCGCGCCGCGCAAGCCCACCGCCTGCAGCTTCATCATGACGATGGTGTGGATCAGCTCCTCTGGCAGGCCGGAGTGTTCCCGCAGCGGGAAGGCCACGTTGTCGTAGACCGTCATGCCGGTAAACAGGGCGCCGCTCTGGAACAGCATGCTCATCCGTTTGCGCACTTCATAGAGGCGCGAACGGGAGAGGGTGGGGATATCTTCCCCGTCAAACAGAATGTGACCGGACTCCGGCTTGAGCTGGCCACCGATCAGCCGCAGCAGGGTGGTTTTACCGATGCCGCTCGGGCCCATGACGGCGGTTACCTTGCCACGAGGAATGGTCAGGTTGATCCCGTCATACAACAGCCGATCTCCGTGACTGAAGGTCAGATCGGAGATGGTGATCAGGTCATTGTTCAAACAATTGTCCATCCGGTGTAAATGAGGTGCGAATTTTATGGGGTAGTCTAGGTCTAAGCAACAGCAAGGAACAACTATTGAACAGGCTGCAAGCCCATTTGCACGACAGTTTTCTGTAACAAAGTGCGTCATCGAGAGCGGGACTTGCCATCCGATTCGCTTATCCGGGCAGACTTTTTTATAATCCCGCAGCTAATTTCGGCCCGGAGCTGTGTCTTTATGTCTGTAAAGCCTGAGAAAGTGTCTGAACTGTTCGATTTTCGTCGCAGTGCCCGCGCGGTGCTGGACACAGAAAAGCAAGCCATTGATGGACTCTATCAGTATCTGAACGACGCCTTCGACAAGGCGTGCGAGATGGTGCTGCGCTGCGGTGGCAAGATAGTGGTCACCGGCATGGGCAAGTCGGGCCATATCGGCAGCAAGATTGCCGCCACCCTCGCCAGCACCGGCACCCCGGCCTTCTTCCTTCACCCGGGAGAAGCGAGTCACGGCGATCTGGGGATGATCTCCAGCGGCGACCTTATCATCGCTATCTCCAACTCCGGCGAGAGCGACGAAATCCTGGCCCTGCTGCCGGTACTCAAGCGCCGCGGCATACCGCTCATCTGCATGACCGGTAATCCGGCCTCCACCATGGCCAAAGAGGCCAACGTGCACCTGTGCATCAAGGTGGAGAAAGAGGCCTGCCCGCTGGGTCTGGCACCCACTTCTAGCACCACGGCAACCCTGGTGATGGGCGATGCCCTGGCGGTGGCTCTGCTGGAAGCGCGCGGTTTTACCGCCGATGACTTCGCCCTCTCTCACCCGGGCGGTTCCCTTGGCAAGCGTCTGTTGCTGCGGGTCGGCGACCTGATGCACAGCGGTGAGCTGTTGCCCCGGGTGGGGATAGATGCCACCATCAGCCAGGCGCTGCTGGAAGTGAGCCGCAAGGGGCTCGGTATGACGGCGGTGGTCGATGGCAATGGCCTGCTGGCCGGGCTCTTTACCGATGGCGACCTGCGCCGCATTCTTGACCAGCAGATCGATATCCATCACACCCCCATCAGCCGCGTGATGACGGCCAACTGTGTTACCGTAGGTCCAGAGATGATGGCTGCGGAAGCCGTCAAGCTGATGGAAACGAGAAAAATCAACGGATTACTGGTCGTGGATGAAGAGAAACGCCCGCTCGGCGCCTTCAACATGCACGACCTGCTGAAAGCCGGAGTCATTTGATGCAAAACGTACCGACCCTCTATGGTCCGGTGACGCGCAGCCAGTTCGACAAGGCGGCGCAAATCCGCCTGCTGGTGTGCGATGTGGACGGGGTGCTCTCCAACGGCCTTATCTACATGGGAAACAACGGCGAAGAGCTGAAAACCTTCTGCACCCGTGATGGTGCGGGCATGCGAGCACTGCTCAATGCCGGGATCGAGATCGCCATCATCACAGGGCGCAACTCCCGAATCGTCAGTGATCGGATGAAAAGCCTGGGGGTGGCTCATGTGGTGCAGGGGGCTGATAAAAAGCTGCCTCACTTCGAAGCGCTGCTGGCCAAGCTGGGGCTGACCCCGGAACAGGCTGCCTATATGGGCGATGACACCATCGATCTGCCGGTGATGGCCGCTTGCGGCTTGGGTATCGCGGTGGCCGATGCCCATCCGCTGGTGCTGAGTCGTGCCGATATGGTGACCCGGCTTGGCGGTGGCATGGGTGCGGTGCGCGAGGTGTGTGACCTCATTTTGCAGGCGCAGGGCCACGACGATTATCAGCCCGAGGCTTCGGTATGAGCAGACAGACCCTGTTGTTTGCCCTGCTGTTTCTGGTTGCACTGGTTGCCTGGCAGCTGGGCAAGGTTGAGCTGGTGCCTGAGAGCGCCGTCAAAATCGAAAACTATCAGCCGGATTTTGTCGCCAAAGATCTGGTGACCACCCGTTTTGATATCAATGGCAAGCGCACCGAGCGGCTGGAGTCGACCTACGCCGAGTATTATCAAATCCTCGAGCAGGCCACCTTCGACAAGCCGGTGGTCTACATGTATGACGATCAGGGTGCCGCCGAGTGGAAGGTGACCGCCGAAACCGGCGTGCTCAACACCGGCGACAACGTCATCCTGCGGGACAAGGTGCATCTGGATGGTCTGCTGCCCACCTCTTTCATTTCCACACTGGATACCCCCTATCTGGAGCTGGATCTGGTGACACAGGATGTGCGCAGCAACCGGGAAGTGAACATTCTGGGTCGGGATTTCCAGACCCAAGGGGTTGGCCTCAAGGGCCATCTGGACCGCAAATATTTTGAGTTACTGGATCAAGGCCATGCCATCTATTTCAATGAAAAACGCTAATCTGGCCCTCGCAGCCCTGTTGTTGTGTGGTGCGGTGACCGCCAAAGAGTCCGACTTTGCCGAGAAGGTTTACGTCGATGCCGTCAAACAGGTGGCCGAGATGCAGGACAACCGCATCACCTTCGAAGAGGACGTGACCATCAATCAGGGCACCATCCGGATCAAGGCTGACAAGGTGGTAGTGACCCGTTCCGGCGAGAAAGGGGCCGAGGTGATGACTGCCTACGGCAAGCCCGCCACCTTCTTCCAGATCCTGGATAACGGCAAGCCGGTCAATGCCCACGGCAACACTATCCGCTACGAGCTGAAGAACCGTCTGGTGACCATCACCGGTAACGGTCAGCTCAAGCAGGAAGATAGCCAGGTCAATGGCGATCTGATCCGCTACGACATCGTCAAACAGAAGATGATCGCCGAGAGCAAGAGCCCGAGCCAGCGGGTCAAAACCGTATTCCTGCCGGATCAGGTAGAGAATTTCGACAAGCCCGCCGACCAGAAGAAGCAGGGAAAATAAGCCATGGCAGTGTTAAAAGCAGTGGGCCTGCAGAAGAGCTACAAGCGCCGCATGGTGGTGAGTGACGTCAGCCTTGAAGTGGGCACCGGCCAGATTGTCGGCCTGCTCGGCCCCAACGGGGCGGGCAAGACCACCTCCTTCTACATGATCGTGGGGCTGGTGCAGCGCGATGCCGGTCTCATCACCATCGACGATCAGGACATCAGCCTGCAGCCCATGCATGTGCGGGCGCGCAATGGCATCGGTTACCTGCCGCAGGAGGCCTCCATCTTCCGTCGCCTGTCGGTGTTCGACAACCTGATGGGCGTGATGCAGACCCGCAAGGGGTTGAGTCGCGAGGAGCGTGAGGACAAGGTTCAGCAACTGCTGGAAGAGTTCAATATCACCCACATTCGCGACAACCTGGGTCAGAGCCTCTCCGGCGGTGAGCGCCGTCGGGTAGAGATCGCCCGTGCGCTGGCGGCCGAGCCGCGTTTTATTCTGCTGGATGAACCCTTTGCAGGGGTTGACCCGATTTCTGTGATAGACATCAAGAAGATCATTCAGCATCTGAAAGATAGAGGCCTTGGCGTCTTGATTACCGACCACAACGTCAGAGAGACTCTGGACGTATGTGAGAAGGCCTATATCGTCAGCCACGGCAAGATGATTGCCGAAGGTGCACCGGCTGACATCCTTGCCGATGAGCAGGTCAAGCGCGTCTATTTGGGCGATCAATTCAGTCTATAGTAAGGGGGCATGCCTTCATTTCCTTTGACGAGTGCCTCGCTGAACATAAGGATATCCCGACGTAGATGAAGCCGACATTACAGTTGCGTCTCGGTCAGTCCCTGACCATGACGCCGCAATTACAACAAGCGATTCGTCTGCTCCAGCTCTCCACTCTGGAACTTCAGCAGGAAATTCAGCAAGCGCTCGAAAATAACCCTCTGCTGGAGCAGGAAGAGAGCGAGGCGCAAGAGACCAGTCCGGAAGCGCCGGTCGATGCCAGCCAGCTGGATTCCAGCGATGCCATGGCCCAGGAGCAGATGCCGGACGAGTTGCCGGTGGATACCACATGGGACGAGGTTTACTCTGCCGGCACCGCCCAGAGCGCGGGCCCCATCCACGATGGGGAAGATAGCGTCTATCAGGGAGAGACCACCGAAAACCTGCAGGATTATCTGCTGTGGCAGATGCGGCTCACGCCGTTCAGCGATGTGGATGCCGCCATCGCGCTCGCCATCATCGATGCCATCGACGAATCCGGTTATCTGACCGTTGCGCTGGAGGATATCCAGGCTGCCGTCACCAGCGATGACGTAGAGGTGGAGCTCGATGAGGTCGAGGCGGTACTCAAGCGGGTTCAGCACTTCGATCCGGTCGGCATTGCTGCCCGTTCTGTGCAGGAGTGTTTGCTGATCCAGCTGGATCAGTATGACCCGCAGACCCCCTGGCTCAACGAGGCCAAAGAGGTGATCCTCGAGCACATGGAGCTGCTCGGCAACCGGGATTACCGCACCCTCGCCCGCAAGACAAAACTCAAAGAGAGCGACCTCAAGGAGGTGCTGGATCTGATCCAGCTGCTGGAGCCGCGTCCCGGCAATGGCATTATCCAGAGCGACTCTCAGTACGTGATCCCCGACGTCTCCGTGGTCAAGAAGGGCAGCAAGTGGGTGGTCGAGCTCAATCCCGACTCAGCCCCCCGCATCCGGGTCAACGAGACCTATGCCGCCATGGCCCGCAACGCCCGCAGCAGCACCGACACCCAGTTTATTCGCTCCCATTTGCAGGAAGCCAAGTGGTTCATCAAGAGCCTGGAAAGTCGCAATGACACCCTACTGAAAGTGGCGAGTTGCATTGTCGAGCAGCAACAGGGCTTTTTCGAGTATGGTGAAGAGGCGATGAAGCCGATGGTGCTCAATGACATCGCCGAAGCGGTAGAGATGCATGAGTCGACCATCTCCCGGGTGACGACCCAGAAGTACATGCATACCCCCCGTGGTATCTTCGAATTGAAGTTTTTTTTCTCCAGCCATGTGAACACCGAAGGAGGAGGAGAGTGCTCATCGACCGCAATTCGCGCGCTCATCAAGAAGCTGGTCACGGCAGAGAATCCTGCCAAGCCGTTAAGTGATAGCAAGATCGCGGATTTGCTGGCCGAACAGGGTATTATGGTGGCGAGACGCACGATCGCTAAGTATCGCGAATCCTTGTTTATCCCACCTTCCAATCAGCGCAAACGCCTGGTTTAGGCAAACAAAAGGATGATGTTATGCAAATTAACCTGACCGGACACCATGTCGAGATCACCGAAGCTCTGCGTGATTATGTGAATAACAAATTTGCCAAACTCGAGCGTCACTTCGACCACATCAACAATGTTCATGTGGTGCTTAGCGTGGAAAAACTGAACCAGATAGCGGAAGCCAAATTGCACGTCAGCGGTGGCGAAGTGTTTGCCAACTCTGAACATGCCGATATGTATGCTGCGATAGACACCTTGCTCGACAAGCTGGACAGGCAGATCATCAAGCACAAAGATAAGTTAAATAAAAAATAACCATGCAACTTGAACACATACTGAGTCGGGACTGCACCAAGAGTGCAGTCCCTTGTACCAGCAAGAAACGCGCCCTCGAAATCATCAGCGAGCTGGCCGCCGAACGCCTTGGCACCTCCCGTCAGGCGCTGTTTGAATGCTTGCTGGCCCGCGAAAAAATGGGTAGTACCGGGATCGGTGCCGGTATTGCGATCCCCCACGGTCGCATTGACGATGAGTTCCCGCCAACCGCGATCCTGATGACCTTTGCCGACCCTATTCCTTTCGACTCCATCGACAATCAACCGGTTGACCTGCTGTTTGCCTTGCTGGTGCCGGAAAGCGAGTGCAAGCAGCATCTCAAGACCCTTTCTCTGATGGCTTCCAAGCTGGGTGACAAGGCGGTTTGCCGCCAGTTGCGTCAGGCAACCAGCGACGAAGAGCTCTATCAGATCATGACCTCGGCCTGACAGCAGGCCAAGGATGAGACACCCGTTTTGGCGTGAGGGAACAAGATGCAGTTAATCGTGGTAAGTGGACGTTCGGGCTCCGGTAAAACGGTAGCCCTGCGAGTGCTGGAAGATCTGGGTTACTACTGTGTGGACAACCTGCCGGTCAATCTGCTGCCCCAGCTGATTGTCTCGGTGGAGAGCCAGTACGACAAGCTGGCGGTCAGCATCGATGTGCGCAACCTGCCGAGCGATCCGGAGAAACTGGAAAATCTGCTGGCTCAGGTGCGCAATGAGGGGCGGGTAGAGTTCTCCAGCTTCTTCTTCGACGCCGACAACGGCACCCTGCTCAAGCGCTATGGCGAGAGCCGCCGTTTGCACCCCCTCTCACGCAACAAGCTGTCGCTGGATGAGGCGATTCGGGAGGAGACCCACCTGCTGGCGCCACTCTCCTCGACTGCTGACCTGCGTATCGACACCACCACCCTCAGCATTCACGACCTGAGCGAGCTCATCAAGACCAGGGTGCTTGGGAAGAAAGAGAACGAGTTGGTGCTGGTGTTCGAGTCGTTCGGCTTCAAGTACGGCATTCCCAAGGATGCCGACTTCGTGTTCGATGCCCGCTTCCTGCCCAATCCGCACTGGATCCCCGAGCTCAAGCCGTTTACCGGTAAGGATGAGCCGGTCGCCAACTACCTCTCGGCGCAGGCTGACGTGATGCTGTTTACCCAGCAGATCGAAAACATGCTGGTGACCTGGTTGCCCCATCTGGAGCGCAACAATCGCAGCTACCTCACGGTCGGCATCGGTTGCACCGGCGGTCAGCATCGTTCGGTCTTTATTGCAGAACGGCTGGCCAGTGCATTCCGTTTGCTCGGCAAGAACGTGCAGATCCGCCACCGCACTCTCGACAAGAGTGCCCCCCAATCCTGACGGACCAATAGGACGACCCGATGACTGTTTCCGCCTCGGTTGAAGTGAAAAACAAGCTGGGTATTCATGCCAGACCAGCCATGATGCTGTTCGAGCTGGTGCAGGGTTTCGATGCCCACGTGCTGCTGCGCAATGAAGATGGTGTGGAGGCCGATGCTGACAGCATCATCGGCCTGCTGATGCTTGATTCCGCGCAAGGGCGGCAGGTGGAAGTACAGGTTGAAGGGCCCGAAGAGGTCGAGGCCCTGGCCGCCGTGGTGGAGCTGTTCACCTCCGGCTTCAACGAGGAGTAGTCACTCCTCGTTTTATGTTATGAACCGGTACGCGCCAGCGCTTTGAAGCTGGCAAAATCGCGACAAGCCAGCAGACTTCTGCTGGCTTTTTCATTCATCAGCGCCAGAAAAAGATCGTAGAGCCCCATCGCCTCCTCGTAGTCAGCCTTGCTGATGGCCAGCACGAAGATGAGGGTGGCGTTTTCGCCATTGCCCCAGTCGATCCCCTGCGGTGCCAGTACGGTATAGGCCAGCGTCCGGCGAGCCAGCAGGCCGAGGGAGTGGGGCAAGGCGATACCCTCACCCAGCATGGTGGAGACTATTCGCTCCCGCTCCTGCAGGGAGGCCCTGAAGCCGCTCTCCACCAGATTTTCCGCCTCCAGCTGATCACAGATACGGGCAAACAGTTCGGCCTGGGTAAGGGGTTCTTTGACCACCATGAAGTGGTCGGCATCGAAGTACTTGTCGAGCATATAGGGGCGGGTGCGATCGATCAGTACCAGCTTGCCAAGTTGCTCCAGCTGGTACTGGGTCGGGAAGGGGTCTACCTGCACCACCGGCACATCCTTTTCGCTCACCTTGACGCTACTGATGACAAAATCCTGTTTGATCTGCGCCAGCCCTTCGTAATCCCGCACCGATTCCAGCGTGGTCAGCTGCAACTGGGGATACTCTCGCTTGATGCGTGCTTCCAGTACGCGGAAGGTGGCGTTGCCCGCATCGCACAACAGCAGTGCATGCGGGCGTCTGGTGTAGCCGATATCGTAGTGGCGCTCCAGCCCGACCCCGATATGGATCACCAGATAACCGATCTCGTGGTGGGTCAGCCGGTAAGGGGTCTGCCTGATCCACTCCGAGATGGCTGCCAGCGTGATGTCGTAGGCGAGGGGGTAGTACTGCTTGATGTGGTCTGCCAGCGGATTGTGGCTGCCGATCTGGTACTTGACCCGCAGCAGCATGGCGCTGATGTGGGTCTGCAGGTCGGCTCGCAGCTGCTGGTCACCCCGCAGATCATAGGGGTAGTGCTGGTGGATGTACGTGAGCAGATGTTCCACCAGCTGTTCGCTCTCGGCCGCCATGGCCGGGCTAAGCTGAGGCGTTTCGGCAATCAGGCGCGCCTGGATCTGGATAGCGAGGCAGGCTATCTCCTCTTCTCCCGGCGGGGTGAGGGTCGGCAGTTCACCATAGATGTCACGGGCGACTGCCAGCAGGGGGGCAGTGAGATCCTCGCTGGCGAATTGGCGCAGCTCGTGGCCAGCGGCCTGGCGCAGCAGGGCGACGGCGCAGTAGATGGCAAGCTGCTGCAAACTCTCGTCGGCCAGACGCAGCTGATGACGGCTCAACTGGTCGTGAATGTGATTGCCCACTACCTCCAGAGTTTTGCTGGGGCAGAGGTTGGGCAGCAGGCTCTGCAGGGGATGGTTGTTGAGCAGCTCCTGACAGAGCAGCTGGGTCAGACAGGCGCGAATGGCCGTCTCGCTCCCTTGTACCCGCATGCCCACCCTTGGTTTGCTCTCGACCGTGAGGCCAAAGTGAGCCAGCTGTTCCCGCACTTCCGCCATATCGCCCTGCAGCGCCGTCCGGCTCAGGTACCAGGTATCGGCCAGCTCATCGAGCTTGATCCCCTGCTCTGCCGTCAGCAGCAGGATCTGCAGATGCAGCACCCGCTCGCGACTGGTACGCGGCAAGGTATTCTCCTGTCCCTGCGCTGCCAGCAATGCCTCAAACAGCGTCTGATTGTAGATCTTCAGCTGGTAGCCGCTGCCACGCTGGTGGATCAGGTGGGCACCGTGAGTGGCAATCAGTTCGTTGAGGGTCGCCACATCGGTGCGTACGGTGCGGGTGGAGACACTGAGGCGGCGAGCCAGTTCCTCCTGCGGCAGTGGTTCGGCATGAAGTTGGGTCAGCAGCTGGTGCAGTCTCGGGTGGGGCAGCTTGATCATGTGGGGATGAACATCTCCTGTTGCAGGATAAAAGGATCGATGTTAACAAGCATGTCACCAGCAGGCCAGGCACCGGTCAGTGATTAAACCGGTGCCCGTGACTGCCATCACGCCAACAGTCGTTTCACCGTGGCCAGCAGAGTCCGTACATCATCAGGACGGGTCTGACCGCTCGCGCTGTCGATGATGGAACTGTAGACGTGGGGGATCACCTTCTCGACCCCGGCATCCAGCGCGATTCGCACAATCTCTTCAAAGTTGTCCAGATCGATGCCGCCGGTGGGCTCCAGCCAGAAGCCGTGGCGGGCACAGGCCTCGGCCACCGCCTGATACTCGTCGCGGCAGGCCAGCCCGCCCATGGGGAAGAATTTGACCGAGCTGCCACCCATGTCCTTGAGCAGGGCGATGGCGGTGTCGATGGGGACGATGCCGTCCGGCTGCCCGGCGCTGAGCGGGCCGGTGGAGATCTTCACCATCCCCGGCATGCCGGTGGGGGAGATCAGGCCGTTGACCAGCGTTTCCGACTGGCCGAGCAGCGCCCGGCTGGCGCCAACGCCAGTGAACACCTGATTGACGTGCTGGGGCTGCAGCTGGCAGGCCAGCTCGGCCACCATGGCGGATTGGCGCGGATCACCGGCGCCCAGTCCGATGGAGAGGGCGTTATCGATAAGCTTGGCGTACTCCTTCATATCAGCAACTGCTGAAGGAATATCCGGGTAGTTTTTGGAGAGCACACCGACCAGCACGTGGCCTTCGGCTGCGTCGTACACCTCGACGGCATTCTCTTTGGAACCGGCCAACACGTTGAGACAGACCCGATCACGATAGTAGTTGGGGGTAAGGGACATCAGCGATTCTCCTGAACGAGGTTGGCAATGGCGGAGTGGATTTGGTCGAGCTGGGGCACGGTGACGCTGCGCACATCGATCTCGATGTGCCCCTCGTTGGCCTTGTAGCCACGGCAGTAGATGGCAGGTGTGCCCTGTTGCAGACGGCTGACGACCTGCACTGTGGTCATGCCGACCTGCTGGTGGTCGAAGGCGATATCGGTGCGGGCGATGTCGCGCCCAGCGCTGTCCCACTCCACTTTGGCGGTAACGCCGGGCAGCTGATTGAGGCGCTCGATGAAGGGGGCCATCTTGGAGACCATGGCGGCGCCGCTCTCTTTCTCTTTGGCCAGATAGCGCTCGATGGCGTGGGTCAGGCCGAGGATCCCCTCCTTGCCCACCTTCATGGCGCGGCCGATGCCGTTGGCTTGCTGCTTGACCCACTCCACGTACTGACGCTTGCCAACTACCAGCCCGCTGGTGGGCCCTTCAATGGCCTTGGCGCCGCTGTAGATGACCAGAGCTGCCCCCTGGCTGTAGTAGAGGCGCAGATCCTCCTCGGCTGCCGCATCAACGATGAGCGGGAGTCCGTGGGCCCTGGCCACCTCGGCTGCCTCGGCCACCGACAGAATGCTCTTCTGCACGCAGTGGTGGGATTTGATGTAGAGGATGGCTGCTGTGTTGGCATTGACGGCGGCGGCCAGCTGGGCCGGGGAACACTCGTTGGCGTAACCGGCCTCTATTACTTTGCCGCCACCCAGATTGACCATGGTGCCGACCGGGGCGCCGAAGTTGACGTTATGCCCCTTGGGCAGCACGATTTCACTCGGCACCTCATGGGGGTGGGCATGCAGGTGCTCAAGGCGGTAGGGATCGCCGCGCACTATCATGGCGGCCACTGACTGGGCGATGCCGGCGCTGGCACAGGAGACCACCACCGCATCTTCCACATCCAGTAAACCAGCCAGATAGGTGCCGGTCTTGTTGACCAGATCCTTGACCTCGAAGTAGTGGCCCAGGCCAAAATTGACCGCATCGACCACCTCCTGCTCGGGGGTGGAGACGCCGAGAATGGTCATGCGCCCGGAGGCGTTGATCACCGGTTTGAGCTGATATTTCTCATAAACAGAAGGCATGGTGTGATTTCCCATAGTGAGTCAGAACCAGTTCGCCACCGACCAGGGCGGCGAGAGGCTGCAGTTGTTGGTCACCGCTGCGGGACTGGGCTTCGGTATCCATAAACAGGGTCGGGCCGCTGGTGACCTCGAACAGGGTCAGATCGGCATCGGCGCCTACCTCGAGCCGCCCCTTGCCGGAAAGGCGCAGGGCATCGGCGGCCTGATGGGTGACGCAGGCAATCACCTGCTCCAGCGTCATGCCGATGGCGAGAAACTTCGACATCACGTGGGCCAGACTGTAGACCGGCCCCTTGATGCGGTTCTTGCAGTAGATGTCGGAGCTGATGGTGCGGGGCAGGATCCCCTGCCGGATAGCCAGCTCCGCCACCTCGAAGCTGAAGCTGGCGCCGCCGTGGCCGATGTCGAGCAAGAGCCCCCGTTTCATCGCCTCGCGCACCGCGACCCGCAGCTCGCCGGCCGGAGTCAGGATGCGGTTCGGTTTGCCGTTGAAGCAGTGGGTCAGCAGATCGCCATCCCCCAGCAGGGCGACGATCTCGTCCAGATCCGGCGGTGTGTTACCCACGTGCACCATTAGCGGCAGCTGGCAGTGAGCCTGTTGCAGCGCCTTGGCCATGCGCAGCGGTTGCAGGCCGTTCTCACCTACCACGCTACCGCTCATCCGCGCCTTGATGCCGACGATAAAGTCGGGGTGGCGATGAATGGCTGCCGAGGCGAGATCCATATCGAGGTCCCGGCTGTCGGCCAGCTCGTTCTGGCGTAGCAGACCGATACGGGAGATGTTGAGCAGGGCATGCACCCGGGTCTTGCAGCCCGCAGCGATCTGCTGGAAGTCATCCACATCGTCGGCACCGGTACTGCCGGCGTCGATTACGGTGGTGACGCCGGACTCTACGCCCACCTTGTCCGGCTTATCGTGATAGATGGGGGAGGCTGGGTAGCAGTGGGTGTGGCCGTCGATCCAGCCTGCGCTCACATGCACCTGGCCGCCGAGATCCAGGATCTGCCGCGCCGTTGCCGTCTCCGGCAGGGAGCCGATGGCGGCAATTTTGCCCTCCCTGATGGCGATATCGACGAGCTGGCCATCTCCCTGGCGCCCCGCTTTGATGATGATGTCGTACATGCTGAGAACCTCTGGCGAGCCGCCCCGCAGGGCGGCTGGTACTTACACAAGGGCGACCGGGAAGAAGGTACCCAGCAGCATGGCTCCCAGAATGGCACCGCCGGTGATGGGCTTGCCCCACACGTAGAACAGCAGCGCACCCAGCAGGGAACCGATACCGATGGGAATGGAGGCGCCCATGGCGGAGAGGATGATGAGGGGGCCGAGGAAGCGGCCAGAGCTGTTGCCAGCACCCATCATCACGTCAGCACCGTAAGTGGAGTTGCTCTGGTTGATGGTGAACTTGCGCGCCAGAATGATGACGTAGCCGATGGCCAGACCAATCCCCATGCCGGTTGCCAGCGAGGCGCCGAAGTTCTCCACCGGATAGACGATGCCAGCCCCCAGCAGCAGGGCTGGCACGCCGAGACCGACCCCGGTCTGGATGGCGCCGCCGATATCCAGGATCCCCACCAGGGATCCCTCGATGATGCGGGCGAACAGGAAGCTGGCACCGAACGCGGCCACCGCGCCGTAGGCACCCGTGTCCATTCCGGCTTTCAGCATGGCGACGAAGGCTACCTCGTTGAAGGCACCAACCCCGTACAGATAGAACATGTGGGTACCGGCAAAGACCCCGGCCGAGAGCAGGCCGACGAAGATGGGGAATGACCAGTCTGCGTACCAGAAGTTGTTTTTCAGTTTCTCATCCATGGTGTGACCCCTTATTTGCCGCTCAGCAGGTTATGGACGTTTTCCAGCCACAGGGGGACACCCATATGGAAGGATTCAATCAGTTTCATGTCGAAGCCGCGGAAGAAGCCGCTCAGCACGAACAGCAGGACGATGGCTGCCATCATCACCTTGGTGACATGGTTCCAACCGCTCTCTTCCACACCCTTGCCGATCAGGATGCCGAGCACCAGACCCGGTACCGCGTTGCCCATGATGAGCTGTGCCAGACCGCCGAAGATGGTTGCCCAGAAACCGGATTTCTTGCCCGCCTCGATGGCGGCCAGCCAGAAGATCACCGGCATGACGGTATTGACCAGCAGGTTGGCAGCCGGTACCAGCACCTTGACCGCAGTGACCTGCAGGGCGGCCGGGACGGCAGCCGCAGTGCTGTTGAGGAAGGCGACCACGATGGCACCTATGATGCCGCCGGCGATGGCCATCTTTTTCGGGTCGTGCAGAGTGGTGGCGAGATCCCGATTTTTGAACAGCAGTGCCGCCGTGGCCCAGTGCGGGATGATGCGGTGATCCACATCCTGGGTGAAGGCGCCTGCCGCCACGGTCGAGGCCCAGGCGTTGAAGAAGAAGCCCAGACCAAACGAGAAGTGGGAAGCGGGATCCCCTTCGCAGGAGTTGAGTTCGCCCAGGGTGCGGAAGGCACCCATGCCCTGTACGGTCGGGGCGTGGAACATCCGCGCCGCGCCGGCCCCCACCCCGACGCCAACCAGGCCGCCAATGATGAGTGACTTGATAAAAATGATTAGAAACATCCAACGTATCCTTCTTGTGGGGTTGTGCCTGCGCAGGCATCACACCTGGGTGAATGTCACCTTGGCGACATCCAGACTGGTGACCTGAACCTTGATCTCCAGCTGGACGCGGTATTCGCGGCGCTGGCGCGGCAGGAAGAAGAACAGGAACCTCTCCACCCGGACCGACTCCTCGGCTTTGAGCACCTGTACATCGACCGGCTCAATACGCAGCAGTACCTGCTGGTTGTCCTTGAGCAGTGTGGGTTGCACCTGGCTGAGGGCGGAGGCAAACGCCTGCTGGCGGGTCGTCCCCTTGCCGTTGACGATGACCTGGGTGGTGAAGTTCTCTTTCATCAGGCGCGTCCGTGCTTCTTGGCGAAGGCTTCAACCAGCTTCTGACCCAGCTCTTCCTTGTCCATGAAACCGAAGCCCAGCACCACGCACCCTTCGTTGATGGCGGTGACGCCCTCTTCAACAGAGCGCATGCCGTAGCGGCACTTGTAGCCGTACTTGGTCTGGGCGGTGATGGCCCCTGCGCCGCCGCTGCCGCAGAAGGAGATGCCGAGATCCGCCTGCTCCTTGTTCATCACGTCGCCGAGCTTCATGTCAGCGGCCATGCCGGGGATGATGGTCACGTTGGCCCCGGCAGCTTCCGCGCCTGCGCCCACTTTCTGACCCTTGCCGAGACGGTCTCCAATCACGAGTTTGATGGCTGTCATATCGATTTCTCCTTGAGTTACGGGTTCTGCACCGAGCTGAGTTCGTTTTCTTTGGCGACTTCAAAATGGACGGATAAGAGGTGTGCCTCTTCATAAGCAAGTTGATCCAGCCAGCTGACGACCTGTTCGGCGAGACGTAGTGAGAGGGGGGAGATCTCTTCAAACAGGCTGAGGTCAACCTCCGGCAGGGGCTCGCCACTGTGGGAGCGCCACACCATGGCTTTGACATGGGAGGCCAGCATCTGCCGTTGCACCTCGTTGGGGATGATGCCCTGTTCGGCCAGCAGGGGATAAATGCGCGCGAGGATATGATCGGTCTGGCGCAGCAACTCCGGGCTGTTCGGGGTCAGGGTCTGGTCGTGAGTCTCTGTTTGCAATGTCTGCTCTCCAAGGCTGGCAGAAGGTATGGCGTTACCCTAAGCCTGCGCGTCGATGTGGAGGAGGCAGTGTTTTCCGATTCGAAGCGGAAATTCCTGATGAAATGGCCCCGCAGTGATCGTTTGGATACTGAAAAGGCAAAAAGAGTGCTTATTGAAGCTGGTTTTGTGTGATCGGTAGCGCACAAATCGGGGGGCGGGGGCAGGGCAAGCGTTGCGGGAAACTGTGAGTCATCTCACGGTAAGAGACGTTGCCTAGAGGGCAGATATGGAAAGGGGCGGTTTCCCGCCCTTCTCATTAAAAGGAGTGACGCTAGCTGGCCGATGCGGCGCTCGAGCTGGCCGTTCTCTGCTGATAGCGCAGGTCTTCCTCTATGGTGACCACCACTTCCAGCGGCTTGCCGGAGCGGAATACCGAGATGGTCAGCTTGGTGCCGGGGCGGCTCTCGACAATCTTGTCCATGGCGCTGCGTACGCCACTGATGGCCTCTCCGTTGATCTTGAGCAGCACATCCCCTCGCTGCAGGCCGCCTTTGGCAGCCGGGCCGTTGGGATCCAGACTCTCCACCACCAGACCACGCAGGTCGCCGAGGTTCATCATCCGCGCGACTATGGGGTTGATCTCGACACTGGAGATCCCGAGGTAGCCGCGGATCACCCGGCCGTTGGCGATCAGCTCATCCATGATCCGTTTGGCCAGCCGGTAGGGGATGGCGAAGCTGATGCCGTAGCTCTCCTGATTGCCGTTGAGGTGATAGGTGGCGGTGTTGATACCCACCAGATCGCCACGGCCGTTGACCAGCGCGCCACCCGAGTTGCCCTCGTTGATGGCTGCATCGGTCTGCAGCAGATCCTGGCGGCCATTGCTGTCGGGTCCCATGCTGGAGAGGCCGGTACGTCCGGTCGCGCTGATGATACCCTGGGTGATGGTCTGGCCGACGTTGTAGGGGTTGCCGATAGCGAGCACCACATCCCCCACTTCTGGCAGTCGCTCTGGATCCTGCGGGATCACCGGCAGGTTGTCCGATTCGATGTAGAGCACTGCCAGATCGGTGAGCTGATCGGTACCGACCAGCTCGGCGCTGAAGACCCGGCCATCCTGCAACGCGACGATGATCTGGTCGGCATCGGCGATGACGTGGTAGTTGGTCAGCACATAGCCGCGCTGATTCATGATGACGCCGGAACCCAACCCTTGCGGGCGCAGTTCCCCCTGATTGCCCTGATTGGGGGCAAAGCTGCGGGTGTAGATGTTGACGACGGCAGGGCCTGCCCGATGGGCGGCATAGGAGAAACTCAGTTCACGGGCATTGGTGATGATGCCGGGCAGTTGGGCACCACCGCGAAAATGGGGAAACAGCAGCAACAGCAGCGCCGCGACGGTCAATCCAAAACCGACAGACTTGCCCAAGTAACTGACTAAAGGGGGGATTTTCATGTCATTCTCATCCGTACAGGCTGCGCGCAGAGAATAACACTATCGATGGATAAAAATCACCCGCGGTGAAGGCCGCGGGTGATGGAGGGGTTGGCGAACAACTTGAGCGTTAGCGGATCACCAGATAGAGCGAGGAGTCGCCGCGCTGGATGTTGAGCGCCAGCACGTCAGGCTTGTTCTTGAGCGCCTTGGTCAGCTCGCCCAGGGTGTTGATGCGCAGGCGGTTGACCCCGATGATGATGTCACCCTTCTGCAGGCCTGAAGCGGCTGCCGGAGAGCGAGGATCAATGTCGGCCACCGCGACGCCGGAGACCGGGTCGGTAGTGGTGCTCAGCTTAGCCCCTTCCAGTGCTGGATGCAGCGCACTGGCGCGTACTTCGCTGTCATCAGCCTGCTTCAGGGTCACCTTGGCCGTTTGTGACTTGCCATCGCGGATCAGTCCCAGCTCGACCTGCTTGCCAGCGCCCATGGTAGCGATCTTGGCACGCAGCTCGCCAAAGGAGCGAACCGGTTTGCCATCGATGCTGACGATGATATCGCCAGCCTTGATGCCCGCCTTGTCGGCCGCCGAATCAGGCATGACCTGATTGACGAAGGCACCATCCTTCTTGTTGTAGCCGAAGGTTTTGGCGATGTCGGAGGTGAGCTCGGTGCCGGTAATCCCCAGCTGGCCACGACGCACTTCACCGTACTTGACGATCTGCTCGGTCAGATCCCGCACCATGTTGGAGGGGATAGCAAAGCCGATGCCGATGTTGCCGCCGTTCGGGCCCAGAATCGCGGTGTTGATACCGATCAGCTCGCCACGCAGGTTGAGCAGGGCTCCGCCGGAGTTACCGGAGTTGATGGCCGCATCGGTCTGGATGAAGTTCTCCAGATTCTCGATGTTGAGGCCGCTGCGACCCAGCGCACTGACAATACCGGAGGTGACGGTCTGGCCCAGCCCAAACGGGTTGCCGATGGCCAGCGCATAGTCACCTACCCGCAGCTCATCGGAGTCGGCGAACTTGATCTGCACCAGATCCTCGGCCTTGATTTGCAGCAGGGCGATGTCGGACTGCTTGTCTTCACCAATCTTCTTGGCCGCATACTCACGACCATCCTTCAGGTTGACCTTGATCTCATCCGCCTCGTGCACCACGTGGGCGTTGGTGATCACGTAACCCTTCTTGGCATCGACGATGACACCGGAGCCGAGCGCCTGGAACGGCTGCTCGCTCACCTGTTCATCGGGCATGTTGGGGCCGAAGAAGAACTTGAACTGTTCCGGCAGACGCTGACGGGTAATTTTTTTGCCAGAAACCGAGATATTGACCACCGCCGGGGTGACCTGTTCGAGAACAGGCGCCAGGCTTGGCATCTCCTGATTTGAACCTAACAGGGAAGGCAGTGCAGCCTGAGCAGGGGCCGCAGACATGGCGATACCGACACTGAGGGCTAGCACACTGAGCATGGAAAGAGGTTTACGCATATGAAAAACAGCTCCCAGAAAAAGTTGCATTGCAATCGTCAAGGTCAGACCACGGGACTGGCCAATTAGTTCCGCGAGGAACTAGTTTGGTTGCTTGAGCAGTCCGGAAGAGGCACCAGCATAGTCGCGAGGCGGAACGCCCGGTTCTTCTGCCACATTGGCAGGGGCTTCTTCTACCAATGACTCGCGGAACAGCGGTTCCTGCGCCTTGGCCAGGAATTTGCTCTGCTCGGCCATGTGGCGATAGAGGGTCTGATACTGCTCGGCCAGTTGCTCCATCAGGGCAGCGCTGTCGGCGAAGTGGGTGTTGATCTGGCCCTGATAACTCTCGAGCTCCTTGTGGGCCTTCTTCAGTTCCTGTTCCAGACGGCCAGCATCGCGGCTACGCACCGAAAAACGGCCGAGAACGATACCGATAATCAAGGCCGCGACAGCCAGCAGGATCCCAGTTAACAGACTCATAGATGCTCCTTGTTACAGCTAAAACAGAGTGGGTTTATGCGGTCGTCATAACCGCCATGCCTTGATGGCACTATACCGTGCGTCCTGAGGCCGTGATACCATTTTGTCCTCGATTCAGGGACTTGGAGAGGCGCTCAAGGATGACACCGCAGCAAAAATACCAGCAGGATCTGCTGCGCCCCGGCTTTGTGGCCGACCCCGCGCAGGGGATGGCCATTAGCAGGCTGGAGCGACTGTATCAGGATTTGCTACGGCGCCCGACTCCGACCAGATCTCGAGGGCTGCTGGGTTGGCTGCAAAAGCCCAAGCCGCCGGAGCCCGTCCTCGGTATCTATATGTGGGGCGGAGTGGGCCGAGGCAAGACCTGGCTGATGGATACTTTTTTCGACAGCCTGCCTGGGACGCGCAAGATGCGCAGCCATTTCCACCGTTTCATGCACCGCATTCACGATGAACTGCAGGAGCTGAGCGGGCAGTCCGATCCCCTCAAGCTGGTGGCCAGCAAGCTTGCCAGTGAAACAGACATCATCTGTTTCGACGAATTTTTTGTCTCCGACATCACCGATGCCATGTTGTTGGGCACGCTGTTTCAGGAGCTGTTTGGTCACGGTGTCGTGCTGGTCGCCACTTCAAATATTCCGCCGCAGGATCTTTATCGCAACGGGCTGCAGCGAGCCCGTTTTCTGCCTGCTATCGAGCTTATCGAGCGTCATTGCGAGGTACTTAACGTGGATGGCGGTATCGACTATCGCCTGCGTACGCTGGAACAAGCCGAGATTTATCACTGCCCGCTGGATTTGCAGGCAAAAGCCAATCTTGACCACTATTTTCAGCAATTAACCGGTGGGCACACGGCTTGCGAGGGGGCGTTCGAGGTCAATCATCGTCAGCTGAGGTCGCTCGGGATGGGGGAAGGGGTGCTCTATATGGAATTTGAGCAACTTTGCTGTACTCCCCGCTCCCAGAACGACTATATCGAGCTGGCCAGACTGTTCCATACCATTCTGCTGGCCAATGTTCAGCCAATGGGCACAGGCACAGATGACGCGGCTCGCCGCTTCATTGCCATGGTCGATGAGTTCTACGAACGGCACGTCAAACTCATCATGTCGGCGGCGGTTCCCATGACAGAACTCTACGGCGAAGGGCTGCTGAATTTCGAATTCCAACGCTGTCTTTCGCGGCTTCAGGAAATGCAATCGCACGAATACCTTGCCAGAGTGCACCTTCCTTAGTCACAATACCGCGCCTGCCAGTCGGATGGGCATCTGCGGCAGGTAGGGCCGGGCGACATTTGCTGGTTTCATGGCAGTGAAATTAGCAGGTGATATTTAAGGCAACTTCACTTATAATCGCCCGGCCCACGTTACAGCTGTCGATAAGACAGCAACACTTTAAGCTTTACTTGTATTCGAAGGGGTACAGGTAGGCCATCGTTTGTTGTTTGTGGGAGAGCCCCCATAAGCAATTGGGTCTGTAACAGGTAATTGGGTTTAACTTAATGAAAACTTTCGTTGCCAAGCCAGAAACCGTAAAACGTGACTGGTACATTGTGGACGCAGAAGGTAAAACTCTGGGTCGTATCGCAACCGAGATCGCTGCTCGTCTGCGTGGTAAGCACAAAGCTGAGTACACTCCGCACGTTGACACCGGTGATTACATCATCGTTGTAAACGCTGAGAAGGTACACGTAACCGGTAAGAAATTTACCGACAAAATGTACCACGCTCACTCCGGTTTCCCGGGTGGTATCAAGTCAATCAGCTTCGACAAGCTGATTCAGCGTAAACCGGAAATGGTAATCGAAGCAGCCGTCAAAGGCATGCTGCCGAAAGGTCCTCTGGGCCGTGCCATGTTCCGTAAACTGAAAGTTTACGCAGGCGCCGAGCATGCTCATGCTGCTCAGCAACCTCAAGTACTGGATATCTAATCGGGAACTGGCAACATGGCAGAAAATCAATACTACGGTACCGGCCGTCGCAAAAGCTCCACTGCTCGCGTATTTATCAAAGCGGGTAGCGGCAAGATCGTAATCAACCAGCGCTCCCTGGAGCAGTACTTCGGCCGTCCGACTGCCCGCATGGTAGTTCGTCAGCCGCTGGAACTGGTTGAGATGACCGAGAAACTGGACCTGTACATCACCGTTAACGGTGGTGGCATCTCCGGTCAAGCTGGTGCGATCCGCCACGGTATCACTCGTGCTCTGATGCAGTACGACGAAACCCTGCGTTCCGAACTGCGTAAAGCTGGCTTTGTTACTCGTGATGCCCGTAAGGTTGAGCGTAAGAAAGTTGGTCTGCACAAAGCTCGTAAGCGTCCGCAGTACTCCAAGCGTTAATTCGCTTTTGGTACTCACTCTTTCGAGTGTCAAAAAAGCCTGGCGGTTGCCAGGCTTTTTTTATTGGTAATATTACCGACATCAATGCTAACCACGCGTCACAAAAGACAAAAAATTGTTTCTTTATTGTTTTCATTGCTCACCGCTCTTTCTTGTCAAGTTGTTATCTTTTCTTTAAAATTTCCCCTGTTTTCTGTGGCAATTGTAAATCCAGCTTCCGCCGCTGTTGTCACGGGAAAAATGGGGAACAGGGACACTATAAGAATGTGCGGAGTCCACATGGGAGAGTTTTTGGATGAGCAATGCGCCAGTTGATACCGGTCGCCGCAGATTTCTTACCTGGTCAACGGTTGCCGTTGGTGGGGTAGGAGCTGCGTTTACCGCAGTGCCGTTTATAAAGTCATGGAATCCGAGCGCCAAGGCCAAAGCAGCCGGTGCGCCGGTTGAAGTCGATATCAGCAAGTTGGAACCGGGTCAGCTCATCCGTGTCGAGTGGCGAGGCAAGCCTGTCTGGGTGGTGAAACGCACCAAACAGACGCTGGATGCCTTGGCCGCGCATGATGACAAGCTGCGGGATCCCTCATCTGAAGAGCCGCAGCAGCCTGACTATGCCCATAACGGGTACAGATCGATCAAGCCCGAAATTTTTGTCGCGGTCGGTATTTGCACCCACTTGGGGTGTTCACCTTCCTATCTGCCTGACAGCTTTGGCGAGCAGGTGCAGGGCGTTACGTCCGGCTTCTTCTGCCCGTGCCATGGCTCCAAGTTCGACATGGCCGGCCGTGTGTTCCAGGGGGTGCCTGCACCGCTGAACCTGGTCATTCCGCCCTATCAATTCATTAATGACACCACCATCCTGGTCGGTGCCGATGGCAAGGAGGCCTGACCATGTTGAGTAAACTGATGGGCTGGATCGATTATCGATTCCCGCTCACGGCCATGTACAACGACCACATGGCCAAGTATCCGGCACCGAAGAACCTGAACTTCTGGTACTTCTTCGGCTCGCTGGCCATGCTGGTGCTGGTTAACCAGATCATCACCGGTATCTGGCTGACCATGAACTACAACCCCTCCGCGGAAGGTGCGTTTGCCTCCGTGGAGTACATCATGCGCGATGTGGAGTACGGCTGGTTGCTGCGTTACATGCACTCAACCGGTGCGTCTGCATTCTTCATCGTGGTCTACATGCACATGTTCCGCGGCATGATCTATGGCTCTTATCAGAAGCCTCGTGAACTGCTGTGGATCTTCGGCATGCTGATCTTCCTGGTGCTGATGGCGGAAGCCTTTATGGGCTACTTGTTGCCCTGGGGCCAGATGTCATTCTGGGGTGCCCAGGTCATCATCTCGCTGTTTGGCGCCATTCCGGTCATCGGTGACGATTTGACCCTGTGGATCCGCGGTGACTACGTCATCTCCGGTGCGACCCTTAACCGCTTCTTCGCGCTGCACGTCATCGCGTTGCCGCTGGTGCTGGTGATGCTGGTTGCCATGCACATTCTGGCGCTGCACGAAGTAGGCTCCAACAATCCGGACGGTATCGACATCAAGAAGCACAAGGACGAGAACGGCTGGCCGCTGGATGCGGTGGCGTTCCACCCTTACTTCACCGTCAAGGATATGATCGGTGTGGCAGGCTTCCTGTTCTTCTTCTGCGCCATCATCTTCTTCAAGCCGGATATGTGGGGTTACTTCCTCGAGAAACCGAACTTTGAAGTGGCCAACGGTCTGAAAACTCCGGAGCACATTGCGCCTGTGTGGTACTTCACGCCGTTTTACGCCATTTTGCGGGCGGTGCCGGACAAGCTGCTTGGCGTCATCATGATGGGTCTCTCCATCGTGGTACTGTTCCTGCTGCCGTGGCTGGATCGCTGCAAGGTGCGTTCGGTGCGTTATCGCAGCATGCTGCACAAGCTGAACATTGCTCAGTTTGTGGTCTGCTTCATCATCCTAGGGGTGTTGGGGGTGCTGCCATCGACGCCGACGTTGACGCTGGTTGCCCAGATCTGTTCACTGGGATATTTCGGGTTCTTCGTCCTGCTGTTCTTCTATAGCAAGAATGAAAGCACCAAGCCGCTGCCGGAGAGGGTGACATTTAAATGAAAAGAATAATATTTGCAGTGCTGACCCTGCTGCCATCTCTGGTATTTGCAAGTGGCGGAGCTGTTCATCTGGACAAAGCCAATTACGATCTGAGTGACAAGGCATCGCTGCAACGCGGCGCGGCCACCTTCATGAACTATTGCGCCGGATGCCACTCCACCCAGTATCAGCGTTATAACCGGGTCGCAGAAGATCTCGGGATCCCCGAAGATTTGATGAAAGAGAACCTGATTTTCACCGGTGCAAAGGTCGGTGATCTGATGAAGAGCGCCATGTCAGAGAAGGATGCCGCCAAGTGGTTTGGTGCACCGCCCCCCGATCTGACACTGGTTGCTCGGGTGCGCGGTGCAGACTGGATCTACACCTATCTGCGCTCCTTCTACGTGGATGAGACCCGTCCGTTCGGGGTGAACAACGCCGTGTTCCCGTCCGTGGGCATGCCCCATGTGCTGGAGCCGTTGCAGGGAACCCCCCGTGCCGAGTTCGCTACTCACACGGTCGACGGAGTGGAAACCCAACAGGTTGTCAGCATCAAATCTGACGGTAATGGTGAAATGGATGACGAAGAGTATGATAAGACGGTACTGGATCTGGTAAACTTCTTGGTCTACTCGGCTGAACCGGTACAACAGGAGCGTGAACGCATGGGCTTCTGGGTGCTTGGTTTCATCGTGATCTTCTTCATCTTCACTGTGCTGTTGAAGAAGGAATTCTGGCGCGACGTTCACTAAGCGACCAGATCCGAGTAATATAATGCACGGCAATGAAGACCAAGATGCTTCATTGCCGTTTCTGCTTTTTAATGACGGGAGGGTTCAATGGCTGTAGCTGCCAATAAGCGTTCGGTAATGACGCTGTTTTCCGGTGCCAACGATATGTTCAGCCATCAGGTGCGTATTGTCCTGGCGGAGAAGGGTGTTAGCGTGGATATCTGCCAGGTTGATCCAGCCAATCTGCCGGATGAGCTGGCCGAGCTGAACCCGTACAACTCTGTACCGACCCTGGTTGATCGTGAGCTGGCGCTCTACACCTCGCGCATCATCATGGAGTATCTGGATGAGCGCTTCCCGCATCCGCCCCTGATGCCTGTTTACCCGGTTGCCCGCGGTAACAGCCGTCTGATGATGCACCGCATCGAGCTGGATTGGTACTCACTGGCTGACAAGATCATGGCCGGTACCGATGCTGAAGCGGCACGCAACGAACTGCGTGACAACCTGCTGGCCATCGCGCCGATCTTCGGTGAAATGCCCTATTTCATGAGCGAAGAGTTCGGTCTGGTGGATTGCTACATGGCACCGCTGCTGTGGCGTCTGCCGAGCCTTGGCATCGACCTGACCGGTCGTGGCGCCAAAGAGCTGAAGGCCTACATGGTTCGTCTGTTCGAGCGTGAGTCCTTCCAGGCTTCCCTGACCGAAGCCGAACGCGAGATCCGTGCTGGCGTATGAGCATGGAACCGACAATGACACCGAGCCGCCCGTACTTGTTACGGGCGTTCTTTGACTGGTTGCTGGACAACGATCTGACCCCTCATCTGGTGGTCAACGTCAACATTCCCCATGTGATGGTGCCGATGCAGTTTGCTCAGGACGGGCAAATTGTGCTGAATATCGCGCCCCGAGCCGTGATGCAATTTCACATGGATAACGAGGCCATCAGTTTCAGTGCCCGCTTTGGCGGCGTCTCCCAGCAGGTTTACATCCCGATGGCGGCAGTGCTGGCTATCCATGCCCGGGAGAACGGCGTGGGTACCATGTTCCCGCCCGAGCCGGGTTACGATATCTGGCTGGAGCAGGCTGAAGCGCCGGTGGAGCCTGAGCCGGAACCGCCGCGTCCAAGCGGTCGTCCGACCCTGAAGGTGATCAAATAAAAAACGCAGCCGATTGGCTGCGTTTTTTTATGTGCGGTCGAGCTTAGTTCTGGGCGAACTCGAAGGCCTTGATCACGCGCTTCACGCCGGTGACATGGCGGGCGATGTTGACTGCCTGCTCTCCCTCTTGGCGAGTCACCAGACCAATCAGGAACACCTCGCCGTTCTCGGTGACCACCTTGACCTTGGTGCTGTCGAAATTCTTGGTGCCGAACATGTCGGCTTTCACCTTGGAGGTGATCCAGGAGTCATTGCTGCGAGTGGTGAAACTGGCAGGTTGGCCGATGCGCAATTCGTTGTAGACGTGGCGGACCCCTTCGATGCGACTGACAATTTTGCCCGCCTCAATCTTATAAACGTCAGAAGGTGTCTGGCCGACCAGCAGGACGCGGCCATTGTTGCTGTAGACGCTGATCTTGCTGGCTGCGCTGAGGGGTTTGTTGTCGGCCAGCAGATTGGCCGCTTTCAGCTCGATGGTCTGGTCATCCCACTGCGCGCCCAGGGTTCGGCGATCGCCAGAGGCCTTGGCAGTCCCTGCGGCGCCACCAACAACCAAGGCTGCGCAGCCTTGCAGCAGCAGGGTGCTAACCAGCAGACCGAGCAGGATAGTGTGCTTTTTCATGGT
Source organism: Aeromonas sp. R9-2 (assembly GCF_040908025.1). NCBI lineage: Bacteria > Pseudomonadati > Pseudomonadota > Gammaproteobacteria > Aeromonadales > Aeromonadaceae > Aeromonas > Aeromonas sp. R9-2. The sequence continues at coordinate 140,094 of NZ_JBFOCX010000013.1, forward strand.
TTCAATCTTCCTGTTGCGGGAAAAGTGTCTGGTCGATGAGATCACACAGGCAGTGCAGGGTCAACAGGTTCACTTCCAGAATGCGAGGGCGACGGGCGGAGGGAACACGGATCTCCACATCGTTCGGGCCGAGCAGACCTGCCATTTCGCCACCGTCCCCCCCGCTCAGCACCACTATGGTCATGTCACGGGAGAGGGCAGCCTCGGCGGCCTTGATCAGGCTGCGGCTGTGGCCGGAGGTGGTGATGACCACCAGAATGTCGCCAGGCTGGCCCAGCGCGCGGATCTGCTTGGCGTAGACCTCTTCAAAACCGTGATCGGTGGCGATGGCGCTGATGGTCGCCATGTCCGGGGTCAGGGCCATGCCGGGCAGGGAGGGGCGCTGAGTCTCGTAGCAGTTGACCAGCTCGGAGATAAACAGCTGCGCCAGTGCGGCAGAAGGACCGTTACCGCATGCCAGCACCTTGTGGCCATTGAGCAGGCAGATGGTGATCATCTGGGCTGCAGTATGGATGGCATCCGGCAGCGCCTCGGCGGCGGCTATCTTGGTCTGGATGCTTTCGGTGTAGTTCTCTTTGATGCGGTCAGTCATAGGGTCCTCTTAAAATGCGTTCTGGATCCAGGCTGGCTGGTCGCCCTCGAACGCAATCACATCGAATCGGCAGGCCTGATTGGCCTCGTTGATGGCATGTTGCTTCAAATAGTGGCGCGCTGCCAGCATGATCTTGTGCTGTTTGCTGCGGGTGACCGAGCTGGCGGCCCCGCCATGGCTGCCGGTGGCCCGGTAGCGCACCTCAACAAACACCAGGGTCTGGCCCTGGTGCATGATGAGATCTATTTCACCGCCACGACAGCGGTAGTTGCGAGCTACCGGTTGCAGGCCCTGAGCCTGCAACCAGCGTTCAGCGACTTGTTCAAAGTGCTGTCCCTTGCTCGTTGGTGAGGGGAACAGGCTCGGCAACTGCTGGCGCATCCGTTTCCATAGTTCCTTCATTGGAGGGCTCCTCCAGTTGCTGAACGGCGTTCTCGTCGACCAGTTTGCCATTCTGGTAAGTACCCCAGCTCAGCATCCGCACGATATTGCCCTGGGCATCCACGCTCAGCTGACCGCTCATGCCAGCCTGCTGCATGCCGCCTACCTTGCGCATCTGCTGCAGGTTTTCTGCCAGACTGACGGCATCGTAGCCCATGGCAAACAGACGCAGCAGGTCGCCCTGGGTCTGCGGCCAGAGCAGGGCGATCTGCTCGCGCTGTTTCTCGTAGCCGCCTAGCAGCAGCGGCATATCTGCGATGTGCATGCCATTGAGCTCGGAGGCGACCTCGGTGGCTGCGCTGTCGTAACCACGGGAGCTGGTGTAGATGGGTAGGCTGCCCATCGGATTGACCGAGACATCCACGTAGGGCTTGATCATCCGGGTTTCCAGGCTGTTGGCCACCACATAAACGGCATCGATGCTGCGCGGTGCGGCATCAGAGAGTTGCACTACCTCGCCAGCACGGGCGGTAGAGCGGCCGCTAAGGGCATTTTTGACCATCCCCTGTACTTCGTTGCGGGCACCGAAGGTGGCAACGACCGGCTTATCCTGGCTCAGGGTGGCCCAGCTCTGCTCGAACGCCTTGATACTGCTGTAACCGATCCGCCCCTGGGCGGCGATTAGCAGCGGTTTGCGGTAGCCCTGGGTGTAGAGGTACTGGGCTGCCTGTGCGGCATCTGCGGCAGCAGAGAGGGAGAAGTAGTAGGTGGTGTCGTTGACGACCGGCTTGTCCAGCTCGTTGAGTGCCAGTACCGGCACGGTCGGATTGGCTTTGAGCAGCTCCTCGACCCGGTCTTTCAGCAGCGGACCGATGATCATGTCTGCCCCTTCCTGAATCGCCTGCTTGTAAAGGTCGCCGGTCGACTTGCTCTGGGTGTCGTAGAAGTTCAGGGTGAATTGCCCCTGATTTTCCTTATAAGACATCAGCATACCGTTACGGATAGCGGCGCCCTGCGGCTCCAGATTGCCTGAGAGGGGCAGCAGCACAGCGATCTGTTGCACCGAGGTGCTGGCAGTAGCAGCCAGATCGCCCAATCCTGCCGGCATATCCTTCTGGGCTGGATGGTTGGGGAAGTCGCGCTTCCAGCCTGCCAGCTGGCGGGCCAGCAGGTTCGGCTGGGCGCCAAACTCGTTGACCAGTGCCGCCAGTCGCAACCAGCCGGTGGTCACATCAGGGGCCGGAGCCTCTTCCAGCGCCTGCAGGGTGGAGGGGGTCATGCTTTTGAGCAACGACCAGATTTGCTGATGGTTGGTCGCCTGCTCGCTCTGATTGAGGTAGGGCTCCAGTGCAATCAACGACTTGGCTGCGCCAAACTTGTTGTTGATGTCGAGCTGCAGCACCACGCGCTGGCGATACCAATCCTTCTGGGTATCGGCATCCAGCACCGCCTCGGGTTTGCCTTCCAGCAGGATCAGCGCCTGATTGGCGTGGCCTTGTGCCAGCAACAGATGGGCTTGCAGCAGTTGCAACTGCGCCTTCTGGGCGGGGTCTTTGGCCTGCTTCTGCAATTGCTGGAACAGTGCCGAGGCCGGTTTGGCCTGGCCCAGCGCCAGATAGCTGCGTGCCGCCAGCATCTGCCAGGTAAAGGCCTCAGCCGGCTTGGCCGGGTCCACCTGCTCAAGATACCACTGGGCATTCTTGGTCAGATTGGAGAACGCAGAGGGCATGCCTGACGGCCCTGACGGTTGATTGGGCTCCGACGCACAGGCGGCGAGCAGTACTGCCGCGAGTATGATGCCGAAGAGTCGTGATACACTTAGCTGCTTTGTAACCCGGTTCAAGTTCATTCCCCGACCAGTGTTGAAGTTCCCCATAGTGTAAACGGGCCAATATGGCGACACAATTGTCGGGGCACTCGGAGATCCCATGAGTGACATCCCAACCCTGTATATAGTCCCCACTCCGATCGGCAATCTGGCGGACATCACCCAGCGTGCATTGGACATTTTACGCAGTGTCGATCTGGTGGCAGCCGAAGATACCCGTCATACCGGTATCCTGCTCAGCCACTACCAAATCTCGGTGCCGACCTTCGCCCTGCACGATCACAACGAGCAGCAGAAGGCCGATGTACTGATCGGTCGGATCAAAGAGGGCAAGAGTGTTGCGCTGGTCTCCGATGCCGGCACTCCGCTCATCAGCGACCCCGGTTATCACTTGGTCACCCGCTGTCGTGAAGCCGGGGTCAAGGTGGTGCCGCTGCCCGGTCCCTGTGCTGCCATCACCGCCCTGAGCGCGGCCGGTCTGCCCACCGATCGATTTGCCTTTGAGGGCTTCCTGCCTGCCAAGAGCAAGGGACGTGACGATCGCCTGCAAGCCGTTATTGAAGACACCCGCTCGCTGGTGTTCTACGAATCCCCGCGCCGTGTGCAGGATACAGTGGAAGCGATTGCTCGCATTCTCGGCGAGCGTCAGGTGGTGGTGTGCCGTGAGCTGACCAAGACCTTCGAGTCGATCCACGGTCTGCCAGCGTCCGAAATGCTGACCTGGCTTGGCGAGGATGACAACCGCTGCCGCGGAGAGATCGTGCTGGTCGTGGCTGGCGCTTCCAAAGAGGAAGAGGATCTGCCAGCCGAGGCGATCCGCACTCTGGGGCTGCTGGTAACCGAGCTGCCACTGAAAAAAGCGGCCGCCCTGACCGCTGAGATCCACGGCGTGAAGAAGAATGCCCTCTATAAATACGGTCTCGAGCACTATTGAGCCGATGAAATAGGCCAGTAGACTTTTTTCTGACCTGTGCAATCCCCCGAACCGGCGAGCATTCACCCTGTAAACGGGGACCAAAGCGCGATAAATGGCTGTAAACGGGAATTGCCGGTTTACCCCGTGCGTATCGCAAGGCTATAATCCGCGCCTCGGAGTTGGCTGGGCAATCGCTGCTTCGTCGTTGTGTCCCTCGGGACAGACGGGCGGAGGGGAGGAAAGTCCGGGCTTCACAGGGCAGGGTGCCAGGTAACGCCTGGGGGGCGTGAGCCTACGACCAGTGCAACAGAGAGCAGACCGCCGATGGCCCGCAAGGGATCAGGTAAGGGTGAAAGGGTGCGGTAAGAGCGCACCGCGCGACTGGCAACAGTTCGTGGCACGGTAAACTCCACCCGAAGCAAGACCAAATAGGCCCCTATTGGCGCGGCCCGCGTTGGGGGCGGGTAGGTTGCTTGAGCCAGCGAGCGATTGCTGGCCTAGAGGAATGATTGCTACCCGGGGCAACCCGGTACAGAACCCGGCTTACAGGCCGACTCCGACCTCATTCCGAAGAGCCCCGCGATTTATCGCGGGGCTCTTTTTTATGCATGAGAAAATATGGCTTCGTTGGCAAGATATTTTCGACCTTGTCATTTTGCATGAAAATATATGTTTTAAATCAATCGAATAGTTTTGTATTTGGCACGATGGCAGCGATAGATGGTGATAGAACCTAGGATGGTTGTTCGCACCCACATATTGTGTGTGTTCTCAGTTCATTCACTTATTTCAATTAATCACCAGAGTTTAACGCCAAATAACTTGTGGAAAATCAACCCACTCAATCCGCGGTATGCAATTGCTGCGTCAATATGTTCCCTCTGTCCCATCTCCTTGCTTGAAAAGCCCCCTGCACGTCCTTAAACTTCAAGGTGGGGAAAAGTGGATCAAAGTGGTTTTTAGAGGGGCAATCTGCCTGCTCACTCACCTTCAGGGACTGCAATTTGTTGCGTGGCGCTCATGCCATCAGCCTGGACAGTAAAGGGCGGCTGGCAATTCCGACCAAATTCCGTGATTGGCTGCGCGACGAAAGCGACGGCCAGCTGGTCTGCACCATCGATATTGCCCATCCCTGTCTGCTGCTTTATCCCCTGAATGAATGGGAAGAGGTCGAGCGCAAGCTCAAGACTCTATCCAGCATGAATCCGCAAGAGCGCCGTTTGCAGCGTCTGCTGCTGGGACATGCAACCGAATGCGAGCTGGATGGCAATGGCCGTCTGCTGCTCAGTCAGCCACTGCGCAACCATGCGGGACTGGACAAGAAAATCATGCTGGTGGGCCAGCTCAACAAGTTTGAGCTGTGGGATGAAGCCCGCTGGCAACAACAGGTCAATGACGACATCTTGGGTCTGCCCGGGGACGATTGGGCAAGCTCACCACGACTACAGGATTTCTCTTTATAAATGACCCAAGCCGCTGAACACATCACAGTGCTGCTGCACGAAGCCGTTGAAGGTCTGGCCATCAAGCCGGACGGTGTCTACGTCGACGGTACTTTTGGCCGTGGTGGTCATTCTCGTCTGATCCTGCAGCACCTTGGCCCCAATGGCCGCCTGATCGCCATCGACCGCGATCCCCAGGCGATCGCCGAAGCGGCCAAGATCCAGGATCCCCGTTTCGAAATCGTGCATGGCCCCTTCTCCGGCATCGCCTCCTATCTGGATGAGCGCGGTTTGCTGGGCAAGGTGGATGGCTTCCTGCTGGATCTGGGGGTCTCTTCACCCCAGTTGGATGATGCCGAGCGCGGCTTCAGCTTTATGAAAGATGGTCCGCTCGATATGCGGATGGACCCCACCTCCGGTCAGAGCGCCGCCGAGTGGCTGGCCAAGGCCGATGTGGATGACATCGCCTGGGTGCTGAAGACCTTCGGTGAGGAGCGTTTTGCCAAGAAGATCGCCCGTGCCATCGTGCACGACCGGGTGACCGAGCCTTATGTGCGTACCCGCCAACTGGCGGAGATGATTGCCCGGGTCAATCCGAGCAAGGAGAAGGGCAAGCATGCGGCAACCCGCAGTTTCCAGGCCATTCGCATCTATATCAACAGCGAGCTGGACGAGATCGAAACCGCGCTCAACGGTGCACTGGAAGTGCTGGCACCACATGGCCGTCTGTCGGTGATCAGCTTCCATTCTCTGGAAGATCGATTGGTAAAGCATTTCATCCGCAAGCACGAGAAGGGGCCGGAAGTGCCTTATGGCATTCCGTTGACCGAGGCCCAGCTGGCTGGCGGTCGCAAATTGAAGTCGGTCGGCAAGGCACTTAAGCCTTCTGATCATGAAGTATCTGAAAACAGCCGATCACGCAGCTCGGTGCTGCGGGTTGCCGAACGGCTGGCGGAGTAAGCGATGAGCGAAGTGCGTGTTCATCTGGCCAAGGAGATCGTTGCCGATCTCTGGCGGCACAAGCTGCAGATTTTTCTGTCGGTCGCCGTGCTGGTGACCGCGTTTGCCGTGATCCTGGTGACCAACATGACCCGCGGTCTGACGGCCAAGCAGAACGATCTGATGGCGGAAGAGGATCGCCTCAATATCGAATGGCGCCACCTGCTGCTGGAGCAGGGCACCCTGGCTGAACACTCCCGGGTGGCGAGTCTGGCGATGGACAAGTTGCAAATGGGTCGTCCGCTGGTGACCACCGAGAAGGTAATTACCCAACCATGAAACGCAAGGCTACAGCCAAAGCTGCCAAAGCGAATGTCAAAGCGCCATCGATCTATCCGTGGCGCTTTCGCACGCTTGCGGTGTTTATCGGCATCGCGTTTGTGGGTCTGATCCTGCGTCTGGCCTGGATCCAGGTGATCAATCCGGATCGTCTGCGTCAGGAGGGTGACATGCGCTCCCTGCGTACCACCTCTACCCAGGCGGTGCGCGGTATGATCACCGATCGCAACGGCGAGCAGCTGGCGGTTTCTGTGCCGGTCGAAGCGGTCTGGGCCGATCCCAAGACGGTACACGAGTCCGGTGCCATCAATAATGAGCGAGCCTGGCTGGCGCTCTCCGCCGTGCTCAAGCTCGACATCAATACCCTCAAACACCGCATCGCCAACCCCAGCAAGCGCTTCGTCTATCTGCAGCGTCAGGTTACTCCTGCGGTGGCGGAATATATCAAGGGGCTCAAGCTGGGTGGCGTCTACCTGCGCCCCGAAGCGCGCCGCTTCTATCCGACCGGCGAAATCAGTGCCCATCTGGTGGGGGTGACCAACATCGATGGCAGCGGTATTGAAGGGATCGAGCGCAGCTACAACGAGTGGCTGACGGCGACACCAGGCGAAATGCGGGTGCGCAAGGATCGTCAGGGGCGCGTCATCGAGCGGCTTGGCATCGTCAAAGAGGGCAAGAACGCCAACGATCTGCAGCTCAGTATCGATCAGCGGGTGCAGGCATTGGCCTACCGTGCCCTCAAGCGGGCAACCGACGAGAACAAGGCGACCTCCGGCTCCATGGTGATGCTGGATATCAAGACCGGTGAAGTGCTCGCCATGGTCAACACCCCCTCCTACAACCCGAACAACCGCGGCCAGTATCAGAGCTTCCGGGTACGCAACCGGGTGGTGACCGATACCTACGAGCCGGGTTCGACCGTCAAGCCATTGATTTTGCTCAGTGCCTTGCAGGCAGGTGTCACCAGCTGGAAAGATTTCATTCCCGGTGGTCCGCTCTTTATCGGTGCCAAGCAGATCAAGGACGTCAGTATCCACAAGGCGACCAACCTCTACGATATCCTGCGTTACTCCTCCAACATCGGTATGTCGCGCATTGCGCTGCGGATGCCGGCGCAGGAGATGATCAATACCCTCAGCATGTTCGGTTTCGGCATGGATACCGGCAGCGGGCTGATGGGTGAGAGCAGCGGCATGCTGCCCCAGCGTCGTCGCTGGTCCGATATCGAGCGTGCGACCCTCTCGTTTGGTTATGGTCTGCGAGTCACCCCGCTGCAGCTGGCTTCCGCCTACGCCACCCTGGCTAACAAGGGCAAACGGGTGCCGCTCTCCATCGTCAAGGTGACTACGCCGCCCAAGGGTGAGCAGGTGATTGATCACAACAACGCCGCTGCCATGTTGCAGGCGCTGGAGTATGTGGTCGACAACGCCATTCCAAAAGCCAAGATCCCGGGCTATCGGGTCGGTGGCAAGAGTGGTACCGCCAAGGTCGCCGTCGCCGGTGGCTATGGCAAGGATTACATGGCCTGGTTTGCCGGTTTCGCGCCCGCCAGTGACCCCCGTTTCGTCATGGTGGTGGTGATCAACGAGCCAAAAGGCAGCGCCTATTATGGCGGCGCCGTGGCGACCCCACCGTTTGCAGAGGCCATGGGCGGGGTGCTGCAGCTCTTCAATATTCGTCCCGATGCGGTGCCGCCAGCGGTGCCCACCAAACTTGCCCGTACGGAGGCTTCTCTTGTCCCGCGCACTTGATGCATTACTGCGCCCCTTCGGTATCCAGGCGCCGACGCTCACCCTGACCGATATCCAGCTGGATAGTCGGCGGGTTGGCCCCGGCTCGCTCTTCGTGGCCATTCGTGGTCATCAGATGGATGGCAGACGGTTTATCGAACAGGCGGTGGCTCAGGGAGCGACCGCTGTTGTGTTTGAGGAGGATGATGAATTTATCCCACCATCGACTCCGGTTCCCTGTATCGGGATGCGGGATCTGCCCGCTCACCTCTCTGCTCTTGCGGGCTATTTCTACGATCAGCCAGCCCAAAAATTGGATCTGGTCGGGATCACCGGCACCAACGGCAAGAGCACTACCGCTTTGCTGGTCGCCAACTGGCGCACCCTGCTGGGTGGCAAGGCGGGTGTGATGGGCACCATCGGCAACGGCCTGTTTGGCAATCTGATCGAAGCGGAAAATACCACCGGTAGCGCCGTGCAGGTGCAAGCCAATCTGGCTGCGCTGCAAGCGCAGGGGGCGGATCTGGTGGCGATGGAGGTCTCCAGCCATGGTCTGGTGCAGCATCGTGTTGCCGCACTGCCGTTTGCCGCTGCCGTTTTCACCAACCTGAGCCGGGATCACCTCGACTACCACGGCACCATGGAAGCCTATGGCGCGGCCAAAGAGCAGCTGTTGCAGCTGGTCGATGAGTCGAATGCAGTGATCAACCGCGATGACGAGCTGGGTGCCAAGTGGCTCGAAAAGTACCCAGCAGCGGTGGCGTTCAGCGTTAATGGCCCGATTGAACACCATTCTGGCCGTCAATTAACGGCGCAGCAGCTCGATTTTCACCAGCAAGGTTTTCGCGCGCAGATTAACTCCAGCTGGGGGAATGGTGTATTATCCGCCCCCTTGCTCGGGCGCTTCAACGTCAGCAATGTGCTGGCCGCGATGGGCGTGATGCTGGTGCTCGGCTATGACTTCCATGAGCTACTGGCAACGGCCCCGAAATTGCAGCCGGTGACGGGTCGTATGGAGTGTTTTGGCGGTGGCGATACGCCGCTGGCGGTGGTCGATTACGCCCACACCCCGGATGCGCTGGAGAAGGCATTGCAGGCCCTGCGGGTGCATTGCACAGGCCAGCTCTGGTGTCTGGTCGGTTGTGGTGGCGACCGCGATCGCGGCAAGCGCCCCATGATGGCCGCCATGGCCGAGCAGTATGCGGATCGCGTGATCCTGACCGACGACAATCCCCGTACCGAGGAGCCGGCCCGGATCATGGCCGACATGGTGGCGGGTCTTCGCGATCCTGCTGCGGTGCAGGTGGAGCACGACCGGGTCAAGGCGATTTCGCTGGCCATCGGTCAGGCGAGCAAACAGGACATCATCCTGGTGGCCGGTAAGGGTCACGAGGATTATCAGATCATTGGAACCGACAAGCGGCACTACAGCGACCGGGAAACCGTTGCGGCCGCCTTACACACATTATTGGAGTCATTCAAATGATGACCCTCAGGCTTGCCGAGCTGGCGCAGGTACTCGATGCCCGTCTGATTGGTAACGATGGCGAGATCAGCGTCGTCAGTACCGACACCCGCACACTGGGCGCGGGTGCCCTGTTCGTTGCCCTGCGCGGCGAGCGCTTCGATGCCCACGATTTTTGCGAGCAGGCCGTTCAGGCAGGGGCCTCTGCCCTGCTGGTCGAGCGTGAGCTGCCGCTGGCCATCCCCCAGCTGGTGGTGACCGACAGTCTGAAGGGGCTGGGCCGTCTCGGCAAACTGGTGCGCGAGCGCATCAACCCGAAAGTGCTGGCCATTACCGGCAGCTGCGGCAAGACCACGGTGAAGGAGATGGCAACCGCCATCCTGCGCAACGAAGGGGAAGTACTGGCCACCGCTGGCAACTTCAACAATGAGGTGGGCGTGCCGCTCACCCTGCTGCGCCTCGAACCGCAACACAAGTTTGCGGTGATGGAGCTGGGTGCCAACCATCCGGGCGAAATCGCCTGGACTACTTCACTGGCCAAACCCGATGCCGCCATCATCAACAATGTGGCGGCGGCCCATCTGGAGGGCTTCGGCTCGCTGGAAGGGGTGTTTCACGCCAAGAGCGAAATCTTTGAGGGGCTGAGCGAGGGTGGAACCGCCATCGTCAACGCCGACAACGAATTCTGGCCGAAGTGGCGTGAGCGTGGCATTCAGTGGGCCTTCTCTATCGAAGATCAGAGTCAGCCGTTCCACGCGCGCAACCTTGTACTCAACGAACAAGGTTGTGCCGAGTTCGTGATGGTAACCCCGCAAGGCGAGCTGAGCCTGACTCTAGCGATCCCGGGTCGCCACAACGTGGCCAATGCGTTGGCTGCCGCCGCGGGCTGTCTGGCCCTCGGCGCATCCCTCGCCTGTGTCAAGGCTGGGCTGGAACAGATGGCGCCGGTCAAGGGGCGCTTCTGCGTGCAGCGCTGGGGCGGTCTGACTCTGGTGGATGATACCTACAATGCCAGCGTGGAGTCCGTGCTGGCGGGCATCGATGCCCTGACCGCCATGGGCGGCTTCAAGGTGCTGGTGTTCGGTGATATGCGGGAACTGGGTGAGGAGTCTGCCGAGCAACACGCCCGGGTTGGCCGTCATGCCCGCGAGTGCGGTCTGGATGCCGTGCTGACAGTGGGGGAAGATAGTCGCCACACCGCAGATGCCGCGGTGGGCCGACATTTCGATAACAAGGCGTCGTTGTTTGAAGTGCTTGCGCAAATGATAAATACACATCAGGAAATTTCGATTCTGGTCAAGGGCGCCCGTGGCTCCCGCATGGAAGATATCGTCGAGATGGTCAAAGGCCATCAGGAGTCAGCCACATGCTAGTCTGGCTGGCCGAACTGCTCACCCCGCACTTCACCTTCTTCAACGTCTTCTCCTACCTGACGTTTCGCGCCATCCTGTCGATCATCACCGGACTGGGGGTTGCCCTCTGGATGGGGCCACGCCTCATTCGCCGTCTGCAGATCCTGAAGTTTGGTCAGGTGATCCGCAACGACGGTCCCGAGTCCCACCTCAGCAAGCGGGGCACCCCGACCATGGGGGGCCTGATGATCATTGCTGCGATTTTCACTTCAGTGTTGCTCTGGTGCCGCCTCGACAACCCCTATGTCTGGCTGGTGCTGTTTGTGCTGGGTGCCTACGGCGCCATCGGCTTTGCCGACGACTACCTCAAGGTGGTGCGCAAGAATACCGACGGCCTGATTGCTCGCTGGAAGTATTTCTGGCAATCCGCGGTAGCGCTGGCGGTGGCTGTGTTCCTCTATGCGACTGCAACCCATGAGGGACAGACCCAGCTGGTGGTGCCTTTCCTAAAGGATGTGATGCCGCAGCTTGGCCTGATGTTTATCCTGCTGACCTACTTTGTCATCGTCGGTACCTCCAATGCGGTCAACCTGACCGACGGTCTCGATGGCCTGGCCATCATGCCGACCGTGATGGTGGCGGGGGGCTTTGCCCTGATCGCCTGGGCCACCGGTAACGTCAACTTTGCCAACTACCTGCACATTCCCTACGTGCCCTATACCTCCGAGCTGGTGATCGTCTGTACCGCCATTGTCGGGGCGGGTCTGGGTTTCCTCTGGTTCAATACCTATCCGGCGCAGGTCTTTATGGGCGACGTTGGCTCTCTGGCCCTCGGTGGCGCGCTCGGCACCATCGCAGTGCTGGTACGTCAGGAGTTCCTGCTGGTGATCATGGGCGGCGTCTTCGTGATGGAGACCGTTTCGGTGATCCTGCAGGTGGGTTCATACAAGCTGCGCGGCGTGCGGATCTTCCGCATGGCGCCGATCCATCATCACTACGAGAAGAAGGGCTGGCCGGAGCCGCGCGTTATCGTGCGCTTCTGGATCATCACCCTCGTGCTGGTGCTGCTGGGTCTTGCCACCCTGAAGGTGAGGTAAGGCCATGGTCATCATCATCGGATTGGGCAAAACCGGGCTCTCCTGTGTCGATTACTTCCTCGGCCGTGGCGTGACGCCACTGGTGATGGATACCCGCGCCAACCCGCCCGGCAAGGATCAACTGCCGCCGGAGGTGGAGCTGATCCACGGGCTCGACGAGGCGCTGCTCAAGCAGGCGCACATGATTGTCGCGAGCCCGGGTATCGCGCTGGCGACCCCCGAACTGAAAGCGGCTGCCGAGTGTGGCGTACAGATCGTCGGTGACATCGAACTGTTTGTTCGCGAGACCCAGACTCCGGTCATCGCCATCACCGGCTCGAACGGCAAGAGCACCGTTACCACCTTGGTGGGCGAGATGATTGCCGAAGCCGGTCTCAATGTCGGCGTGGGCGGTAATATCGGCACACCTGCGCTGGAGCTGCTCAAGCAGCCGATGGATCTCTGCGTGCTGGAGCTCTCCAGCTTCCAGCTGGAAACTACTCACAGTTTGCGTGCAGCCGCCTCCGTGGTGCTGAACCTCTCAGAAGATCACATGGATCGTTATCAGGGCATGGCCGACTATCGCGCCGCCAAGATGGAGATCCATCAGCACTCCAAACACATTCTGGTCAATCGTGATGATGCCCAGACCCTGCCCGATGTGGGTCAGGTGTGGCAGAGCTTTGGTCTCGACTGCAATGGTTATGGCCGTTGCCTGCTGGATGGCCGCTACTGGTTGACCCTGCACGGCGAACCGCTGCTGGCGGTGGACGAGATGAAGATCGTCGGTGCTCACAATCAGGCCAACGCCCTTGCGGCCATGGCGCTGTGCGATGCGGTCGGTATTCCCCGCGCTGCGCAACTCACCGTGCTGCGCCGCTTCGAGGGCTTGCCCCATCGCGCCCGCTTCGTACGCGAGGTAAACGGGGTGCGCTGGATCAACGACTCCAAGGCCACCAACGTGGGAGCCACGCTGGCTGCCGTTGCCGGTGTGCGCGAGTCGGTCAAGGGGCGCCTGCTGCTGCTGGCCGGTGGTCAGGGCAAGGGGCAGGATTTTGGCCCGATCCAGGCGCTGCTGGGCAACCAGATCGATCACATGTACTGCTTCGGTCAGGATGCCGAGGTGCTGCTGGCACTGGGCGAGCAGACCGAACGGGTGGCCGACCTGGCCGCTGCGGTTGCCAAAGCGGCTGCCGATGCCAAGCCCGGTGACTGGGTGCTGCTGGCGCCAGCCTGTGCCAGCCTCGATCAGTTCAAGTCGTTCGAGGTGCGCGGCGATCGTTTCACCGAGATGGTGCTGGCACTATGAACGCCCTTCGCGCAGCAGCAGGTCTGTTCCAGCGCTGGTTGTTACCAGCGCGTCCTGCCGGTCTCTACGATCGGCAGCTGGTACTGCTGGCGCTCTCCCTGATGGCGGTCGGGGTGGTCATCGTGGCCTCGGCGTCGATCCCCGAAGGGATTGCGCTGGGGGATGACCCCTTCATGTTTGTGAAACGTCACGCCCTGTTTCTGGTGATGGCGCTCGGTATCTCCTGGTTTGTGTTGCAAGTGCCGATGGCGCGCTGGCAACAGCACAACGGCCCCATGTTGCTGCTGGCGATCTTGATGCTGGTGCTGGTGCTGCTGGTGGGGCGGAACGTCAACGGTGCGGTGCGCTGGTTGCCGCTCGGCCCCTTCAACCTGCAGCCTGCCGAGTTTGGCAAGCTGGCGCTGTTTGTCTATCTGGCCGGTTATCTGGTGCGGCGCCAGAGCGAAGTTCGTGAAGCCTGGATCGGCTTCCTGAAACCGCTGGCGGTGTTCGGGGTGCTGGCGGTCTTGCTGCTGTTGCAGCCGGACCTGGGTTCCACCGTGGTGATGTTCGTTACCTCGTTCGGCATGCTGTTTCTGGCCGGAGCCCGATTGGGACAGTTTTTGACCCTGATCGGCGCAGGCCTCGGTTCGGTGGTGATGCTGATCATCGTCGAGCCCTACCGGATGCGGCGGGTGACCTCCTTTATGGACCCCTGGGCCGATCCGTTTGGCAGTGGCTACCAGCTGACCCAGTCGCTGATGGCGTTTGGCCGTGGCAGCTGGTTTGGCGAAGGGCTTGGCAACTCTATCCAGAAGATGGAGTACCTGCCGGAAGCGCACACCGACTTCGTGTTTGCGATCCTCGGTGAAGAGCTGGGTTACGTCGGGGTGCTGGGCGCCCTGTTCCTGATTTTTGCGCTGGCGGTCAAGGCGCTCAAGCTGGGGCATCGCGCGCTGGTGGCAGAGCGGCTCTATGACGGTTATCTGGCCATCGGTATTGGCATCTGGTTCAGCTTCCAGACCTTCGTCAACGTCGGCGCGGCCAGCGGCATGATGCCGACCAAGGGCTTGACCCTGCCGCTGGTCAGTTACGGTGGTTCCAGTCTCATCATCATGTCGGTGGCGGTGAGCATGTTGATTCGAATCGATTTTGAGTTGCGTCAGGCGACAGCCCAGGCGCGCGTGCGGGAGGTTTAGTGAGCAAGACTCTGTTGGTGATGGCAGGTGGTACCGGTGGGCATGTGTTCCCCGGTCTGGCCGTGGCCGATCGCCTGAAGGCCCAGGGCTGGACTGTCCACTGGCTCGGCACTGCCGACCGGATGGAGGCGGAGCTGGTGCCCGCCCACGGTTATCCCATCTCCTTCATCGATATTCAGGGGGTGCGTGGTAACGGCATCAAGCGACTGCTGGTGGCGCCCTATCGCATCGTCAAATCGATCCTGCAGGCGCGTCAGGTACTCAAGACCGTTCGCCCTGATGTGGTGCTCGGCATGGGCGGTTTTGCCTCCGGCCCGGGTGGCGTGGCGGCCTGGTTATCCGGCATCCCGCTGCTGCTGCATGAGCAGAATGCTGCTGCCGGCATGACCAACAAGTTGCTGGCCCGTATCGCCAGGCGGGTGTTGATGGCATTTCCGGGCGCCTTCGCGCCGAGCCGTCGTACCGCCGTGGTGGGCAATCCGGTGCGTCCCGAAGTGGTCGCCCTGCCGGATCCGCAACTGCGCAGCGGGGATGAGCCACTGCATCTGCTGATCGTGGGCGGCAGTCTGGGCGCTCGGGTGCTCAACGAGCAGGTACCTGCTGCGGTGGCGGCATCCGGCGTGCCCATTGAAGTGCGTCACCAGTGTGGCAAGGGAAATGCCGAGGCTGTCTCTGCTGCCTATGCCCAGCACGGCATCAATGCCGAGGTGAGCGAATTTATCAAGGATATGGCCAGCGCCTACGCCTGGGCCGATCTGGTGGTCTGCCGTGCCGGTGCGCTGACTGTTTCCGAAGTGGCTGCCGCCGGTGTGGCCGCCATTTTCGTGCCGCTGCCCCATGCGGTGGATGATCACCAGACCCGTAACGCCCTGACCCTGGTCGACGGCGGTGCCGCCGAGTTTCTGCCCCAGTCCGAGCTGAATACCGCATCGCTGGCGGCACGCCTGACCTGGCTGGCTGGTCGCAGGGAGACCCTGTTTAACATGGCGAAAGCGGCTCGCCGCGTCGCCATCACGGATGCGGCCGAGCGGGTTGCGGATGAGTGCAAACAGCTCGCAACCGGGCAGTGTGGTAAAGATTGATGAGCAAGGTTGCAGCGGTGACACCGGGCAGCCTTGTACCTGTATGTATTGATGCCGCCGTGCAGCCGCGCTTTGACGGCACATGGCCTGCGGCAGACTAAAGAGACGATTATGACCAAGGTTGAACTGGCAAAACTGCGCACTGTGATCCCCGAAATGCGCCGCGTGCGTCGCATCCACTTTATCGGCATCGGTGGTGCCGGTATGGGCGGGATCGCCGAAGTGCTTGCCAACGAAGGGTATCAGGTAACGGGTTCTGATCTGGCTCGCAACGCCGTGACCGAGCGGTTGGCCGGACTGGGCGCGCACATCTTCGTCGGGCACAGTGCCGAACACGTTGAGGGTGCCAGCGTGGTGGTGGTCTCTACCGCCATCAAGCAGGACAACCCGGAGCTGCTGGCTGCCCGTGAACTGCGGATCCCGGTGGTGCGCCGCGCCGAGATGCTGGCCGAGCTGATGCGTTTCCGCCACGGTATCGCCATTGCCGGTACCCACGGCAAGACCACCACCACCAGTCTGGTGGCGAGCATCTATGCCGAAGCCGACCGCGATCCGACCTTCGTCATCGGTGGCCTGCTCAACAGTGCCGGCACCAATGCCCGCCTGGGCAGCAGCCGCTACCTGATTGCCGAGGCGGACGAGAGCGACGCCTCTTTCCTGCATCTGCAGCCGATGGTCTCTATCGTGACCAACATCGAAGCGGATCACATGGACACCTACGGCGGTGATTTCTCCAAGCTGAAGGCCACCTTCATCGAGTTTCTGCACAATCTGCCCTTCTACGGACTGGCGGTGGTCTGCATCGATGATCCGGTGATCCGTGGCATGTTGCCCGAGATTGCCCGTCCGACCTTGACCTACGGTCTCTCTGACGATGCCGATGTGCAGGTGCTGGATTTTGTCCAGACCACCAACCACAGCTGCTTCCGTGTTCGCCGCAAAGAGGCGGGCGAGCTGCAGGTGACCCTCAATTTGCCGGGTATTCACAATGCATTGAACGCCGCAGCGGCGATAGCTGTCGCGACAGAGGACGGTGTCAGCGATGAGGCCATCATCTCTGCACTGGCCAAATTTGAAGGGGTCGGTCGTCGCTTCCAGCAGTATGGCGAGTTTGAAACCGGTCGGGGCAAGGCGATGCTGGTGGACGATTACGGTCACCACCCGAGCGAAGTGAAGGTCACCATCAACGCCGCCCGTGCCGGTTGGCCCGAGAAGCGTCTGGTGATGGTGTTCCAGCCACACCGTTATACCCGCACCCGCGACCTCTACGAGGACTTCGCCGATGTGCTCTCCAAGGTAGACGTGCTGGTGATGCTGGAGGTTTATGCTGCCGGTGAGGAGCCGATCCCGGGCGCTGATGGACGGGCACTGTGCCGCTCCATTCGCTCGCGCGGCAACCTGGAACCCATCTTCGTCGCTACACCGGATGACGTGCCAGCCGTGCTGGCCGACCTGATCGGCGAGGGGGATTTGGTGCTGACTCAAGGTGCCGGGAACGTCGGGGCGCTGGCCCGTCGTCTCGGAGAGATGAAATTGAGCATAGATAGCATGAAATCTGGCGCCTGAGGGCCCAATGAGTATTTTGACCGCCAAGCCGGGGCCTATATAATGGCGAACCGGTCTGTCAAAGGCCGGTTTAGCGCGTTACACGGGGATCGATCGGGTGGAGGCAAGGGCACAGGGGCGCACCAAGGGTGGCTTCATCGCAGGGGTAGCATTTTTCCTGCTGGTGATATGGGGCTGCTACCGGACGGCGCTGGATGTTAAAGGTTGGCTGACAGATGCCAACCGGTTGCCCATGAGCGAGCTGTTGCTGCAGGGGCAACACCAGTATTTGCAAACCGAAGAGCTGCGGATGGCCGTGCTGGATGGCGCCGAGCTGCGCAACTTCTTCGAATTGGACGTCAACGAATTGCAGGCAAGGCTCAATGCCTTGCCATGGGTGGCCTCGGTCTCGGTACGCAAGAAGTGGCCGAACAAGATCAAGATCTACCTCACGGAACAAGATGTGGCGGCGCGCTGGAATGGCAACCGCTTCGTCAACACCAAGGGCAAGGTATTCAGTGCCCCGGATCGGGTCAAGACGCCGCTGTTGCAGCTGTCAGGGCCGGATGACCAGGCCGCCCGGGTGTTGAAAGAGAGTCGGCAGTACGAGTCGCAACTGGCTGCCAAGGGATACAAGTTGCTGGGGGTGAATCTGACCCCCCGCCATGCCTGGGAACTGACCCTGGATGGCAATATCAAGCTGTTCCTGGGACGCAATGACATTGCGCTCCGGTTGCAGCGGTTTATCGATGCCTTCCCGGTTATCGAACCCCGTGCGCAAGTCGCCTACGTGGATCTTCGATACGACACCGGAATGGCAGTTGGCTGGAAGAAGAGCGAAGAGAAAGTGCATGACCAACACCGCAGATAGGAATTTGATTGTCGGACTGGATATCGGCACAACCAAGGTGGCGGTACTGGTCGGGGAAGTATTGCCGGACGGTGAACTGAACGTCATCGGTATGGGCAGTCACGCTTCTCGCGGAATGGAGAAGGGCGGGGTCAATGACCTCGACTCCGTGGTCAAGTCACTGCGCCGCGCGGTGGAAGAGGCCGAGATGATGGCAGATTGCCAGATCAGCTCGGTCTATCTGGGGTTGTCCGGCAAGCATATCGACTGCCGCAACGAGACCGGCATGGTGCCCATCTCCGATGAAGAGGTGACCCAGGAGGATGTGGACAACGTGATCCACACCGCCAAGTCGGTTCGCCTCTCCGACGAGCTGCGCGTGCTGCATGTGCTGCCTCAGGAGTTTGCCATCGATTATCAGGAAGGGATCAAGAATCCGGTCGGCCTCTCCGGTGTGCGGATGGCTGCCAAGGTTCACCTGATCACCTGCCACAACGACATGGCCCGCAACATCGAGAAATGTGTGGAGAAGGTCGGCTTGCGCGTGGATCAACTGATCTTCTCCGCGCTGGCCTCCAGCTATGCCGTGTTGACCGAAGACGAGAAAGAGCTGGGTGTCTGCGTGGTGGACATCGGTGGCGGCACCATGGACATGTCGCTGTTTACCGGCGGTGCCCTGCGCCACACCAAGGTGATCCCGTACGCTGGCAGCACTGTGACCAGCGACATCGCCTATGCCTTCGGCACGCCGCCGCTCGACGCGGAAGCGATCAAGGTGCGCTACGGTTGCGCCCTCGGTCGTCTGGTCAGCAAGGAAGACAATATTGAAGTACCCAGTGTCGGCGGTCGTCCGGCGCGCAGCCTGCAACGGCAGACACTGGCTGAAGTGATTGAGCCCCGTTACACCGAGTTGCTCTCCATGGTGAATGATGAGCTGGTGCGGGTACAGAGCGAGTTGAAAGCGCAGGGGGTCAAGCATCAGCTGGCAGCCGGTGTGGTCTTGACCGGCGGCGCTGCCCAGATTGAAGGCATTGTGGAGTGTGCAGAGCAGATCTTCCAGAGCCAGGTCCGGGTGGGAGAGCCCATGAACATACGTGGTTTGAGTGATTACGTGCAGGCACCGGTGTACTCGACTGCGGTCGGGTTGCTGCAATATGGCCGCACCCATCAAGCCACAGGTAGCAACAAAGAATATGCCGCCAAGGCAAGCGTCGGTGGCCTGGTCAAACGGGTTAGCAACTGGCTGCGTGGCGAGTTCTAAGAATTTTGCTGAGTCAGGCAAATAAAGCGGAGAGACAACATGTTTGAATTTATGGATAGCCACACTGACGAAGCCGTCATTAAAGTGATCGGTGTAGGTGGCGGCGGCGGTAACGCTGTCGAGCACATGGTTCGTCAAAATATTGAGGGTGTTGAGTTTATTACCGTCAACACCGACGCCCAGGCACTGCGTAACTCCAGCGCCAACACTACCCTGCAGATCGGCGGTGGCATCACCAAGGGTCTGGGGGCCGGCGCCAATCCGGAAGTGGGTCGTGATGCGGCCATGGAAGATCGCGAAGCACTGCGTGAGCTGCTGACCGGTTCCGACATGGTATTCATCGCCGCCGGTATGGGTGGTGGTACCGGTACCGGTGCTGCGCCGATCGTGGCCGAAGTGGCACGCGAGATGGGCATCCTGACCGTTGCTGTGGTGACCAAGCCGTTCTCCTTTGAAGGGAAGAAGCGGATGGGCTTCGCCGCGCACGGCATTGAGGAGCTCTCCAAGAACGTCGACTCCCTGATCACCATCCCCAACGACAAGTTGCTGAAGGTGCTGGGTCGCGGTATCTCCCTGCTGGATGCCTTCAAGGCGGCCAACGATGTACTGCTTGGCGCGGTACAGGGCATTGCCGAGCTGATCACCCGCCCGGGCTTGATCAACGTCGACTTCGCGGACGTACGTACCGTAATGCGTGAAATGGGTACTGCCATGATGGGTACCGGTTCCGCCTCCGGTGATGACCGAGCTGAAGAAGCGGCCGAGAAAGCCATCTCCAGCCCGCTGCTGGAAGATGTGGATCTGGCCGGTGCCCGTGGCATCCTGGTCAACATCACCGCCGGTATGGACATGACCATCGAAGAGTTCGAAACCGTGGGTAACGCGGTCAAGGCCTTCGCTTCCGAGAACGCCACTGTAGTAGTGGGTACCGTAATCGATCCGGAAATGCACGACGAACTGCGTGTGACTGTGGTTGCTACCGGTATCGGTGCCGAGCGCAAGCCGGACATCACTTTGGTCAAGAGCAGCCAGGTGCAAGAGCGCCCGGTGCGTCAGCCGCTGGTTAGCGACATGATGCAAGGCCGCGTGATGGACGAAGCCCCGGCCAAGGTGGTCAACGCCGAGCCGCAAGCTCGTCGTGAACCGGATTACCTGGATATTCCGGCGTTCCTGCGCAAGCAAGCTGACTAAGCCTCTTATGGCTCTCGTTTGTTTGTTGTTCAAGGAATGTGCTAAGATGGCCTGCCAACGACCATCTGGTCCGGATTTTAAGCTGTTTAGGGTACACCCATGATTAGACAAAGAACCTTGAAAACGAGTGTACAGGCGACTGGTGTCGGCCTGCATTCGGGCCGGAAAGTCACCATGACGTTCCGTCCGGCGCCTGTGAACACAGGGATCGTTTACTTGCGTACCGACCTGAATCCTGTGGTGGAGCTGCCAGCCAATGCCGATCAGGTGCGCGATACCGTGCTCTGTACCGCTCTGGTCAACGAAGCCGGTGTCCGTGTCTCTACCATTGAGCACCTCTCCGCCGCGTTGGCCGGGATGGGGATCGACAACCTCTACGTTGAGGTTGACGCGCCCGAGATCCCGGTGATGGATGGCAGTGCGCATCCCTTTATCTACCTGCTGCAGGAAGTCGGGATCCGTGAGCAGAATGCTGCCAAGCAGTTTGTGCGGATCAAGAAGAGCATCCGGGTTGAAGACGGCGACAAGTGGGCTGAGTTCCACCCCTATCGCAACGGCTTCAAGATGGATCTCGAGATAGACTTCCAGCATCCGGTCTTTGAAGGTCGTAATCAGCGTTGCGTACTGGATTTCTCCGGTGCCTCCTTCGTGAAAGAGATCAGCCGTGCCCGTACCTTCGGGTTCATGCGTGATATCGAGTACCTGCGTTCCCAGAACCTGGCGCTGGGCGGAAGCCTGGAAAACGCCGTGGTACTGGACGACTATCGGGTGCTGAACGAAGACGGTTTGCGTTATGAGGACGAGTTCGTCAAGCACAAGATGCTGGACGCGATCGGTGACCTCTATATGTGTAACCGCAGCATCATCGGTGAGTTCCGTGCCTACAAGACCGGACATGCCCTGAACAACAAGCTGCTGCGTGCCTTGCTGGCCGAGCAGGAGGCTTGGGAACTGGTGACCTTCGAGGGTGAGGGCGACAAAGCGCCTATCGCTTACTACGATAACGGTCTGGTTCTGGCCTGATAGCTGTGCAACGGAACGTCGGTCCTCTCTCCGCACCGACGTTCCGTCATTTGTTTACTCCATCCTTTAATACCGATTATCTCCCGGTTTTATTTCCCGTGCAGGCTCCTGGCCGCACCTGACCGAGCAGACTGATTTCTATGAGCATTACCCTGATCCTCCATGGCAAGCAGCGACGCAAGTTGCACCTGCCCAAACAACGTCTGGCCTGGGTCGGCGGTATTCTCTTCTCCCTGTTAGCCCTTGGTGGTGGTTGGCTCTGGCAGAGCTGGCACCAGAAAATGGAGGCGCTGGAAGTGGCGCTTGCCGTTGCCGAGCAACAGTCCGTCGACCAGAGTGGCGACGAAGCCCGTGAACAGTTGGCAATGCTGGCTGCTCAGGTAGGCACCATGCAGGGCCAGCTTGGCCGTCTCAATGCCCTCGGCGAACGATTGACCGAGCAGGCCGATCTCGATCCCGACGAGTTCAATTTCAAAGAGCTGCCCCCCATGGGCGGCCCTTCTTATGATGAAGAGCTGGAAGTGAGCCTCAACGAGCTGCAAGCCTCGATGAAGCACCTCAGCCAGCAGCTCAGCAGCCGTGAAGAGCAGCTGTCGGTACTTGAATCTTTCATCATGAATCACCATATCACCGATGCCGGTTTTATTTCCGGCACGCCAGTCAAACAGGAGCGAGTTTGGGTCTCGTCCGGGTTTGGTGGACGGGTCGATCCGTTCAACGGGCGTGCCAAGATGCACAAAGGGGTCGATTTCCGTGGCAAACCCGGAACCCCGATTCTGGCCACCGGGCCCGGCATTGTCAGCTGGGCGGGCCGTCATCCGGAATTTGGCAATATGGTGGAGATTAATCACGGCAATGGCCTGGTCACCCGCTATGCCCACAACTCCAAGTTGCTGGTCGAGGTGGGCACCCTGGTTGATCAGGGTCAGAAGATTGCCTTGATGGGACGCACCGGTCGCGCGACCGGGGTCCATCTGCATTACGAAGTGTTGAAAGATGGTCGTCAGGTCAACCCCGCACGCTTTCTCAGTGCCAGACGGGGTTAGGTTTTTTTCTTCAGGTTCCAGTGACGGAACGCTTTTATAACCAGAAATAGTTGGTACCCATGATTAGCACACTGCTTACCAAGATTATCGGCAGCCGGAACGACAGAACGCTCAAGGCTTTGCGCAAAATTGTAAAACAGATCAATGCCATGGAGCCGCAGTTCGAGGCTCTGTCCGATGCCGAGTTGCAGGCCAAAACGGCCGAGTATCGTCAGCGTATCGAGCAGGGTGAGACCCTGGAGCAGTTGCTGCCGGAAGCGTTCGCGACCGTGCGTGAAGCCTCCAAGCGGGTGTTTGGCATGCGTCACTTCGACGTGCAGCTGATCGGCGGCATGGTGCTGAACTCCAACCGCATTGCGGAAATGAAAACCGGTGAAGGTAAGACTCTTACTGCGACTCTGCCAGCTTACCTGAATGCCCTGAGTGGCCGCGGCGTCCACGTGGTGACGGTGAACGACTACCTGGCCAAGCGTGATGCGGAAGCGAACCGTCCGCTGTTCGCCTTCCTCGGCATGACCGTCGACTGCAACGTGCCCGGTATGGACGCATCCCAGAAGCGTGACGCCTACGCCGCCGACATCACCTACGGTACCAACAACGAATTCGGTTTTGACTACCTGCGCGACAACATGGCGTTCTCGCCAGAGCAGCGCGTACAGCGTCCGCTCAACTATGCGCTGGTGGATGAAGTTGACTCGGTGCTTATCGATGAAGCCCGTACTCCGCTCATCATCTCCGGCCCGGCCGAAGACAGCTCAGAGCTCTATATCCGCGTCAACAAGTTGATCCCGCTGCTGGTCAAGCAGGACAAGGAAGACACCGAAGAGTACACCGGCGACGGTCACTACACGGTGGACGAGAAGAACCGTCAGGCCCTGCTGACCGAAAACGGTCAGATCTTCGTGGAAGAGCTGCTCAAGAAAGAGGGGCTGCTGGACGAGAACGACTCCCTGTTCTCCGCCTCCAACATCAGCCTGCTGCACCACGTCAATGCCGGTCTGCGCGCTCACACCCTGTTCGAGCGTAACGTGGACTATATCGTCCAGAAAGATGAGATCGTCATTGTCGATGAGCACACCGGCCGTACCATGCCGGGTCGTCGCTGGTCCGATGGTCTGCATCAGGCCGTTGAAGCGAAGGAAGGGGTGAAGATCCAGAACGAGAACCAGACGCTGGCATCCATCACCTTCCAGAACTACTTCCGTCTCTACAACAAGCTGGCGGGGATGACAGGTACTGCAGATACAGAAGCCTTTGAATTCCAGCAGATTTATGGCCTGGATACCGTGGTTATCCCGACCAACAAGCCGATGGTGCGCAAGGACATGGGCGATCTGGTCTACCTGACTGCCAACGAGAAGTATGCCGCCATCATCGAAGATATCCGTCAGTGCGTGGCCAAGGGCCAGCCTGTACTGGTTGGTACTGTCTCTATCGAGAACTCCGAGCTGCTCTCCGGCATCCTGACCAAGGAGAAGATCCCGCACAAAGTGCTGAACGCCAAGTTCCACGCCATGGAAGCGGAGATCGTCGCCCAGGCCGGTCAGACAGGTGCGGTCACCATCGCCACCAACATGGCCGGTCGTGGTACCGACATCGTGTTGGGTGGCAACTGGCAGGCAGAGATTGCCAAGCTGGAGAACCCGACCAGCGAGCAGATTGCCGAGCTGAAAGCCGCCTGGCAGGTGCGTCACGATGCGGTGCTGGCCGCCGGTGGTCTGCACATTATCGGCACCGAGCGTCACGAATCCCGTCGTATCGATAACCAGCTGCGCGGCCGTTCCGGTCGTCAGGGTGACCCGGGCTCTTCCCGTTTCTACCTCTCCATGGAAGATACCCTGATGCGGATCTTCGCCTCCGATCGCGTGACCGGCATGATGAAGAAGCTGGGCATGGAAGAGGGCGAAGCCATCGAGCACCCGTGGGTCACCAAGGCGATCGAAAACGCCCAGCGCAAGGTGGAAGGTCGCAACTTCGACATCCGCAAGAGCTTGCTGGAGTTTGATGACGTTGCCAACGATCAGCGCAAGGTGGTCTACGAGCAGCGCAACGAGCTGCTGGATACCAACGACATCTCCGAGACCATTCACGTTATCCGTGACGACGTCTACGGCGCGGTGATCGACGAGTACATCCCGCCCCAGTCTCTGGAAGAGATGTGGGATGTGCCGGGTCTGGAAGCGCGCCTGAAGGCCGACTTCGCGCTGGATCTGCCGCTGCAGCAGTGGCTGGCGGAAGATGACAAGCTGTATGAAGAGAAGCTGCGCGAGCGCATTCTGGACGAAGCCACCAAGCTCTATGCCCACAAGGAAGATCTGGTCGGCAAAGAGGTGCTGCGCAACTTCGAGAAGGCGGTGATGCTGCAAACCCTGGATGGCCTCTGGAAAGAGCATCTGGCGGCCATGGATCACCTGCGTCAAGGTATCCATCTGCGCGGTTACGCCCAGAAGAACCCCAAGCAGGAGTACAAGCGCGAATCCTTCGATCTGTTCACCCAGATGCTGGAAACCCTCAAGCGCGACGTGGTCAGCATCCTGAGCCGTGTTCAGGTGCAGGAGCGCGATGTGGAAGCGATGGAAGAGCAGCAACGCCAGCAGGCGGAAGCCGCTCCCCGTACCTATACCCACGCCGCTGCCGAGAGCCAGCTGGCCGATGAACAGGCCGCAGGCGAAGAGGGTCACACCACCTTCGTACGCGACGAGCAGAAGGTCGGCCGAAACGATCCCTGCCCGTGTGGTTCCGGCAAGAAGTACAAGCACTGCCACGGTCAGTTGACCTGATCGACGCTATGCCATAACAAGGCGGGCCAAGAGCCCGCCTTGTTATTGGTGGCAACAAGCGAACAGAGGTAATTGATGGAACAGAAAAAACGGATCTGGGTGGCGGTTGGCGTCATCGAGAATGAACGGGGCGATATCTTCATCGCCCGACGCTCCTCCGATCGCCATCAGGGGGATCGCTGGGAGTTTCCCGGTGGCAAGGTGGAGTCGGGTGAGGATCTGCTCACCGCACTGGATCGGGAGCTGTGGGAAGAGATCGGCATCCGGGTATTGGATTGTGCCCCCTTCATGGAACTGCAGCACGACTACCCCGAGAAGCAGGTATTGCTGGATATCTGGAAGGTGACCCGTTTCAGCGGTGAGCCGTTCGGCAAAGAGGGGCAGGAGTGCCTGTGGGTGCCGGTGGCCGAGCTGAACAACTACCACTTCCCTGATGCCAATGGCCCGATTGTAGCGCGGATACAGGGTCTGCAGGCTTGAGCCGGTAGTAATCAACAAACATGAAAAAAGGGCCAATCGGCCCTTTTTTGATATTGCAGAGGTGCGTGACCAGGGGCTTATAGCCACTGATCGCCCTCTTCCGGCTCCGGCAGCAGATCCGGGTTGATCTCCCCCGGGATCCGCTTCTCTTCATCGGCCCATTCGCCGAGATCGATCAGCTGGCAGCGCTTGCTGCAGAAGGGGCGGAACGGACTCTGCGGGCCCCACTCCACTTCGCTCTGACAGGTCGGGCACTTTACCTTGGTGACCATAAGCCCTCCTTAGCAGCAGGCGAGCTGGAATGGCACATCGCCAATCGGCTGTTCTGCGGTGGGCAGAAAGCGCAGGGCGAAGCGGTTCTTGTGGCCGCTCAGGGTCGGGTAGCAGAACAGATTGCCCGGCAGCTTGATGCGGATCAGCTCGGCGCTCTCGGCGGTGTCCTGGAAGAAACCGTTGCTGGCAATCTGCTCACTGAAGCTGCCTGATTCGCGCCACAGACGCAGCAGCAGGGTGATGGCATTCATCAGCAGGTTGATGTCGCTCAGCCAGCCTTGCATCTGCTGGTGACGGGTGATGGCCGGGGTACCGAGCCAGTGGTGCAGCTGCGGCACATCGAAGGCACACAGGCCACCGGGGATGGAGAAGCGCTGGCGGATGGAGCCGAGCAGACGATCCTCTTTCAGGCGGGCACCCGGGCGTGGCGAGTTGAGCAGGTTGCGAGAGAGCTGGCTGCTCTCTTGCTGCATCAGTTTGATCTGCTCCAGATCGACGTCGGGCAGGCTGGCCCAGTGGCTCAGACGCTGGCCGAGACGCTCCAGATCCTTGATGAGGTCGGCGCGCAGGTCACCACGCTCCAGCAACTCCTGCAGATCGAACAGCCCCTTGAAGAAGGCGATATGTGCCCAGGATTGTTCACTCTCCAGATTGTCGCGGATCTGGGAAAACAGGGACTCCAGACGAAGATAGGTCCGGCTTTTTTCATTGAGGGGGAAATCGTAAATCATGCCTAATCCTGGCCAGCCATAAACCGGCCTAGTGTACTCACACTTGGCGGCCTTGTTGAGAGGCAATTGCCAGATATGTCTCGTGCAGCGCCAAAATCCGCGTTTTAATCGCCATTTCGCTGCCATTGTGGTTTTCGATGACATCATCCGCCGCAGCGAGGCGTTCCACCCGACTCGCTTGGGCGGCGATGATGGCCTTGGCTTGCTCGGCCGATACCCCATCCCGACGGCAGGTGCGCTCAATCTGGGTTGCTTCGTCCACATCGATCACCAGTACCCGATTGGCGAGGCCGGTGAGTTTGTTCTCCACCAGCAGTGGCACCACCAGCAGGCAGTAAGGAGAACTGGCCGCGGCACACTGGCGCAGCATTTCACTGCGAATAAGCGGGTGAAGCAGGGCATTGAGCCACCCCTTGGCCTGCGGGTCGCTGAAGACCCGCTCACGCAGTGCACGACGGTCGAGTTGACCGCTCGGAGCAATCACATCAGGGCCAAAATGGTCGGCGATGGCAGCAAGGGCCGGGGTGCCCGGCTCGACCACTTCGCGGGCGATCACATCGGCATCCACCACCTCGATACCCAGCGCGGCAAACTGATTGGCGATAGTGGTCTTGCCGCTGCCGATACCACCTGTGATAGCAACTACATACATGGGGGCCTCTTGCTCAAAGCAGGGTAGAGAGATACCAGCGGGTGAGGGTATCGCCCCATAGCAGCGCAATCCAGCCCGCGATGGCGAGGTAGGGGCCGAAGGGAATGGGTTTGCCCTGATGATGTTTTTGCAAGGCGATCAGGCTGATGCCGATCACGGCACCGACCAGAGATGAGAGCAGCAGAATTATGGGCAGCGCCTGCCAGCCGAGCCAGGCGCCCAGCGCCGCCAGCAGCTTGAAGTCGCCATAGCCCATCCCCTCCTTGCCGGTTAGCAGCTTGAAAGCCCAGTAGAGGCTCCAGAGCACCAGATAGCCCACCATGGCGCCGCTCACTGCATCAGCCAAGGGGACGAAGCCACTTGCCAGATTGAACAGCAGCCCGCCCCACAGCAGTGGCAGGGTGAGCTGGTCGGGCAGCAACATCTTGTCGAGATCGATGAAGGTAAGGGCGACCAGCACCCAGGTCAGCAATAGGGCGGCCAGCGTCCCCCAGCCCGGTGTTATGACCATGGCAACGGCCACCGAGAGCAGGGCTGTCAGCAGCTCTACCAGCGGATAGCGGGCCGAGATGGGGGCCTGGCAGTCGCGGCAACGCCCTTTGAGCCAGAGCCAGCTCAACAGCGGGATGTTCTCAAGCGCAGTGATGGCGTGGCCACAGTGAGGGCACGCGGAGCGGGGGACCATCAGGTTGTAGCGCTCTGGTGCGATGGCCTCTTCGTCGGGGGCGAAGTAGCTGCGATACTCGGCCTGCCACTCTCGCTCCAGCATGATGGGCAAGCGGTGGATCACCACATTGAGGAAACTGCCGATCATCAGGGAGAAGAGAAAAACCAGCGAGAAGTAGAGCCAGGGCAAGCTGTGAGCCAGCTCGAGAAGAAGTGTCATAACCAACCGTCAGTTATTGAATTGGGGGGAGGGCATGGTTGTGGTGCCATGCCCTGATAAATCAGCCTACCACGTCGCCAAGCTTGAAGATGGGCAGGTACATGGCGATAACCATGCCGCCGACCAGCACCCCGAGCACCACCATGATGAGGGGTTCCAGCAGGCTGGTGAGGCCATCGACCAAGTCATCCACCTCCTGTTCGAAGATGGTGGCGACCTTGGAGAGCATATCATCGATGGCGCCGGACTCCTCACCGATCATCACCATCTGGATCACCATGTCGGGGAAGAGATCGACGGTGCGCATTGCCACGTTGATCTGCATACCGGCCACAACCTCGTTGCGGATCGCCATTACCGCGGTGCGATAGACATAGTTACCCGATGCGCCAGCCGCTGAAATCAGCGCATCTACCAGCGGAATACCGGCGGAGAAGGTGGTCGACAGGGTGCGGGCAAAGCGAGCCATAGCCGCCTTGTGCAGGATCATCCCGACCACCGGAATGGTGAGGACGAACTTGTCGGTATTGTCTTTCACCTTCTGGGAGGCCCGCCAGGCCCGCACGTAAAGGAAGATGCCAAGGGCGGTGCCACCAAAGAAGACATACCACCAGTTCTGCATAAAGCGGGAGATGCCGATAACAAACTGGGTGAACACCGGCAGCTCGGCACCGAAGCTCTTGAAGATATCCTCGAACTGCGGAATGACGAACAGCAGCAGGATGGAGGTGACCACGATGGCGACCAGAATGACCATGGTGGGGTAGAACATCGCCTTCTTGATCTTCGACTTGAGCGCTTCCGACTTTTCCCGGTAAGTGGCGATACGGTCGTAGATGGTCTCCAGTGCCCCGGATTGCTCACCGGCTTCAACCAGATCGCAGTAGAGATCGTCAAAGTAGAGGGGATGGCGGCGCAGCGCCTCCGACATGGGGGTACCGGTCTCCACATCGGCGGCAATCTGCCCCATCAGCTCGCGCATCGAGGCTTTCTCGTGACTGCGGGCGATGATCTGCAGGCTCTGCACCAGTGGTACGCCGGCGGAGAGCATGGTGGTGATCTGGCGTGAGACGATGGCGATATCCATCGGTTTGATCTTGGCGCCGCCCTTGGAGAAGAGCCCCTGGGATTTCTTGGCTACCTTGGTGACGTTGACTCCCTGCTTGCGTAGTTCGGTCTTGACGGTGTTGATGCTGTCGGCCTGCAGCTCGCCGGAGACCTTCTGCCCCTTGCGATTAACCCCGTGCCAGCGGAAGGCGAAGACTTTCTTGGGGGCATTGTTCTTTTTCGTTAGGGTTGCCATCTTTGCATCCTGCAATGGGGTTAGTTGTCAGAGTCGGACTCTGCACGTCACCAACCTGGTCAAGGTGCCCGACTGGCTTGATGCCTGCGGGGTACTGATAGGGTGGGTGGTACCTTCTTGGCGCCAGCCCGGTCACTTTAATGCCTGATTATTCTGTCATTCGGGCTGTCATCTATTCCGTGTTCGTGAACGACGAATTCGCTCTGCCAACCAAACCGGCGGGTCGTTCCGTCACATGGATCAGTTGGTGGTGACCCGATTGACCTCGGCCAGACTGGTGACCCCGAGCCGGGCCTTCTCCAGTCCCGAGGTGCGCAGGGTGCGCATCCCCTCCTTCTGCGCGATAGCTGCGATTTGCAGGGAGTTTGCCCCCTGCATGATCAATTTGGCGATGTTCTCTGACATCAGCATGATTTCGTAGATGCCGACTCGTCCCTTGTAGCCGCCGGAACACTCCTTGCAACCGACCGGTTTGAACAGTCGCAGCCCGGCTGCCAGCTGCTGCGGCGTAAAGCCCAGCTCCAGTAGTTCGGCTTCCGGCACCACTTCCGGCGCCTTGCAGTGGTCGCACAGTTTACGGGCCAACCGCTGGGCCATGATCAGGGTCACCGAGGAGGCGATGTTGAAGGCGGGCACCCCCATGTTCATCATTCGGGTCAGGGTTTCGGCAGCCGAGTTGGTATGCAGGGTGGAGAGCACCAGGTGGCCGGTTTGTGCTGCCTTGATGGCGATTTCGGCAGTTTCCAGATCGCGAATTTCCCCCACCATCACCACATCCGGGTCTTGCCGCAGGAAGGAGCGCAGGGCGCTTGCAAAGGTGAGCCCCGCCTTGGGGTTGACCTGCACCTGGTTGACGCCGGGCAGGTTGATCTCCACCGGGTCTTCGGCGGTGGAGATGTTTACCTCGGTGGTGTTGAGAATATTGAGGCCGGTATAGAGCGAGACCGTTTTGCCCGAGCCGGTGGGGCCGGTCACCAGGATCATCCCCTGTGGCTTAGAGAGGGCGCGCAGGTACTGCGCCTTCTGCCGGTCATCAAAGCCGAGTTGCTCGATATTGAGGCGTGCCGCCGAGGAGTCGAGCAGACGGATAACGATCTTCTCTCCCCACATGGTGGGCAGGGTGTTGACCCGCATATCCATCGACTTGTTGCGCGACAGCTTCAACTTGATGCGGCCATCCTGTGGCAGCCGCCGCTCGGCGATATCGAGTCGTGCCATCACCTTGAGGCGGGCGGAGAAGCGGTTGGAGAGATTGACCGGCGGTGTGGCGATCTCGTGCAGGATGCCATCGATGCGAAAGCGGACCCGATACTTGAACTCATAGGGCTCGAAGTGCAGGTCGGAGGCACCACGCTTGATGGCGTCCATCAGGATCTTGTTGATGTACTTGACGATGGGAGCATCGTCATCGGCAGTATTGACGCTCTCGTCCAGCCGACTGTTTTCGTCGGAGACCTCGAGATCCGAAATCTCGGACTCGTCGATATCCTCCATGCCGAGGGCGTCATTTTCGCTCTCCAGCAGCTTGCCGATGGCGGCGGTGAGCTTGTTCTCCTCCACCAGCAGGGCTTCAGTATGAAGACCGAAGCTGAAGCCAAAGTCCTCCAACGCCGAGACATTGGTCGGATCCGACATGGCGATATAGAGGGTGTGGCCCTGGGTGTAGATGGGCAGGACGTGGTGTTTCTCAATCAGCTTCTGATTGAGGTACTTCTGCGGGATCTCGGCCAAATCGAAGGCGGCAAGATCCAGCAGAGGTACCCCATACTCCAGCTCGCAAAAATCGGCGAGCGCCTTGCTGTCGAGGATCTCGTTCTCTATCAGAAATGTCACAAAGGGTTTGCGCTGGGCCTTGGCCTGGCTCAGATAGCGCTGGGAGTCCTCTTCACTGATCAGTGAAGAGGCGGCCAGGCTTAACGCCAGGCCGCTATTAGGACTAGAGGTCATGCGTTAACAGAGACCGCCTGCTTCACATGTTCCACCCTTAACCCAGGTTACTTGGCGAGTGGTAGTATTGGCTGTACCGGTTAATGTAAACGCGTTGTTTGTTGCGCCAAAAGGAGCAGTGGCCCCAGTAGCTGTAATCACAACACCAGTAGCGCCACTGGCGGCCGCATCAACAGTTGCGACTATCGCCGTGTTGAATGCGCCGCTGACTGCTGAGTCACCAGCGGTGGAGCATGTTGCCATTAAGTTCGCATCCACAGTTGCTGAAGAGCCTTGGATACAAACTTCAACTGCGGTTTTTGCTGGGCCTACAGCTGAGACAACTTCAGCAAATTTAGCCCGCTTTGTATATGTTTGATACGCAGGCAGCGCTACCGCGGCCAGAATGGCGACGATCGCGACCACGATCATCAATTCAATAAGGGTAAAACCCGATTGTTTCTTCATTTCGCTCTTCATGGAAAATATCCTTTTATCCTTGGTTCCTGGGAAGTGTCGGTAGAAAACCATCCGAACGTCAGTATCTTATCCGAGCTGTCAGGGGTGGCAACAGAGATTGCTGTCTTTGTTAACCACTTTCATGTCATTTACCAAAAACTTGATGCGAGTCATAAAATAAGTGGCTTCTTATGACTCTTTGTTGCGGGTGAAAGCGGGTCCGTCATTACACTCCTTTGCTGAGGGATCCTGCATAAAGAAAAGGCGCCCATGGCGCCTTTTGCAAGTTGTTTATCCGGTTAGGTCGAGTATTTGCTCAGGCCTGCGGGGTGAATCTCACTGCTGGATAAAGCGCATGGAGAGATCGAGCGCCCGTACATGCTTGGTCAGCGCCCCGACCGAGATAAAATCGACGCCGGTGGCGGCAAACTCTGCCAGAGTGTCGAGGGTGACATTGCCGGAGACTTCCAGCTTGGCGCGGCCCTGATTGATGGCGACCGCTTCCCGCATCATGGTCACGTCGAAGTTGTCCAGCATCACGATATCGGCGTTGGCCGCCAGCGCCTGCTCCAGTTCTGCCAGTGATTCCACTTCCACCTCCACCGGTTTGCCCGGATTGAGATGACGAGCCTCATTAATCGCCTCGGCAATACCGCCACAGGCGAGGATGTGGTTCTCCTTGATGAGATAGGCGTCGTAGAGGCCGATGCGGTGATTCTTGCCGCCGCCACAGGTGACCGCGTACTTCTGGGCGGTGCGCAGCCCAGGAATGGTCTTGCGGGTGTCGAGCAGGCGGCAGTCGGTGCCCTCCAGCTCTGCCACATAGCGAGCAGTGAGGGTGGCGACGCCGGAGAGGGTCTGGACAAAGTTCAGCGCATTGCGCTCGCCAGTCAGCAGCTGGCGGGCAGGGCCATGGAGGCGAAAAAGCTCCTGATTGGGGGAGAGCACTTCCCCATCCTGCACCTTCCACTCCACCTTCACGTCGCCGCCGAGTTGTACGAACACTTCATCCACCCAGGGCTGGCCGCAGAACACACCGGCCTCACGGGTGATGACCCGGGCAGTGGCCATCCGGTCGGCCGGGATCAGCTGGGCGGTGATATCGGCGCTGACGTCCGGTTGGTCCAGCGTGGTGAGGGCATCGCCCAGATCTTCGAGTAGTGCGGCGCGCACGGCGCGGCTGACATCCTGTTGAAACATGCCTTATTCCTGCAAGGGTCTGAGCAGCAGTTGCCGCTCCTTTTGAACCAGCTCCAGCCGACCGAGGGCGTTCATGCCAACCAGCACTTCGTCACCGTCTGCCGCCGGATTGATAAAGATGGCCAGATCGTACAAGGTCAATGGCCCCATCGCCAGCGTTTCGATGGTGCCGTTGCCGACCCGGATCTGCCCCGCGGCGGTATTGACCTGGCTGCTGCCATGAGCGGTCAGGCCGAGGCGCTCGGCAACTTGCTGCGGGATGGTGATACGGGTGGCGCCGGTATCGAGCAGCAGTTGCACCGGCTGGCCGTTGATGGCACCCTCCAGACGATAGTGGCCGCTCTGGTCGGCTCGCAGCAACAGCTCGCCGCTGGCGGTGACGCTTGGTTGGTTGCGGGAGTGAAAATAGAGGGTCAGCAGGCCCATCAAAGAGAGCCAGGCCAGTAACCACATCCAGCGTGCCGTGTGCTGCATACCCCATCCATAATCGAGCGGAAGATGACTCAGCCTAACATACCATTTCCCTTTGATTCAGTGAGTTGGTGTCGGGTTGCTTATCAGGTATCTTCGTTTTCTCGCCATTTATCAGCCAATTCGAGTAGCCGATGACTCAACTCGCTTCGCAACCTTGTTTCTCTATCGATGCCGCTGGCTGGTGCCAGCAGGCGCGCCGGGTGCCTTCTCCCCATCACAACGAACGGGCAGCGCCG
This sequence comes from Aeromonas sp. R9-2, assembly GCF_040908025.1. Classification (NCBI taxonomy): domain Bacteria; kingdom Pseudomonadati; phylum Pseudomonadota; class Gammaproteobacteria; order Aeromonadales; family Aeromonadaceae; genus Aeromonas; species Aeromonas sp. R9-2. Next base: position 174,039 of record NZ_JBFOCX010000013.1, read on the forward strand.
GATGATATCTCCCTGCTGGTGGTGCATGGCATCAGCCTGCCGCCGGGGGAGTTCGGCGGCCCCTTTATCGACGATCTTTTTATGGGGCGGCTCGACCCCGAGGCTCACCCCTATTTTGCCGGTATCCATCAGCTGCGGGTTTCGGCCCACTGCCTGATCCGCCGTGATGGCGAGCTGGTGCAGTATGTGCCGTTCGGCGAGCGTGCCTGGCATGCGGGAGTATCGAGCTGGCAGGGGAGGGAGGCATGTAATGACTTCTCCATTGGCATCGAGCTGGAAGGGACTGACGAAATCCCCTATACCGAGGCTCAATACCGGGCATTGGCAGGGCTCACTCGAGCCATCTCGGAGCGCTATCCGGCGATTACCCACGAAAAAATTGTCGGCCATTGCGATATCGCACCAGGGCGCAAGACGGATCCCGGTGCCAGTTTCCAGTGGGATTACTACCGTCAGTTACTAAACAGCTAAAGTAAATATTCAAATTTAGTTTGGATTTTAAAATCAATGGCTTGCCTATCTGGCAGGCCATTTTTGTCTCTGGTTGCGAAAATGTTATTTGTGAGCGCGGTCAAGAATATTGGTCAGACCATTTTCTATGAGCTAAATCATGTTTCACCTGCTTTACCTCTTAAGTGGTGGGGCCGATTCTTGACTCAGATCATCTTTTGAGTGGACTTTTCAAAAGGCCTCTGCTAATTTTCGCCCCATCCATAAAATTGGTAATACCAATTTAACAAAGTAGCCTCATGCCCTATCGCAAGATTACGCAACCCAAGTTGGCCGACTCCATTGTCGCCGAGCTGGAACAGATGATTCTGGAAGGCAGCCTGCAACCGGGGCAGAAATTGCCTCCCGAGCGGGAACTCGCCATCCAGTTTCAGGTATCGCGCCCCTCCTTGCGCGAAGCCATCCAGCGACTGGAAGCGCGCGGATTGCTTTATCGCCGTCAGGGCGGCGGCACTTATGTGCAGAATGCCCTGAGCAAGGGGATCGCCGATCCTCTGTTCGAACTGCTCAGTACCCACCCGGAAGCCCAGTATGACCTGCTGGAGTTTCGCCACGCGTTGGAAGGCATCTGTGCCTACTACGCGGCCTTGCGGGGAACCGGGTCTGATTTCGAGCGCATTCGTCAGGTGCAAACCACCATCGAAGAGGCGGGCCAGCTGGGCTCGCTGGTGGCCGAGTCGGCAGCCGTCACCCAGTTCTATCTGGCGGTGGCCGAGGCGTCCCACAACGTGGTGCTGCTGCACCTGCTGCGGGCAATGAGCCCGATGCTCGAGCAGAACATTCTGCAGAATAACGAGATTTTGAATCGCCGCCCGGGAGTGGTAGCCAAGATACGTCGCCATCGCGCGAATCTGATCGAGGCTATTCTTTCGGGGGCTCCGGAGCGGGCCAGAACAGCTTGTCATGAGCATCTGGCCTTTATCGAGGACACCTTGTTGGATATGCAGAGGGAAGACAGCCGGATCCAGCGATCCATGCGTCGGATCCGTCAGCAGGAAAACTAATCCCACAAGGCTCTATTGTCGAATGCTTGCGCCCTTCGCCGTGCAATGCCGTGCAATCACAACAACATAGGAACCAGCCATGTCTGATATCCTGAAGAACGATGTGGACCCGATAGAAACGCTGGAGTGGCTTGCCTCTCTGGAATCCCTGCTGCGTGAAGAGGGTCCGCAACGCGCTCAGTTCATCCTTGAACAGTTGGCCGAGAAAGCCCGCGTAAGCGGTGTGGACGTGGCTGCCAAGGCAAATCGCGATTACATCAACACCATCCCGTCCAGCGATGAGCCGGACTACCCGGGTGACCTGGAGATGGAACGCCGCATTCGCGCCATCATCCGCTGGAACGCCATGATGATCGTGCTGCGCGCGTCCAAGAAAGACCTGGACCTGGGTGGTCACATGTCTTCCTTCGCTTCTTCTGCGACCATCTATGATGTCTGCTTCAACCACTTCTTCCGTGCTCGCAACGAGAAGGATGGTGGCGATCTGGTTTACTTCCAGGGTCATATCTCCCCGGGCATCTATGCTCGCGCCTTTGCTGAAGGTCGTCTGACCGAAGAGCAGCTGGACAACTTCCGTCAGGAAGTGGACGGCAAGGGTATCCCTTCCTATCCGCACCCGAAACTGATGCCGGACTTCTGGCAGTTCCCGACCGTCTCCATGGGTCTGGGCCCCATCGCCGCCATCTATCAGGCTCGCTTCCTGAAGTACCTGACCGACCGTGGTATCAAGGATTGCTCCGAGCAGACCGTTTACGCCTTCCTGGGTGATGGCGAGATGGACGAGCCGGAAGCCAAGGGTGCCCTGACCGTTGCCGTGCGTGAAAAGCTCGACAACCTGGTATTCGTGGTCAACTGCAACCTGCAGCGTCTGGATGGTCCGGTTGTCGGTAACGGCAAGGTCATCAACGAGCTGGAAGGCCTGTTTGCTGGCGCCGGTTGGGATGTCACCAAGGTTATCTGGGGTCGCAAGTGGGATGAGCTGCTGAAGAAAGACACTTCCGGCAAGCTGATCCAGCTGATGAACGAGACCGTGGACGGTGACTACCAGACCATGAAGTCCCGCGACGGTGGCTACATCCGCGAGCACTTCTTCAACCGTTATCCGGAAACTGCCGCGCTGGTCAAAGACATGACCGACGAGGAGATCTTCGCCCTGAACCGCGGTGGTCACGATCCTCGCAAACTGTTCGCTGCGTTCAACAAGGCGACCCAGACCAAGGGCAAGCCGACCGTTATTCTGGCCAAGACCATCAAGGGTTACGGCATGGGTGAAGCGGCTGAAGGCAAGAACATCGCTCACCAGGTCAAGAAGATGGAGCTGGACTCCGTGCGTCACCTGCGTGACCGCTTCAACCTGCCGGTGGCCGACGAGCAGCTGGCCGATCTGCCTTACCTGAAGATCGAAGCCGGTTCTGCCGAGCACAAATACCTGCACGACCGTCGCACTGCCCTGAAAGGCTATGTGCCGACCCGTCTGCGCGAAAGCACCACCAAGCTGGAAATCCCGGCACTGGATGCCTTCGGTCCGCTGCTGGGTGAGCAGGCGCGCGAAATCTCCACCACCATGGCGTTCGTGCGTTCCCTGAACGTGATGCTGAAAGACAAGTCCATCGGCAAGCGCATCGTTCCGATCCTCGCTGACGAAGCCCGTACCTTCGGTATGGAAGGTCTGTTCCGCCAGATCGGTATCTACAGCCCGCACGGTCAGCAGTACACCCCGCAAGACCGCGACATCGTCTCCTACTACAAGGAAGACAAGCAGGGTCAGGTTCTGCAAGACGGTATCAACGAGCTGGGCGCCATGTCCTCCTGGCTGGCTGCTGCGACCTCTTACAGCACCAACGATTGCCCGATGATCCCGTTCTACATCTACTACTCCATGTTCGGCTTCCAGCGGATTGGCGACATGGCGTGGGCAGCCGGTGACCAGCAAGCCCGTGGCTTCCTGCTGGGTGCGACCTCCGGTCGTACTACCCTGAACGGCGAAGGTCTGCAGCACGAAGATGGTCACAGCCACATCCTGGCGAACACCATCCCGAACTGCATCTCCTACGATCCGTCCTACGCCTATGAAGTGGCGGTGATCGTACAGGACGGCCTGCGCCGCATGTACGGTGAGAACCCGGAGAACGTGTTCTACTACATCACCACCCTGAACGAGAACTATGCCATGCCGGCCATGCCGGAAGGCGCCGAGGAAGGCATCCGCAAGGGTATCTACAAGCTGGAATCCGTCGCCGGTGCCAAGGCGAAAGTTCAGCTGTTGGGTTGTGGTTCCATCCTGGGTCACGTGCGCAAGGCTGCCCAGATCCTGGCCAGCGAGTACGGCATCGGTTCCGATGTGTTCAGCGTCACCTCCTTCAACGAGCTGGCTCGTGACGGTCAGGACGCGGATCGCTGGAACATGCTGCACCCGACCTCTGAAGCGCGTGTTCCCTACATCGCTCAGGTACTGGGTTCCGAAGCCACCATCGCTGCGACCGACTACATGAAGTCCTTCGCCGATCAGGTTCGCGCCTTCGTTCCGACCGAGAACTACCGCGTGCTGGGTACCGACGGTTACGGCCGTTCCGACAGCCGTGCCAACCTGCGTCGTCACTTCGAAGTGAACGAGTTCTACGTGGTGGTTGCTGCTCTGACCGAACTGGCCAAGCGCGGCGAGGTAGACAAGCAGGTTGTGGCCGACGCCATCGCCAAGTACGGCATCGATGCCGACAAGGTCAACCCGCTGTACGCGTAAGTGGGTCAAGGGTCGCGCCGTATGACGGCGC